>WRJI01000039.1 GCA_009778595.1 Peptococcaceae bacterium | reverse complement strand
CGGGGTTAAGACGATTTTGGTGACGCCTGTGCCGGGCAGGGAGCTGCCGGTTTTGAAGGTATTACGGTTTTTGGAGAGAGTGGTGGGGAGGAAGTGAAGGGGCCTGTATGACTTGCGGGCAACGCCCGCCTTAGTCGCTTAGGTTGCAACAACATCAATAAAAAACAAGAAGATCCACATTCTGAATCCTGAATCCTGAATACTGGATACTTGCGGTCGAAGACCGCATTAGTTGTCTGCGTAATTCTTGAAGTAGTTTTGGACTAAGACCACCGGCGTGCCTCGGTCGCCGCTGCCGGAGACGAGGTCGCACAGGCTTCCGACCAAATCGTGGATACGACGCGGCGTGGTGCCTTCAGCGGTCATGCGACCGACGAGGTTCATGTCCTTGTTGCGGATGCGGTCACGGATTTTTTCTGTGAGTTCGTCGCCGCTGACATCGGCTAAGTCGTTGTCGGCGATGTATTTGATTTTGAGTTCGTTGGGTGTGCCGGAGAGGCCCTCTGTGTAAGCCGGCGAAATCGCGGGGTCGGCCAGTTCCCAGATGCCGCCGACGGGATCCTTGAAACCGCCGTCACCGTAAACCATGACTTCCAGGGTCTGACCTGTGCGGCGTTTGAGTTCTGCTTGGAGGGATGTGACAAATGGTTTGGTGTCCCGGGGAAAGAGTTTGACAGAGTCCTCGGTTGCTTTATTTGAGCCTAAGAGGCCGTATTCGCTGTACCCGCTGCCGGATACCGGGCCCGTCATGATTTCATCCAAACGCAGACAGTAGCCGCCGGCTTTTTTGATACGGGCTTGGGTTCGCATTCTTGTGTGTATGTCGCAACAGAGGACGTTGTTTGAATACCGCAAAATGTGAGTGGGATCGTTGGAGAAGACAATGGCGCAGCCGGGGGCGAGGCTTTTGTAGTATTCAATATAATCGATGCCTGTGAAGGTGTGGATGGTGTTCATGCCGAATATTTCGCGGAACTGTGCTTCCGTAAAGCTGTCTGTGTACGGGTTGACGTTTTTCTCGTCACAGGCGGAGATGTCCAGAAGTTTGTTACCGACTTCGTCGGCGGGGTAGGAGAGCTGGATAATAAGATTGTCGCAGCCTTGGGCGATGGCGGTGAGCACGGTGGCGAAACGGTTGCGGGAGAGTATGGGGAATACGATACCGAGGGTGCCGCCGCCGAATTTGGCGCGGATGTCTTGGGCGATCTGGCTGCAGGTGGCGTAATTGCCTTGCGTGCGGCCGACGACCGCCTCGGTGACCGCGACGATATCGCCGTGGTTCAGGGTGAAGCCGTCTCTCTCGGCGGCGTTGAACAGACTATCGCAGATGAGCGCGATCAAGTCGTCTCCTTGTTTAAATATCGGTGTTACGATTCCTCTGGCGATAACCCCGGTGTTTGGCATGGTTTTTTCCTCCGGCCTGCGGACGATTCCCGGTTGTGCCTTGCGGGCGAAGCCCGCATGGGTATAATAATTTGCTGACAACTTACTATAAGATGAAAAGGGGTTGCTGTCAAGGGGTTCCCGATAAGGGAACTGCGGGGGCCCCCCGCTCATAGGGAAGACGGTATTATTGACTGATGATGCTGTGGTTTGGGAACAAGATTGCTGGATGCTGAGATTGATGTATGTTAAGATTAATGGAGTACGAAAACAAGAAGTATGAGCAACGGAAAGGGCATTGTTGTGATTAACAATAAGGAATCAGGTGATGGCCGGCAGGGGGTCCTGACACAGCGATTTGAGCGGGTGCGTCGGGCAATGGAGAGGGAAGGCGTGGAGGCTTTGCTCGTCTGTTCGCCGGAAAACATTTTCTATCTGAGTGGGTTTGCGGGATCGGCAGGGATTCTGTTCGTGGATCAGGAGCATGCCTGTTTATTTGTAGATTTCCGTTATGTTGAGCAGGCGAAAACCCAGGCGGTCCCTTGCGAAATCGTTGAGCTGGCTTCGGAGCGCGGTGAGTTGGCGGTGGGTTTTTTGCGGGAGAAGGGATGGCTTAAGGGAGCTCCTCAAACCCGTCTCTCCATGGGTCTGGAAGAGGATTTTTTGAGTTGGCGGCTCTATGAGGATTATGGGGAATGGTTGTCTGAGTGCGAGCCGGTCGGGATCTCTCAGATGCTGGCACGGTTAAGACAGGTTAAGGATTGTTGGGAACTGGAGCTCATGAAGCAGGCGGCAGCTTTGACAGATCGGGGGTTTGCCTATATTTTGGGGCAGATTCAGCCGGGGAAAACGGAGAAGGAGGTTGCCTTGGCTTTGGAAGTTGCTTTGCGGGCGTGGGGGGCTGAGGGGTGTTCTTTTGATTTTATCGCAGCTTCCGGGCCGAGGTCGTCAATGCCGCATGCTCTGGCGTCGGAACGTGTTTTGAGTCGGGGGGATCTGTTGACGCTGGATTTTGGTGTTAAGTTGAACGGATATTGTTCGGATATGACCCGGACGGTGTGTCTGGGGGAACCGACGGCGCGGCAGCGCGAAATCTACGATATTGTTCTGAGAGCTCAGGAGACGGGGTTGAAGGCTCTGATAGCCGGTAAAACCGGTCGGGAGGTGGATGCCTGCGCCCGGGCTGTCATTGCTGAGGCGGGGTACGAATCCCATTTCGGACACGGGTTGGGGCACGCGCTGGGGATTGTGGTTCATGAAGAACCCCGGTTGAATACCAGGGATGAGACCGTGTTGCTGCCGGGAATGGTGGTGACGGTTGAGCCGGGGATATATGTTCCCGGTTGGGGCGGTGTTCGTATTGAAGATATGGCGGTGGTTACGGAAAAGGAAGCGGAGGTCTTGACACGAGCCCCGAAGCAGTTCATTATAATATAGATAGTGGGGATGAACCCATCGTCGCGGACGATAAACAACAGATTTGTAAGCGTAGGAGGGTGACATGATTTCATCAAACGATTTTAAAACTGGGCTGACCATCGAGTTAGATGGGGAGGTCTATCAGATTGTTGAGTTTCAACATGTTAAGCCGGGCAAGGGTGCTGCGTTTGTCCGTACAAAAATCCGCAATGTTAAAAGTGGCGGCGTCGTGGAGAAGAAGTTCAATGCCGGTGAGCGGGTGGCACGTGCTCATTTGGATCGCCGGGAGATGCAGTTTCTGTATAAGGAAGAAGATGGGCTTTTTGTTGTGATGGATAATGAGAATTATGAGCAAATGACATTGACGGCTGCCCAGATTGGCGATTCGGTCAAATGGCTCAAGGAGAATATGAACCTGGGGGTCCTGCTCCATGGTAGCGAGGTTATTGGGGTGGACATGCCTAATTCCGTTGAGCTGCGGGTTACTGAGACAGAACCCGGTGTCAAGGGTGATACGGCGACCGGGGGTTCCAAGGCAGCTGTTATGGAGACGGGGGCTGTGGTACAGGTGCCGTTCTTCATCAATGAAGGTGAAATGTTAATTATTGATACCCGCACGGGGAGCTACGTGTCGAGAGCGTGATCCGAGCCGATGCATAAAACCGGCCTCCGGTGAAAAGGCTAAGATTAACCGGATTCGGTAATTTTTCCTTACGGAGGGGTGTTGTATGGCGAAGGATTCTCAGATTGATCCCAAAGAGGTTCGGAAACGAAAAGCCAAAGGTGGCCCGACTGTGGCGGAAAGTCAATTTGTTAACGACAACCGCAATGCCAAAAAACAGTCGGGGAATCGGCATAAACCCGGGGACGATCATACATGACGGCCGCTTTCCTGCGAGAAGAAAGGAAACGGATATGGCCGAAGGTATTAAGGTTATCAGCGAGAACCGTCGTGCGCGGCACGATTATTTCATTGAGGACAAAGTGGAAGCCGGCATCATTTTGACCGGGACAGAGATCAAGTCGATTCGTGCCGGGCGTGTCAATCTGAAGGATGGGTACGCCGAGGTTGCTGATGGGGAAATGTGGCTGAACGCTGTGCATATCAGCCCTTATGAGCAGGGGAATCGCTTCAATCATGAACCCCTTCGGCAAAGGAAACTGCTGCTTCACCGGAAAGAGATCATCAAGCTGGCGGCAGCGGTTCAGAAGCAGGGGATGACGCTGATTCCGCTTAAACTCTATTTAACCCGCGGTATGGCCAAAATCGAGATTGGTTTATGCAAGGGTAAAAAGCTCTATGATAAGCGCCAAGACGTCGCCGAGCGGGACGCGAAACGGGATATCGAAAGGTCTGTTCGGGATAAGAATTTCCGGGGATAACGGAGAGGAGACAGGATAGTCGCTTAGTCCCTTACGGACGCGAAGCGTCAAAAAAGAACAAGAAAATCCACATTCTGAATCCTGAATCCTGAATACTGGATACTTGCGGTCGAAGACCGCATTAGTTCCTTCACAGAAAATACGCCGACTCCAACTGGGTTCCCTGATAATAATGGGTCAGGATCTCTTGGTACGTCTTCCCGCTGAGGGCCATATTCTGAGCGCCGTACTGGGATAATCCGACGGCGTGGCCGCTGCCATATGTTGTGAAGACGATCTGATCGCCGACGATCTTCCATTCAATGTCTGTCGAAGCCAAGTCCAGGGCTCGCCGGAAATCTGTTCCTTTCATGGCTTGACCGGCAACGGACAGGGTCGCGATGCGGCCGGCTTTCGTACGTTCCAGAACCTTCAGATCAGAGGGTTGGAGAGTCTGCTTCGGATTGAGGCCCAAAGCATGCATAAAGTCTTCTTTGCTCACGTTCTTCTGGCGTACATAGTCATCGGGTGTCACGGTTTCCGGGGAGGGGACGCTGCTCAGGTAACTGAAACTGCCTCCCCAAACATCGGTTGAGTTTTCGGTGGGCAGCCTTCCTGTGTTGCTAAAAAAAACCGTCGTCGCCAAAGTGTCGTCAAACATCAGAACCTCTCCGGCGGTTTGCCGGGTGGCAGCGGCTATTTTGACCCGGTATTCCGTGTATGCGGCCCCCCAGCGTTCACGCAGCTGCTGGTCAGAAAGCCAGACTTGTGTGGCGGTGGTTGTGTCAACGTCGTAATCGTCGCCATTGGCCCTGGCACTGTCGGCACGCCGTGCCGCAAATGTTCTGGAAGCGACGGCCTGTGCTTTCAGAGCCTCCGGCTCGAAGGCCGCCGGCATTTCTGCCGCCACCACCCCGATGAGATAGTCTTCTAGGTTCATGATATTGACTTTGCCGGAAGGCATCAGAACGCGAATGGTTTCGCCGGCTAAAACGTCTTCGCTTGTGATCTTATTCCACAAGGGGATCAACACAGCCAGAACAGCGATCAAAAATAAGACGATTAAAAATAAGACGATTAACGATAGGCGTCTGCTTTGACGGTTAACATACAGAAAATCCGGATGCTCAACAATAACGCGCACTGTTCTCCCTCCTGCGTTATTCGATTGGTTCCGGATAATGCATATGCCGTTTGCGGACAAAGTATGTTTTGAATTAGAAGCCTATATCCAGCATGCTGTAGCCCAGGCTGACGATAACAGCACCAGCGATAACGCCCAAAACGATTGATATAGCCGTCAGGACCAGATTCGCTCTGGCAAAAGTCTTCAGTGATCTTCGGGGATTGTTTCCAAAAGCCCAGACAAAAAGAAAGATAAAACCGACCACCGGGATGCAGAGAAGGATAAACCGTCCGATCCATCCCAAGGTTGTGACATGGGTATCTGCTTCATCAAAGTCTTCAGGTGGCTCATAATCGGTCTGGCCGTACCCCGTCTGTCCATAAGCCCCCGGTTTATAACCAGACTGCCCATAATTCGATTGCCCATAATCCGACGGCCCAAAATCCGATTGCCTCTCGGTTGGTTGATTTGAGGGGCGGGCGTAGCTGTTGGTATTGGCCAAAGATTGATTACAGTAGCTGCAATACTGATTGTCATCACGATTTTGCATGCCACATCTCTCGCAAATCATAAATTATCCCCCTATTCAATTTGATACAAAGGCAGCTCTATATTAGCTTACGCAATCAATCCCCAAAGATCAACAGGTATTATTTGCCAATATAAAAAATTGACAATTGGCAAGGGATGATTGACAATGGGTAAAGAGAGAACGATTGACAATCATCAGAATATATGACCTTGGAGGTGTGGGGATTATGAAAAAAGGCTCGTTCGGGAGATGGGCATCTTTGGGATTGGTCAGCTTCGTGTTCGTCGTCCTGATGGTCGTGTTTCTGGCAGGGTGTCGGGAAACCCCGCCGGCGAATTCGCAGCCTTTTGAAGAATACAACGCGGAGGATCCTGTAGGGATAATTGCCGAGAAGTTCGTTTACAATTTGGTCAGGGACCATTATGCTGTCTGTGCGACTTTTTTTAGTGAGGCCATGCACGACACGATGACGGCCAACGCCTTGCGCAGAGCGTATAGGGGCGTCGTGAAAAACACCGGAGCTTATCAGGAAATCGTCAGAACAGACTATACTTTTGACGGGAATTATCATATCTATATTTTTATGGTTAACCATGAAGACCGGGGTATGCTTGTCCGTGTGGTGATTAATGAAAGCAAAAAAATCGACGGACTTTGGTTTGATTATGCTGTGCGGGAAGAAGCCGTGGCATTGCCGGAGGGGGTTGTGGAGGAAGATATCACAATTGATGCCGGGACAGGGTATCCTCTTCGTGGCAAGCTGACCCTTCCGGCTAACGACAGCACCCCCGTTGCGGCGGTTGTTTTGGTTCAGGGTTCCGGTCCCACGGATATGGATGAGACGATTTATGGGAACAAACCTTTTCGTGATCTCGCCTATGGGTTGGCGGAAAGAGGTATTGCGGTTTTGCGGTATGACAAGCGGACGTTCAGTTATGGTGAAGAACTCAGCAGGTTGGGGGTTGAATTGACGGTGGTTCAAGAATCTATAGAAGATGCTGTGGCGGCTTGGGAGGTATTGGCCGGGGATTCCCGGGTGGATTCGGCAAGAATCTATGTCCTGGGCCATTCATTAGGCGGTATGCTTGCTCCTAGGATCGTCGACGAGACAAAGGCGTCGGGCGCTATTATTCTGGCGGGGAGTATGCGTAGCCTGGTGGATATTATTTATGATCAGAACCTGTATTTCATTGATCAGATGCCTTGGGAGGAAAGGCAGGCTTTGCTGAAAGATGTTGCGGACGAATATGCCCGCTGGTTACAAGTGGGGGAGATGACAGAGGCGGAGGCCAAACAGGAGACGCTTTTCACTTTGCCTGCGTGGTACTTCGCGGAAATGGTCAGGTATCCGGCTAGGGGGTTCTTGGAGCAATCAGCCTATCCGGTGCTTGTGTTGCAAGGATCGAAAGATTTTCAGGTAACAGAAAAAGATTTCGAGGAGTATGTTGCCTTAGCTAAGGAGCGGCCCCATATGACCACCAAGCTTTACAGCGGTCTCAACCACTTATTCATGCTTTCTACCGGGGGAGACAACCCGGATACTGAGGAGTATCTTGTATCCGGCCGTGTTGATCCTGCTGTCTGCGAGGATATTGCAGAATGGATCGGGTTGAATTGAATTTATCGCGGTTGCATTGATATCGCGGTTGCATTGACATCGCTGTTGAATTGATACCGCAGTTGCATTATAATTGATAAAACAGAATGGAGTAGTGACGTGAAAAACCAAAACGACAAAAAGGTTTCTTCCGGAAACCACGCCGGCAAGACAAGTAAGACCGGCAAGACTCAGCCCGGCCAGAAAAGCCAGACAAGCCAAACAAGCAAGACAAGCCAGACAAGCAAGAAAAGCCAGACAGGCCAGAAAAGCCAGACCGGCAAAACTCAGACCAACAAGGCAGGCCAATCCGGCAAGGCTCAATCAGCCCGAGCCGGAAGTTCCCAAGGGAATAAGTCTGTGGGGAAAGTGTCTCCCACCGACAAGACGGCACAGGTTGACAATTGGCAAGACAATAAAACGGTCCTACTTATTCTTTTCTCGGTCTGTGTTGTTGTTGCCGTCAGTCTAGCCCTAGTCATCGCTCTGGCGGGAGGGAAGGATACCGCGACAGACACCGGGTTTTCGCCCAGTGACGGGATTGACGAGAATGGTTTCTGGAAAAACATCAAAGCCATGGATTATGTCACTTTGTTTGACTATAAGGCGTTGCCGGTTCCGGGTGAGATCCACCGGATTTCGGATGAAAAGCTGCAAGCCGAAATCGATGATGCGCTGGCGGCGAACGGCGAGCCTAAACAAGTTAAGAACCGCGCGGTGGCGGGCGGTGACAGAGTCAATATTGATTACGTCGGAAGTGTTGACGGCGTTGAATTTAGCGGTGGATCCACAGGAGGGGCAGGGACGGAAATTACAGCCGGCAGCCTGGAGTACATTGACGATTTTCTGGTCCAGATTATCGGCCATATGCCGGGTGAAACCTTCAACGTGGAAGTGACTTTCCCTGAGGTCTATTCGCAGAACCCCGATCTGCAAGGCAAAGAGGCTGTGTTTGTCACAACGATCAACTATATCGCCGAAACGGTTATCCCGGAGTTGACAGATGACTTCGTCGTGACGGCTTTTGCCGATTCATACAATTGGGAAACCGTTGCCGCCATGAAGGAAGGGCTCAAAGAATTGCTGCAAAAAAATGCCGTTGATGAATACGTCTGGGATTGTATGACGGAAAAAGTGACGGTGATCTCTTTGCCGGACGAGCTGATACAATACTATGAAAAATCCGTCGTGGATCTCTATCAAGGTTATGCGGACAGTTATGGGATGACGCTGGATGATTTCCTCGGCGTCTATATGAATGTCAACAAAACTGATTTCGTCAAGAAAAATGCAACCTATGCTTTGGTGGTCCAAGCCATCGCTGAGGATTCGGGGCTATCGGTAAATGAGGGGGACTTGATTCAATATCTAGGAACCAGTGACTATTCGACATTTACCGAAACCTATGGATTACCTTATCTCAAGCAGTACGCTCTTGGCCAAAAAACTCATGCGTATGTGGCTGATAATGCCGTCTTGGAATAACCACTTGCGGGCGGAGCCCGCGTTAATTTTCGACAGCCAGCGGTGCCATAGCTTTAAGGGCAGTCATAAGAGTATCAACGCTTTTCTGGCAAGTGAGCAGACGTTGTTGGTCGGCTTGGGTTATATGGGGGAAGTCGCCGGGATTATCAAGAGCTGCGTTGGCGGGAGTAATCTCAAAAACAGCAGCGGCGGCGGATTTCTTGTTGACCCAAGTTGCGGTATAGCCGCTTTTGATGATTTCGTTGCGGCCGTCTTTGTGGTGGCGCAACGTGACTTGGGCGATGAGGCCGTGTTCGGTGTTCGTAGCTGTGGTGTAGCCGTATTCCCTGGTCAAGGTTTCCTGCCGCTGGTTGGATATAAAATTACCGAGAGAATAATAGACGAGGGTCTGATGATCAGAGTTCTGAGAGGAGAGATAGTCGGCTTCCTGGAGAACATGGGGATGGCCGCCAAAAATGATATCCACATCTAAATCGGCCAGGAATTGTGCCGCTTGTTTCTGGGGAGGAGCGGATTTGGTTTCATATTCATTGCCCCAATGCATACAGGCGACAATGACATCGGCGCCATCCGCCCTGGCATCCGTGACAAGGGTTTCCAATTTGCTCAACTCGCTGCTGAGGCGACTGTAATCGATATAGTTCAGGAGGTTTTTCATCGAGGCGGGCATGGGCAGGCCGTTAACATTGACACCGGAAGCCGTGGTGGTGGCCCAACCAAAGTTAATTATAGCGACTTGGATGCCTTTAACATTTTTAATCAAATAAGGTTTTTCGTCTTCGGTTTTTCGTGTACCGGTCAGATCTAAGCCCCGCGAACGCACTGTGTCAAGGGTTCGGTAAAACCCGTCCTGGCCTTGGTCCATACAATGGTTGTTCGCGTTAATAAGCACATTGAATCCTGTTTCTTTTAAGGCGTCAACAATTGCGTCGGGACAGTTAAAGGTCGGGTATCCCGAGTATTTCCTCTCGGGGCCGGCTAAGGAAGTTTCCAGGTTGGCGATCGCGATGTCGGCTTTTTCGATAATAGGTTTCACATGAATGAATTGCGGATTGAAATTATAGTCTGTTCCCTTTTTCGCCGCGTTGAAAACATCGATATGAGGCAGGATATCGCCGACGCAGATGAGCTCTATGTCGGTGAAGGTCGGTTCTTCAACAGGAGGTTCATTTCCCTGGAAGGGGCCGCTCGGAGAAAAATCCATATTGAGGATGAAGGGTGTCAGAACGAAGGCGCCAATGAGCACAGCCAGAATGAAAGCCCCAACAACGATGAGGGGAAACAGCAGTTTATTTGTACTCTTAGTTCTCTTCCCGGGTGAATTCGAAGACATATTCATAGTCCCACACTCCATTTCTTGTCCCGTTTTGCTGATATCAATATCATACCATGCCTAAAGGGAACTGGGAAGAGGAGACGGAATGCGGGATCGATATGTAAAAAAAAGAAGGGGTTGCCCCCTTCGGTTATCTCATTGTAGAACTATGGGTGTTCCGGCCGGCGATTTCGATCGCTTTGGTTACCATGTTTCCGCAATCTTTAGCGGAGACGGCACCCCAGCCCTGGCTGGCAACCGTTTTGTCCACGCCCATTTCGCGAGCGATATTGTATTTTAATTCTTCGGACATAATGCCTTTCTGCTTGGCCATGAAAGAGCCTCCTTTTCTAAATTAGTGTTGGCAATTGACAAAGTTAATAACCTTCATCATGTCTCTAGTATTTGAACCAAATTGTCCAATTATAGCTGGAAGTTTATGCAAGTGCTAACGCGGGCTCTGCCCGCAAGTATCCAGTATTCAGTATTCAGTATTCAGAATGTGGATTTTCTTGTTTTTTATTGACGCTTCGCGTCAATAGGGTACTAAGGAATCTTTTGTCGCAAAATCTTTGTGAACCGATGGGTGTGTGGGCGGTGGATAATCTGGGGAAAAGGTATTCTTGGAGATGCTCGGGCAGGGGGTTTTCAGAGGATAACGAAAAAATCCGGTGGGCCGACCCGACAGTACGGCAACTTTGCGGGGTGTTCGAGCAAGAATAACGCATTTTCATAAACTCCTTGGAATAAGTTTGTATGTCCTTATTTTCCCCGCTCATCAATGAGCTTATACAATCCGATGCCATTGTCAACAGCCAAAAAATGTATTACAATAGAGCAACAGCCACAAATCCTAAACAGAACCATCCCATCGCGCAACTCGACAAAAGACTTGAAAGGGGCTTGATCGCTTATGAGTTATCTAATTCCAATGGTTATCGAACAGACGAACAGGGGAGAACGTTCCTATGATATTTACTCCCGCTTGCTTAAAGACCGTATTATTTTTCTCGGGGGACCAGTGACGAGCGATGTGTCCAACCTGATTGTGGCGCAGATGCTTTTTTTGGACGCTGAAGATCCGGATAAGGATATTTCCCTATACATCCATTCGCCGGGGGGATCTGTAACGGCCGGAATGGCTATCTATGATACCATGCAATACATTCGTTCCGATGTTCAGACCTTGTGCGTCGGCATGGCGGCCAGCATGGGCGCGTTTTTGCTGGCGGCAGGCGCTCAAGGCAAACGAATAGCCCTGCCCAACGCCGAGATTCTTATCCATCAGCCACATGTCAGCGGAATGGGCGGGCAAGTCACCGACGTGGAAATTCATGCCAAACAATTGCTCCGCACGAAAGATAATATGGCTAAGATCCTGGCGGAGCGTACCGGCCAACCCTTAGAACGTGTTATCGAAGATACGGAAAGAGACCGTTTCATGTCCGCGGAGGAAGCCAAGGACTATGGAATCGTTGATGTCATCATGGAGAAAGCGTCCCGTCTGGAGAAAAAAGACGGTAAGAAAGACTGATTCAAAGTACGAGAGCCCGATAAAGGGAGGTAAATCTGTTGCCCAAAATCAGAAAAGCTGTCATCCCCGCCGCCGGTTTGGGGACCCGGTTCCTGCCGGCAACAAAAGCTCAGCCAAAAGAAATGCTGCCGATTGTTGATAAGCCAACGATTCAATATATTGTTGAAGAAGCGGTTAAATCAGGAATTGAAGACATTGTTATTGTGACCGGACGCAACAAGCGAGCGATCGAAGATCACTTCGACCGCTCCTTGGAGCTGGAAATGTTTCTTGAGCGCAACAACAAAGACGAGCTTCTGGTCATGGTCAAAGATATCGCCGATTTGGTTAACATTCAATATGTCAGACAGAAAGAAGCCTTGGGGTTGGGCCACGCGATACATTGCGCGAGCCGATCTATCGGCAACGAACCTTTTGCTGTTTTGTTAGGAGACGATATCATTGATTCCGAACGTCCCTGCCTGGAACAGATGATAGAATATTACAACGAATACGGCGGGAACCTGATTGGGGTTCAACAGGTCGCCAAAGAAGACGCTCCCAAATACGGAATCATCACAGGCCCCCCCCTGGTTCCTCGCCTGTATAAAGCGGTGAGCCTTGTGGAGAAACCGGTTGCCGACGAAATCGTCGGTCAACCCTTGGCTATTATGGGCCGTTATATCCTCAATCCGGAGATTTTCGACATCTTAGCCGAACAGGTGCCCGGCCGAGGCGGTGAGATTCAGTTAACCGACGCGATCCAGACGCTGAGCCTCAGTCAACCCACTTATGCGTTCGCTTTTGAAGGGAAACGGTATGATGTGGGGGACAAACTGGGTTTTGTCAGGGCGACCGTCGAGTTTGCCCTGCGCCATGATGAGATCGGCGACGACCTGATGGACTACCTCTCCCGACTCGTACACCTTTATGAACAGGAAGCGGATTTGGGCGCTATGCCCATACCTCAGGAAAAATACCGCTATTTTCTTTCGAACATGCCCACAGACAGTGTAAAGAAAATACAATAAAACACGTTTTTTATCAGGGATTAGGATTCAATCCCGGATAACAGAACTATCTTCCGTAAAAATAACTTAGAAGGCAGAAAAGAAGCCTGTCCACCCGAAAAATGGGTGGACAGGCTTCCCTAAACCGACACGGACCCGCCTTCCTAATTTGGTAACATTAGACAAATACCAAAAAGGAGGGAGACCGATGAATTTTAGCCGCAGGAACATAATGACTTTAGTCGGCGTCGTGGCTCTGGCCGGGGTTCTGATTGCCGCGGGGCTCTATGGGCCGACTGCATGGCGTGTTATTACGGGAACCGAAGAGCCAAGCAATCAAGTCATTACGCAAGTTCCGCCTGTAGATCAACCTGCGAGCACGGACGACATGACACCACCGCTGGTCGTTGATCCGGCCACAGCCGGCGTCCCGGGGAATACCAATGAGGATACGGCCGGTACCAAGAAATATGTTGAACCCGATCAAACCAAAATGAATCTTGCCCCGTCCCTGGAAGGATTTTTTGGAGATACCGCTCTTGGTCCGTCATCTAAGTCGTTAGCGTTCGGCGCGGCTTGGAATATTCATCAATATGTGGATGGGTATTTATTCGGTGTTACGGCCGGACCTCAGATGAACGAAGCTGATATACGCAGATATATCATTTTCCACAAAGCCTTATGGGACAGCCAGATGGAGAAGGAACAGAACTTGAGACAAGCCGCCACCTTTACTTCGTATTTTGCCAATTTGCTTAATCGTGGTATCGACGCTTTCGACGCCAAAGACGCGGTACGTATCGACCAATTCCATCAAGAGCTTCATGACCTTGATATGCATCTGATGCGCTACGATATGGACGCCAGAGTGTACGGTGCCACGCCTTTCCCCACCAAGCGGTAACGAAAAATATGTCACTTGACGATTGACCCATAAAAAATTATCTGTAATTTTTTGCTCCGGACATGTGCAAACTATGTACCGGAGCTTTTTTGTGTTCGGAAGACGACGCAAGACATTAAATGATTTTGGCTTGACGGAGTACTAGGCCTCCGTCAAGTCCAAATCACGATTCGCGAATCAAGGAGAAGGCATGAAAAAAGAATGCATAATGCTGGTTGATGATATCGAAATCAACCGGGTGATTCTTAAAGGGATTTTAGAAAACGACTATGAGATTGTGGAAGCAGCCGACGGTGCAGAAGCACTGGATATGTTATTATCCGAAAACACCATGATATCCCTCGTTGTGCTTGACATTATTATGCCGGTCATGGATGGCTACGAATTGCTCCAATTAATGAAAAGGCACGTCCGCACAGAGAGTATTCCCGTCATTATGATTTCAGCAGAAGATGCGTCCGTTCATGAAAGCAGAGCCCTCAGCCTGGGAGCTGTGGATTTTATACCAACGCCTTTTAACCCGGATGTGGTCAGAATTCGGATTACCAACCATTTAAGATTAAAAAACTACAATGAGACGATTGAAAATATGGCGGAGAAAAAGGCCGCGCAGCTGATCAACACGCGAGAGAAAGTGCTGGAGACGATGGCCAACATCATTGAATACCGGGACAGCGAATCCGGCCTTCATGTCAAAAGGACGAAGAGTTTGATGGGGATTCTTCTGAACCATGTCTGCAATGAAAGAAAATACGGGTTTGACATATCGCAATATGACCAGAAGTTGTTTCTGAAATCAGTACCTTTACATGACATCGGCAAAATCGCTATTCCTGACCGTATTCTTCAGAAACCGGGCCGGCTGTCAACAGAAGAATATGATATTATCAAGACCCATGTAACGATTGGCAGTGATATCATCCTGTTGTTGCTGCAGGACGATCACGACGGCTACATGTCGTTTTGCTATGACGTCTGTCGTTACCATCATGAACGCTGGGACGGGACAGGCTATCCGGAGGGGTTGAGCGGCAAAGATATTCCTGTGCCGGCGCGATTTATGTCTATTGTTGATGTGTATGATGCGCTGGTGTTTTCGCGCATCTATAAACCGCCGTTCTCACATGAGAAAGCGGTGGAGATTATTGCCGAAGGAATGAGTGGACAGTTTGACCCGATACTGGTTATGGCTTTTCTCGAAGTCGAGGGGGAATTTGAGGAGATGAAGAAAAGCGAAGAGGCCTTATTACCAAGTCAGTAAGGATTCCAAAGGCGTTGCTTGGCGTTGCTTGACGTTTCTTGAGGTATTGACTAAAAGCTTCTCAAATTGGTAATCATAGAGATAATACCAATTATACGGGATTAAATTAAGGAGAGGTTAGTGATTTTATGGGCAGAATCATACCATGGCGAAAAATCATTGTTGTTGGGTCGGCGTTCTTGCTTGGGGTAAGCGCAGGACTGGGACTGGTTATGGCGACGGATCCGTCGTTTAATCCCACCTTCGCTTCAAAAGATACCATAACGCAAACGAATTATACGCCGGAGGCCCAGCCGGACAATGTGCCGGTTCAGACATCCGACCGGACTGACGGGCTCACCCAGGTTGAGCAAGCCAAAATCGTCGACGATTACAAGGTCTCTTTGGCGATGCTTTTTGAGGCTTGGCGCGCTCCCGAGATGAAGACGTTTGAGGCGAAGATACAAAACGCCTATTTAGGGGAGATCAAAGACAGGCATCTTGACCGCGCCCAGACGTATATCTCCAACGGGAAAGGGCTGTATATTGACGATCTCAAATTCGACTTCGTTCAGATTGAGTCGGCGGATACGTCACTGGCGACGATAACAGCAAGGTATTCCTACACAGCCAGGGATTTTGATCTTGAGAAAACCCAAGCTTATGGACAAAAGATTACTCATGAGGTCCAAGTTCGGGCGATTTTGAGCAAAGTCGGTGACCGGTGGGTGATCATCGCAGAGACGGCAATTTGATGGAATTGCATCACAAAGGGAAGAAGCGAGTTTTTTATGAGCTCGCTTTTTTTAATTGGTTTAATACAGGATGAAATACTGAGGGCCTATTGATTAAAGATTTATTCATATTATCTATCAATCACGTCAAGAATCTTTGACAAACCTTAGTTGATATCTACAATCACAGGGCCTCAAGCAGATTTTGCAGAAACACAAGCGATTCTCCTTGAGACAACACCCTGTCCGTGCTTGGCAGAGAAGAAGCTGCTACATCATAAAGCAGCTTAGCCAACTCAGGTTGCGCAAAGAAAAAAGAAGCGTTGATATAGTCATAACATTGGTTACTGACCACATAAATGCCTCTGTTGTCAACGACTTTGACAAACAAATGGGATGTTGTTCCCGCATTGCGAGCGAAATAATACTGTTGATAAGAATCATCGCCATAATGATTCTGGATTTGATCTATCATGTAGCGGAGCTGCTTTCTTCGATCATCAGGATCAATCACGGGAAAATCTTCCGCGGTTTCTGATGTGAAGCCGGTTCTGGCGAAATCAGAGAACCCTTGGACGTCATAAATAATGATCGAACCGGGATGCTCATTATCCATGAATCTCTGAGTCAAAATCTGAACATTGGCCTTATAAAAAGTGTCGTCGTCCAAATAAATATATTTATTGAATCGATCAAGCCTGCTACGGAGTTTTGCAAACGCGCCGGGATGCGCCGCTATTTCATCAGCCACATGGAGCCAAATCTCAGGCAGGATGTTATCGAGACAGGGGTCAGCCTTCAACAGGAGGTTGTGGTAGGGTTTGGGATACTGGCTGAGTTCCTCGCTTATTTCCACCGCGCCGCGAGACCTAAAGGAATTATGCAGAGTTACCTCGGATTTGAGACTGTCAAAAATGGTTCTGTGGAAAGAAAAATAACTTGGTTCAGAGGTTTCCAAACAGTAATCGCGTTTTCCCTTGATGTTTGAGATATGGAAGATATGGTACTTATCATTCTCGGCTAATCCGTCTTTCCCGATATGGATAAGCACCTTGTTTTCCAAATAATTTGCGATAATGCTGTTGCCGCTGTTGCCACCGCTTCTTTTGTCGCCGTTGGCGTCTAAATAATTCAAGAAGAACGCGGAATAATCGGGGAACTGAATAGAGTGGGCGATATTGAAAATCAATTTGATCTTATCAGCCGCGTCAAGATGACCAATGGTTACGATATGCTCAATGGTGATTTTCAGAGTTTCTTGCACGGCGGGCGGACAATTCTGAACACGGGTCCGCAGTTTGCTGATCAGGGTGTAGAGAGAGGAGATTGCGGCGATTGAAGAACAGTTAAGGATGCGGAGCTTAATAACGCAGGATTCTTCTAAAACGAAACTGTCGACGATATCTTCATATGTTCTAATGGTACAGTTCACAGAGCCGCCCGGATGGGCTTCTGTGTTAAAAGACTCGACCTCGGAGGGCTTGTCCTCCAAAAAGGTCGGGTTGCTGTAGAGAATCTCCAGAACACGGGCGCGCTCATCCTCGTTGTAGCCTGAGATGGCGTGTTTTATAATTTGACGGAATTCCTTTTCTTTCTCAGGTGAGAATTGTAGGATGGTTGAGAATTTCTGAATGTCTTGTTCGCCGATTTTGTTGGGGTCGTTCATAAGCCTGTAGAAGCTCGTACGATTAAAACCATTTGAGTCTATGAAACTCGAAATGGTTGATCTCTGGGCTTTGATCTCGCTGGAGATGAAGTCTAGGACGGTCATCATATGTCTATGGTAGCATTGTTGGGTCATTTCGTCAAAAAAATTTTGAACAGTGTGAAATGACGACAGTTTTTCCAGGAACAGATGCGAATTATTCTTAGATAGAGAGGAACAAATATCGGAATTCCCGGGATATCTTGTTGACATGTGAGTGAACATTTGGTAGGATGTGGACATGCCTTGGAAGGGTTTACCGGTTACTAAAAAATTCACAAATATAAAACTTGAGGAGAGCGTTATGAAAAAATTGATTAGAGCGTTGGGACTTATACCGGTACTTGCAGTGGTCATGTTGTTATCAACCGTTATATTTGTGGGTTTTGCGAATAATGAGAGCGTTCTTGTGGCGGCCGACGCTTCCGATTTTACGATCCGAGTGTTAAATGGGACGTACTGCACTGTTACAGGATATGTTGGTAACGATACAGCTTTCGTGATACCTGATGAAATCTATGGATATATAGTGCAGGCTATTGATTATGGGGCGTTTCAGAACGAGACCGCATTGACGCAGGTGATATTGCCTAATTATCTGGAAACGCTTGGTAGCAATGCGTTCAGTGGGTGTACTGGATTGACAACAATCAATCTGTCAAACACGTTGACCGGTATAGGAACCGAGGCATTCTCTGGTTGTACAGGACTTATCAGCCTGACCCTGCCGGACAGCATCACAACCCTTGGATACTATGTGTTCCGAAACTGCTTGAACTTAGAGGAAATCAACTATCCGCGCAGTTTAGCCAATGTAAGTAGTATGCCAGGTTATGGTGAAGCACTGTTATTCGCCGGTTGCACAAAGCTGACAAGCATTACAGTACCAGAAGGCGTGACAACAATACCTGCATACACGTTCGGCGGCAGCCCATACCTACAGACGGTGGTTCTACCAAGTAGTCTCACGAGTATTGGCAATAACGCTTTTCATGGTTGCACGGGTTTGCTCACAATGAACCTGCCAAGCAGCCTTTCCAACATTGGCAATGATGCCTTCAGCGGATGTACAGGCTTGAGTGCCATAAGTTTTAATGGCAGCCTAAGAACAATAGGAAACGCGGCATTTTATGGTTGTACAGGGTTGCGCGAAATCACAGTAAACGAGGGACTGGAGACACTTAGCAATGCTGTTTTTGCCGGGTGTACAGGTTTGACAACAGTCAATCTGCCAAACACGTTGACCGGTATAGGAACCGAGGCATTCTCTGGTTGTACAGGACTTATCAGCCTGACCCTGCCGGACAGCATCACAACCCTTGGATATTATGTGTTCCGAAACTGCTCGAACTTAGAGGAAATCAACTATCCGCGCAGTTTAGCCACTGTAAGCAGTATGCCAGGTTATGGTGAAGCACTGTTATTCGCCGGTTGCACAAAACTGACAAGCATTACAGTACCAGAAGGCGTGACAACAATACCTGCATACACGTTTGGAGGGAGCCCATACCTACAAATAGTGGTTCTGCCCAGCAGCCTTATCAGTATTGGCGGTTATGCGTTCAGTGGGTGTTCTGGGCTCAAAGAAATCAATCTAGTTGAAGGGCTAAGGATAATAAACCAGTCTACTTTTGCAAATTGCTCAAGCCTTAGCGTTTTATCATTCCCTGATTCCATGGAATCCATAGGCAACTCAGCCTATTCAGGATGCATTGGCTTGAGACTTATTATCTTCAATGATGGCATGAAAACCATCGACAGCAGCGCTTTTAACGGTTGCGCAGGCTTAACAAGCATTGTTCTTAATGATGGTTTGACAACACTGTCTTCTTATTCCTTCGCGTCATGCATCAATGTAACTTCAATCCTAATTCCAAAGAGTGTCACATCTATTGCAGCGAATTGCTTCAATAACTGCCCGAAGCTCAAGATTTATTGCTATTCAGCTTCGGCGGCCCATTATACGGCAGAAAACAATGGCTATCCCTACTTCTTACTTGATAACCATACACATGACTATATTACAGCAATAGAGACATCTCCAACATGTACACGCGGCGGTTCTGCTATTAACACATGTACAATCTGCGGATATAACTATATCGAAGTCTTGGAACCGCTTGGTCATACAGCGGGAGATTGGATAATAGTTAAAGAAGCGACTTGCACAGAAGAGGGGTTAAAGGTAAACTACTGCGTTATTGACGGAGAACAACTCGATTCGGAAACCATTCCAGCCGCAGGCCATATCTTCGGCGAATGGTCAACTGAAAAAGAAGCAACGGTTCTTGCCAATGGTGCGAGAAGCAGGGAATGTGCAGTATGCGGAGTAAAAGAGACACAAAGCTTGCCTCAGATTGAAATAGATATATCAGAAACCAATGCATACGGGTTGGCTAATTTCACAGTTGTGAATGCCCACACCCTTGAACCCATCAATGGAGCCTCAATATTTGTATCAACCCCTAATGATGGCGAATGCACATTAATAGCTGACGAGAATGGTAAGATTAGTCAAGTTTTGCCTGTCGGCAATTTAGCAATATCGGCTTATGCGGAGGGCTATTTAATACGGGAATTAAAGATAACTGTACAGTCCGGCATCCATAATATCCCTCGCATTGGCTTAAGCGAAAGGCCAATGGTCGAAGGTAAACTGTCTGTCAAAGAAATGACTTATGACGAGATCATTGCAGCAGGAATCGATCCAAGCGCTGAAGGGAATCAACACATTTACCAATATCAAGTTGAAATCACCTTCCGAGCGGAAATTGATGTATTAAGCATCATGGCCTTCTTCAACGGTTCTGGAAAGTTCTTGGGTGGTTACGGTCCAAACGGTGGCGGCGGAGGTGGCGGTGACGGCAAAACAATCTATTATAGCGGGGATTATAATCCCGGTTCGGGTGGGGGATACGGCTTAAGATTATCAGATGGTACCGATGTCACGGTATTCCCAGTTTCAGAACGGTTCTACTTGATAATTTATGGCGAAGTCCGTTGGTTAAAAGAGATGTTCGACGCAGAATTGCTTGTCATAAACAATTCTCTCACCGATACGATTGAGGATTGTGAGGCTGAACTGACCTTACCGGATGGATTGTCTTTTGCAGATATGGTTTACGGTAAGCAAAGTGCTGTCCAAACAATTGATTATGTCGAAGAAGGCGGCAGCGAGTCCGTGCATTGGTATATTCGAGGTGATGAAGAGGGGACTTACAATGTCACAGCTTCACTATCCGGAACGATGATGCCCTTTGATGAACGATTCAGCTATGAATATGTCGCCCAAGATCCAATTAAGGTGTACGCCGGCAGCGCCATGCACATGACGTTTTATATTCCCGACTCCGCTTTTGAAGGTGAAGATTACACCATAACAATTGAACTGGAAAATGTCTCTCATAAAAGTATTTACGGGCTTAGCCATATGATTCACGGAATTCAAGGGCAGGTAACCCATTACTCAGACGGGACAGTTGTTGAGAAAACCCAATTGATTCCAGGGGCTGGGGCTGGAACACGAGAATTAAAACCGGGAGACAAATTAGTTATCGAAACGACTGTCAACATTTTCTTCCATTCTGAGATGATACAATATGAACTCGATAGAATGATTTCGCTGGTTGATGGTATCGAGGCAAAGCTCAAGGCGATCGATAATATTAAGAAGTGCATGAAGATGTTTGAAGCTGCCGGAAAGGCTGCAGACACATTAACTGCATCAGTAGGGAAGTTATCAGATATTATCGACGCTGGCGGATTTTCCTTAGATACTGTAGAAGAAATTTGGGAGCTTAGAAGTCTCGGGAACTTTATGAAATTTGGCCGTGGTGAAGCAGCTGAACCAGAGTTCAATGTTTATAACTCCATCCGTTTTATGATTGATAATATTCCTGTACGTTTCGTGGTAGAAAGAGTTGTTGTAACAACATTGAGCGGCTCAACAACGGAAATCCCATACACTATCCAAATGGTACCCGTTGGAGCGCGTCATTTCGGGGTTGATAACGTTGGGAAATATATGTATGACACGCTTCTGTTAGCTATTGGGCCGCAGGATGGTAAATTGTTTGGATTCTCATACAAAGACAAGGCATACCAACAGGCAATGCAAAGGGTCATAGCTAGAGAAAATGAAATCTCAAATCTTAAGGTCAGTGCACCTAGCCATACGACAACCAGAATTTGGATTGAGCCGATAGCGAAAGGCAATTCAATTACGCCGAGTTCTATTGCCTTTTCAGACTCGAATTTCATTATAGCGACTGATAATCTGACCGCTTCTTTTGTGGATGGATCTATGATTTTCACTGGTTCAGGAAAGGTT
The DNA here is from genome assembly GCA_009778595.1 of Peptococcaceae bacterium. GTDB lineage: Bacteria > Bacillota > Desulfitobacteriia > Desulfitobacteriales > Syntrophobotulaceae > WRJI01. The sequence continues at coordinate 4,789 of WRJI01000039.1, read as the reverse complement.
GAAATTACGCCGTTAAGTAAGGTTGGTGGTATACTCTATTTTGAAAACAGTGAAGGAGATGTGCAGACATTTCAAATCGATGTGGTTGAGTCTCATGATTGCCATAGCGATTCCTGGATTGTCCTGGTTCCGCCAACTGAGAATACAATTGGATATAAGGTGCTATTGTGTGATGTATGTGGAGATTTTCTCGGTTTACAGGAAATGATACCTTGTGGGAATCATATCTTTAACGACTGGGAGATGCGGATTCAACCAACTAACACAACCTATGGAATACAAACTAGGACTTGCGATATCTGCGGGGTTTTTGAGTATGAGATTATTGATCCAATCATAATCACAATCGATGCTGAAATTTCTATTGACATGAACAGTTGGGGTGCTTTCTGGAATGCGGTTCCATTCCAACTTTTCAGCAAAGGAACAAAAACCGTAGCAATTACCGCCAATTCCAACACAGATGATGAAATATCGATACAATACCATTTCTCGCCTTCGGAATTGACTTTGGATCAATTGAATGAACTCGAAGCAGGATGGCAGGAATACTCCAACCCATTCGACATCAGCCCAAACAGCAAGCTCATTATCTACGTCAAATTGACCGATATATTCGGCAATTCAACGTATATAAACTCAGCAGGTATGGTCTTGTACACCGACAGCGAAGCGGTGACGACAGATATCAGTTTCACCAAAGGCTCCGGACTCGATCAAGCCGCTGGTGTATCACTTAACGGCAATACAGTTCAAAAGATAATGAACGGAGAAACCACACTTGAGGCCGGCGTGGATTATTCTGTGCTAAATGAAACGATAACATTTAATGGCCGCTATCTCGATAGCCTTGAAGCAGGCAGTTATGCACTGAGCGTATTTTATAATCCGTTGGGTGAAGCGTATGCGAATGCTGATGGAAATGAGGCTCCGGAAACCACTGAGATTTTCCTAACCGTCGTTTCAAAGCCTGTTGTACTCGAAGAGATTACAATAACAACTTTGCCTGAGAAAACGGTATATACCGTAGGCGAGTCGCTTGATCTCACAGGCATGATTGTGACAGCTAAATACAACGATGGCAGCGAAAAAGAAGTGGCGGACTATACTGTTGACCCGGCAGGCAAAGCGATCCTAACCACTGTCGGGACTCAGACCATCTTTGTCAGTCACACCGAAGGCGAGATAACGAAAACGGCTAACTTCGCCATTACTGTAAACGCCATACCGGATGTTGCCCCGCCCACAGGAGAAATAAGAATTGACGCGAAAGCCTGGAACAGCTTCTGGAACACTGTGACATTCGGGTTGATGTACAAGAATACGAAAACCGTGACCATTACTGCCAGAGATGACAGCGGCGATGATGTTACGATTGAATACTATATTTCAAACACAGCGATGACGTTGGAAGAACTGGAAGGACTCGGCGCGGAATGGCAAGACTACACTAGCGCTTTCGACTTGATCCCGAGAATGCAAGCTGTTGTCTATGCGAAACTGACCGGCAGGTCTGGCAACACCACCTATATTAATTCTGACGGGGTTGTGTTATATGCCGACAGTGAAGCCATGACATTGGGTTTCAGCATCATTGAAGGAACTGCAGAAGATCAGGAAGCTTTTGTAACGCTTAACGGAAATACGATACAGAAGATTATGAACAATGAAGAAGCATTAGTCTGTGGCAAAGATTATACTGTTTCGGGCAAGGCGATAACATTCACCGCGGATTATCTGAACAGCCTTAAGGTAGGTGAATATACGCTAACGATTTACTATAACCCATTAGGCATGGATTATGTGGATGCTGAGGGGAACGAAGCCCCGGGAACCACGACGATTGTGATTGTTGTTAATTCGGTTCCCATTGCTCTGGATAAAATCGTGATTTCCACCTTGCCAAACAAAACAGACTATTCAGAAGGTGAAGAGCTCGACCTGACCGGTTTGATCGTATCGGCCGCGTACAGCGATGGAAGCAACCGTTTTGTTATGAACTACGCCACGACCCCGGCTAATAACACCACGCTCCATAATGTCGGCGAACAAACCGTTGTCGTTTCTTACGCCGAAGATGACATTACAGAAACCGCTTCGTTCACTATAATGGTTAAGGCAATTCCTATCGAGGTTATTTTGGACAGCATAACAATTGCTCAGTATCCTGATAGAACGGAATATACCGAAGGTGAAGCGCTGGACCTAACAGGAATGATTGTCATGGCCAAGTACAATGATGAGAGTACAAAAGATGTGACGGCTTTTGTCAGTGCCAATCCGGCCAATGACGCGATATTAAATGCTATTGGTATACAAACCGTTGACGTCACTTATATCGAGGAGGGCATAGTAAAAACAACATCCTTCAGTGTTTTCGTGGACACAGCATTAGTCATGCCGATGTTAGACAGTATTACCGTAACATCATATCCAAGCAAGACGAACTATAAAGAAGGTGAAACGCTTGACTTGACTGGGATGATCGTTATCGCCACTTACAGCGATACAAGCACACAGGCTGTTACAGGATACAGTACTGATCCGGCGGAAGGAGCGGTTTTGAACAACAGCGGTCTGCAGTTGATTACAGTCATTTATACTGAAGATGACTTAACAAGAACAACTACTTTTGCGGTCAATGTAGCCCCGTTATCCGATGACGCGACATTAGCAAGCCTTGTCGTTGGCGAGGGGATGCTTACTCCGGTTTTCGACCCGAACACAATGGCATATACTGTTACAGTTGGATATAGCATAACCAGTATCAACATTATGGCTTCTGCCAATCATGAGAGGGCGACAGTTACGGGTGCTGGAGCCCATACTCTCAATGTTGGTGAAAACAGATTCGAACTGACTGTAATCGCAGAAAACGGTTTGAGACAAGATTACAATGTTGTTGTAACACGCGAAGAAGCGCTGCCGCTTGACAATAATATTATGGTGGGGGATGTAGAGATACCCTATACAATTGAGAACGATGTCGTTATTTTGGAGCCAAACAAGGAACAAATTGACACCATCCTGGGATCAGAAGATGTCATAGTTTTTGATTTCAGTGATTTCACGACCCAGGGTGCCATCAATATCAATTTCGATGCTGAATGGTTCAAGGATGTTGATAAGACAATAACCATCATAACCGCCGAAGGCAGTATCACCATAAAAACGAAAATGCTTTGGAACAATTCCGGCAAAACACGGGTGATAACAGTTCAGGATAACAAGGTTGATATTAAGAACAAATAGGATGATCAGAAAAGAGGGCGGATTGATTACCGCCCTCTTTTCATGATGGTACTTTTGATAGAGTATTTGCTGATAAAAACTTTACGTTACATACAGCATTCATCAATTCAAAACATTCTACGCTCATGAATTACAACTCAGCAAAGCCCTCAAAAAAGTCGGCGCATATAAACAGAAAGACGTTGCTGTCATGGCAATCATGAAATATCCAATAGCCCTTGTCTACATCGGCAAAACCATGTTTGATGATTTACGCAGCTCGAACGGCCTTATGCCTGTGGGTTCCCTAATACTCTGAAGGAAATGCAAGGGGGGATAGAGAACTATACAATACAAAATATGTAATGGAGCGGAAAAATCCCGAAAATACAATTGCGGAGAGGAGGATTCTTGAAAAGCTTCGATACAAAATCCGGATCATGGAAGTGCTTCAGAAGTTACACACTTTACCAGAGGTGCTTCAGGTGGTTGTACTGCGAAGTGGGGTCCCCTGGAACGGTTTATGCATTATTCATACGATCCATATAGAAATGGGCTATATGGAAGTGTTGTGAGATATTATAAATAAAGGAGATTCATTATAATGTATAAAAAGTCATTAGTTATTATTGCGCTGGTGGCGGTTGCCTTAACAATTATTATAATTGGGAATTCGGCAAAAACGACAACTGCAGCTGAAACAATAGACAAAAACATGTCTAAAATTATGGACTCGATCGATATGGCAGTTAAGAATAACTCTGATGTCGCCACAAGTTCCAATCCATACTCGTATATTAAAGATAACCCCTATTTTGATAGTATTGTTCAAATAGGTACGCCTGCATTACCTGAGATACGAGAAAGAATTAATAAAAGCACCAACAATGGGTTGGAGGAATATGTTCTGGCAATAGCTGCTGAAAGAATAGCCAAAATTGACCTCAAGGACGATGCCTTCTTATGGTCAACCGCAAAAGAATGGGTGCCACTTTGGGATCAACATTTGAAAGATATCAAAAACAATGTTGAAGAGATTACGTCATCAGCTATAGATGAAAAAGCTAAAACAGAAAAGCTGGCAAAATTGGGAACTCCGGCGATACCATTTATTATGGATAAAATTGAATATGGCCACAAAGAACTTGTAGAAGTTCTGGAAATTTTATTGGAGGGTAATAATGGAGTCGAATTTGATCTCAAGGAAATACCGGATATTGAGATATGGGTTTCCGAAAATAAAAATTTGTTTCAAGATCTTAGAGAATTGGTGGAGAGCGCGGCTAAATTATAGCCAATCCTATTTGGCGCTTTTTCAATGAGCAGACAACCCGGTTGGCTCTTGGGGCGTGAGTGTCCAAGTTCGGGCGATCTTGAGCAAAGTCGGTGACCGGTGGGTGATCATCGCAGAGACGGCAATTTGATGGAATTGCCGTTTGAAACGGGGGGGGCTGTTGCAAAACCACCAAAAATGGTATGCAACAGCTCCTTTCTGTAATAAGAGGTTACCTCTCCGCTTGCCTAATCTTTACTTCCCCGGATTTTTCTCAACTTACTA
>WRJI01000038.1 GCA_009778595.1 Peptococcaceae bacterium | reverse complement strand
TTTCTTGATGTTGTTGCAACCTAAGCGACTAAGGCGGGCTACGCCCGCTTGGCGTCTATAAGTTGCTAATCCCGAATCTTCGAGGCGCTAACCGCGCCTCGAAGATTCGCCGACTTCTGCCCCATCCTCCACAACCAAGCTTTCTGTATACTCAACCTTGCCAATACAACAGTGTTTGCCAATCTTCACCCGGCAACCCCGCACGACGTCTGCGGTTGTGTAATCGATATCAATGTCGTCAACCTCAATGATTTGGGCCTCCAGAATAACCGAGCGAAAAGAGTTGTTTAGAAGCCTTCTGGGCATCCTCGGCTTTCTGACTTCGATTCTGCGTCCCCCCAATTCTTGAATCCTGCTGGGATACCCGGAAGCAAACTCAGCTTGATCAAAGTTCAGCAACCCTTTCACATCAAGAGAACCACGGACCTTGATCTGTTCGGTAGCGCACTGCCCATTTACAATGAGGCATCCCCATACGCTGGTGGTGGTGCTTTGCCAGTCGCCGGCAACTTTAACCTCTCCAATAACAGAAGCGTCTTGAATTATGCAATTCCCACCGACTTTCACATTGCCTGTTACCTTAGCGGTTTGCATGGTGCAATCCCCTTTGATATCAACTTCACCAACAATTCTGGCGTCATCACAGACAACACTCTTTTCGGCACTCACAGTCCCTGTTACCCGCATTTCCCGACAAACCATATCCTCATACGATTTGGCTTCTCCCAAGATTCGAACCAGACCGAAAGGACCCGTTCCAAGGTTGGAATCACCAATGATCCGGACATCGTGTGCCTTCATCGCCTCATTCGTCATGCTATTCACCCCTCTTACTGATGGTTTCCACACTGGCAGAATCATGGACGCTCAAGGTCTCTGAGTATTCAAGGGTACCAATCTTGCATTTGGGCCCAATGGCGACACGTTGACCGCTCACTCGCTCCACGGCAGAGAACTCGAGATTAATATCATCGCATTCAATATTCTTGCAGGTAAGCTCGTGTCTGCGAGCTTTTAGAATGCTCGCCCAAACCGAACCTTTCCCTTTTTTGACGGTGCAGGATTGGCCCAGAATCTCTTCGGCTTCCGACCCATGGGCCATCTTGAGAAAAAAAGTATCGGCGTTGATTTCTCCGGCAACATCCATAGCGCCGTCAACCTCAATCTGTTCACCGGCCATGCCGCCCACCAGGTTCAATAAACCGTTGATGTCAATCTTTTCCGCTTCCAGATTCCCCTCGATTTTGCAGGTACCGGATATTTTTGCCGACCCCGCCCGGAGATCTCCCTTGATCTTCCCCACACCATCCAGTTCAAAAGAATCGCACACAATTGAATCTGTAATCGTAATAATCCCGTCCAGATCAACCTTATCGTAAGTTCCGCCCCCACAGGTGACAATGCCGTCAGCATTCAGATCTTTCATGAGTTCTCCCCTCCTCCGTCATTTTTATCCCGAACAAACACCTTCAGCGCGCTTATCCGTTCCGCCAAATCAATCTCAACGATCTTATGAGCATCTGCCCCGGTCCAGACCTCGCCCACCGCCACCAAGCAGAAGAAAACCCCGCCGCTGCGGTACCCCAGCAACTTATCGCCCTTGGCAGGAATTCGGAATCCCAGCAAAGTCTGCAGGACTTGCTCACACTCGGCCAAAGCCATTTTGCCGCTTTTCATGGCGCCATCAGCTGTGAGCAGCGCCATAAGTTCCTTGAACCCCAAGAGACTATCCCCCACATACTTCTTCGCGACCTCCGCCAATGTTGCGGAAATATGCGGCATGAATACCTCATAGCTCAGCGTCAGATCTTCCGGGATATCACCCGTCAACATCCCGTGCATGCCGTCCAGAGAAACCTCTTCCTTCAGCTCCTGAATCTGTTCAATACGCCGCAGAATCAAATCCCGTGGAAAAAAAGTCTCTTGACCGGTAAAAGTCGACTTGCGAATAAACCAATCATCCGGGATAAGGTTTTTGCGCTTGTACCGGTAGAGCGCCCCGTAAGAAATCCCTGTCGTCTCAAGCAATTCTTTTTTGGAAATCAAGTCATCCATGTCAGTCCCTCCCTCTATTCGTAACATAACAATGTTACTTTATGTTATGTATCATATCGTAACATTGTTATGCTGTCAAGGGGAATCTTGCGAATTCTTCATGGTAATTATTCCCTGTTACATTTTACGCAATTATCCCCTTCTCTCAAAGGTTTTTTTGATGGTTCCATCGAATAGACTCTGTTAGGGTAAATACGTGCGGGCGAAGTCCGCATTAGAAAGGAGTCCTCTACCATGAAAAGGTTTTGTTATGTTTTGATCGTCGCGTTGCTTGCGCTCTTATTTATCACATTTGGAAACGACTCGGCTGAAGCGGCACCAATACAAATGGAAATCAAAAAAGACGCTGCTTATCTACGATACGAACCGAGTATAGATGCGGAAATCGGCATAACTTTATATTACCTGACAAAGGTTGACCACATTGTTGACATCAACACCTCCTGGTCGGTTGTATCCTATGACAATGCTATCTATTATACCCATTCGAGCAACCTTAGAGATATCGAACCCAGACCATCCATCGAAACAGACAACCCATTCGAACAATTCCTGTACGATTTCGGCCTCTCCTTCCTGGGGACCCCCTATCTTTTGGGCGCAGAACCAATGAACCCGGAAAGCTTTGACTGTTCGAGCTTTGTCCTTTTCCTATATAAAGTATGTGCCGGCATCGACCTGCCCAGAAAAGCGTCACTGCAAAGCGAATCGGACCAAGGTGTTCTGGTTACCTTTGACGGTTCCCAGGATATGGACAATTTAAGAATCGGCGATTGTATCTATTTCGGGAACATGATGAAGGATGTCAAACATGTGGCCATGTACATCGGCAACGGCGAAATCCTCCATGCCTCCTCAAGTGGAGGAATGATAAGGATTTCTCCGCTTGATGAAAACAGGTTGGATTCAATTGTTCTAATCAAGCGATATCTCTAAGGCTTTGACTGCCTAATCTCCACAGAACCGTCACGTCGCGAATCCGCCACCCCGTACATTCCCTTCGAATTAGTGGAAGCTATGGCATGGATACTTCCGTAATAGAGGTCATTCACTTTGGGTACAAGGTAATATTTATACGGTGCGTCTGTCAGGAAAGCCTTTTCCCGATCCGGCGAAATTTCCAGCGTCAGTGTGTTTTTATCAGTAAAAAGAGCCCTGTTCTTTTCTACTGTTTCTTTAATATCGGTATCGAAAACCAAGGCATCCAGGATGATGGGGGCCATAACTCTGATGATCCTGTTGCCGCCGGGGGACCCAATTCCCATGACAAAACCGTCATCGCCACGAATAATACTGGGAGCGGTAAAAGTCCTGGGGCGCTTGCCCGATCTGTAATTATTAATCCCGCTTGAAAAGCCTCCAGAGGAATTGTTCAGAAAGAAGCCTTGACAGTAAACCCGGGAACCATAAAACGAGCTCAGCGTGTTTGTACTTGAAACCACCATGCCATCTTTATCAATGACGACGATGTGCGTCGTGGATTCAGTTTCCTCCTCTTCAACATAGTCGTCAAGATCCTCAAACCCTAACAATCCTTTGACATACTCTCTGCCAGCCAAATGATTATACGATGCTGAAGAAAACCTTGGATCGGAGATATTTTTCACACGGTCAGCATGGGCTTTCTCAGTAATAACTCTGAGGGATTCCAGATACTCGGCCTCGTTGTCTCTGGGGTTTGGAATATCTGTCAGCTCAAAGGCCGTAAGCATCTGTATCAACGTAATGCCGGAAAACGGCGGCGGAGCTGTAATGATCTCATAACCGTAGAAGTTGCCTCGCACAGGTTCTCTGATATTGACCCGGTAATTGGATAAGTCCTCCAGAGTGAAGGACGTCGCCCCACAGATTTTCTGGGCGACTTCGCCTTGATAGAAGGCGTTTTTTCCCCCTTGTTGGATCTGGCGCAACACGGCAGCCAACTCAGGCTGTCTCAAGGACTCCCCGCCCCTCAGAGGGTTATTGGCGGGCTGAAAGCTGAGATATTGGCGCGCCGTGGCGTTGCTGTTAAACATCATCACGTAATAATCGCTGATTACAAATCCGTTTTCAGCAAGATCCACTGCCGGTTGCAGCAGTTCCTTCATGGGTTTGGTTCCATATGTTTCCCATACTGTTTCCATACCCGCAACCAACCCCGGCACCCCAATGGACGAATACCCCGAAGTTGTGGGAGCCTCACTGTAATAATCAAAAAACTTGTACTCGTCTTTACCGGGGTCATAGACCATCATACTGCCGCCGCCGCCGATACCGTTGGTGCCTGGGGAAATCACCCCGATCGCGTAGGCAACGGCAATAGCGGCGTCGACCGCGTTTCCACCGTTTTCCAGGATCTGCATGCCAATCTGGGTGGCATACTCGGACCCTGAGCTTATTCCGTACCCGTTTTTAACATATGTGGTGCTGTTCCCTCTGCCGCCCGATCCGCCGGCTTTTCCAATCACGTCTAAGACGCCGCTGAAGTAAACCAGGGCAGCAATCAAAGAGAGGACAATTGTCACGGTAAATAACCTTTTAGCTATCTTCAACAACAACACCTCTCTTTAGTTGCTTAGGTTGCAACAACATCAATAAAAAACAAGAAAATCCACATTCTGAATCCTGAATCCTGAATACTGGATACTTGCGGGCAAAGCCCGCATTAGTCTTCTTCATTGCATCATATGACAAATAACCGAACTTTGTCAAATTTTCTGCATTCTTGCAGGTTCAAATTAACGGATCAGGGTTGAGGTTGGGGTCGGGGTCAGGGTCAGGGTCAGGGTCGGGGTCGGGATCGGGGTCGGGGTCGGGGTCGGGATCAGGGTTGGGTTTAGGTTGAGGATTCGGGTTTGGTCTAGGAATAGTATTTTGCTGTATCACCGGTGGCTCCGGCTCCGGTTCGTCCTCAAGCTCGTCCTCAAGCTCGTCCTCAGGATCCGATTCCGGCTCCAGAAGCAGATCGAGTTTCGGAGGGTGGATATACAATCTTTTGTTCTTGATCGTGTAATACGATGGATCGAGCATTTTCGTCAAAGTTCGGAATATACGTTGCGTATAAAAAAGGTTCTTTGTTTCTTCCGGGGCGGCGTTTTTAATCCGCAGGGGCACAACCTCAAACACAATGTTCCCATTCTTGTCCAGGCACATCCCTAACAATATGGAGTCTTTCGATGTGGACCAGCACTGATCCATGATTATATTTCCTAAACCATAGAAAATCACTTTGCCACGATATATTTCCACCGGCTGAAGAACGTGGGAATGGCTGCCAATGACAAAATCCGCCCCAGCGTCAATGGCATTTCTGCCCATTCTCTGCTGATTCTGGGTCAGAACGGTCGTATATTCATTGCCCCAGTGAACAAAGAAAATGACAATATCCGCGGCCTCCTTGGCGGAGGCGATAACCTCAAGATAATTGTAATCGGACGTTACCGTAAAAACGCCGGGCACATCATATGTTGCCGCAAAACCCGGAGGATAGATAGCTGTAACAGCCACAATAGCGACTTTCAGACCACCAAATTCCTGCAGGTCAAATTCCTTGGCTCTGTCCGCGTCAACACCGGCACCCACGTAATGAATCCCTTTCTCTTCCAACGATTCAAGCGTATGGAGCAAGGCTTCCACGCCGTAATCCATTATGTGATTGTTTGCCAGACCAAGGGTTGTATAACCGGCTTCCTGAACCGCAGAAAGACATTCTTTATCTGCGCTCAAGAGAATTTCTTTTTCTGCTCTGATATATTTCTTGTTGGAATCAAGGAGAGGATTCTCAAAGTTGCTCATAACAATGTCGAACCCATCCCAATATTTCTTTGTGTTGGAAAAGTATCTATCATAACCGTAGTACCTGGCCGCCCCCTGTACGCTGCGGCCCAACATCATATCTCCGGTAAAAGCGGCTCTCAGAATAGGCGGATCCGCCGAATCCAGCTGTGAAACAAGGGAAGATGCATCAACCTTAGGAGGTGTGCGTAATGTTGTCGCAAGGCTGGTCAATGCCAACACGCCAAACAGCAACACAATCCATAAGAAGCAGACATAACCCCTCATGGGCCTCATATGCGCCACACGTCTCAGGACCCGTTCTTTTCTGTTCAATTTCTTTTCCGCAGTCTGTTCCGGTAAACCGTCCATTTGCATCCTCCTTACCGCTTCCTGACCACCTTACATGAAGAAATATGCCAGGGAAATGATTCCAAATGTAGCCAAAGTGGTAGGGATCATGGATACCAGCGTCAAATTGATCCCCTGCCGCAGAAAACAGTTCGCAATCAAAGCCGGCACCACAACACCGATACCCCGGAATTCAAACGTGACAAAAGGCACAAGAGGGAACGCGTACTCAAGCCCCAATTTCAGCAAAACCGCCAGAAACAACAACGCGGCAAAACGCCTGCGGCCGTAAAGCACCATAAATTTCGGCAAGATATACTTGGCGAAACCAAACACCATGAAACTGATGAGCAAAGCCAAAACAATAACCGACGGCGTATCACACACCACAGCCAGATACCCCGGAACAATAATCCCACCCGGATTGACACCAAAAAGCTCTGTCACCAAAAGACTCAAAGCAAGTCCCACCAGCAAAGCCATATAGAAATCAGAAATATACAACTGCCATCACCTCAATTGGATTATTTTTCTTATTGTCGGGCGGATCTCTTTGGCGCAGTTCTCCCGGGTTCTCTATTCTCGAAATCATAATAAATAATTTTTTCCGGTGGAACCTGATCGCAGAAATAATCCATTTCCGGCTCAGCCGGTTTCCTGCGGGCGGAAGGCGCTACCGACAGAATTGTGGATGTTTTGGGTGTTAGTAAGATATCGATCAGATCGTGGGCATCCCCATGAATATTACCGACACCAATCAGGAGGCTCCTGCGCATAATCGGGCGCAAGATCTCCGCCACTTTGCTTCCTGAGCAGTCTTCCAGATGCAAATATTTGTGGACACCCGTAAACAATCCGTCGTCCATCCCCTTCTTAATCGACGAAATACATTGGCCCATCCCCACCAGCGTCACACCCTTCAGCATTGGGAAAAAATCCTCAACGAATTGAATTGTACGGTCAACGCGGTCCGGACGCCCGTTGAAGAGCACAATTGTATTATCATATGACAGGCTGGTTCTTTCCCGTATCCGATCCCAGATAAGCAACGACGACTTTGGTTCATTGGCAGCGAATCCGTTCACAAAAATCGAATTATGCCAGAAACGTGAATTCAGATGTGTAATCCGGAGTGCTCCGGGATCCGGAAGCGCTTTAAGCATTCCTGAAAGAGCCGTTGCCCGGGGTATGCCCAAGGCTTCACCAACAGCCAGAGCGAGCGACACATTGGCAGGAAAGAGAATATAGTCGAAATTATCCAGATACCCTTCCGGGATCAGTCTTTCATCAGCGATAACCACTTTTGATCTTCGGCTCTCGGCAACCTGGGTCAGATATCCCTGATACTTGTTTGGGGGCATAACCAAGATTCCTTTCTTAGGAATGGTTCTGGAGAAAGCTATCGCGATTTCGTCCATGGTGGGGCCCATCACATCCAAATGATCTTCAAGAATGTTCACGATCACTGTTATATTCGCGTGGAACATCTGGTTCTGATACACATCCTGATAATCGGGCCGAACCGCCATACACTCACACACCAAGGCTTCCGCCTTCATGGCAACCGCTTTGCTGATTGTCTGGAGCTGTTCCTTGATGTTAGCGCCCTGAGGAGGACGAATAATGGGTTGCTCGGTATTCTCAGCCGGAATAATTATTCGAGGCGCAGTTCCTGTTGTTTTGCCGATCGTTGAGATCCCCACTTCATGCAAAAAACTGGTAATCAACCGAGTCACCGTCGACTTGCCGCGAATACCGTTGACATTAATTCTTATGGCAAGCCGTTTCAGGTTTCTCCTGTTTCGTATTTTCTCGATGATGCCACACACAACAAAACAGCCGAAACAGGACAACATGATTGTGAGTTGAACCATTTCATGTACCTCGCTAAGATTATCACAAAATCAAACACTATTCTTCCTAAATCCTATCAATCTGCAATGGTGCTCATTAATTCTAGCATTTTTTAATAGGGTTTGACAATGACCGTGAAACATCTAATTATTATCATCATTGTAATATTTATGTATTTTGTTGAGATCTGGAGTTCTGGCGGGGAAAATTTTGAGTCCTGTTGAATAATCATGTATAATAGATATGATAATACGTACGAAAGATCCCCAGAACTTTCATGGGATTTCCCCGCGTACTGTTTTCCGGCGAAGGTACGCCTGGCATAATTGCGCTCCGGGTTACGTACACGCAGTGAAGGAGGAATAACATGATTGGATTGGATCTTGTATTGAAAGAACAGAGAAAGACTTTGGCATACGAGATCAGCGATGAAACTGTTGATTCGGCGAGTATGAGCCTGGTAGCCGACAAATGTGTTGACTATATCATCCCAATGCATCTCAGCAAATCTCACGGTCGTAAATACTTTATGTATGACATCTCAGACAGATTGTCTTTCAAAGAATTCTTTGCCTTGGATTCCGAACCTGATATGAGTCTCCTGTTGCACAAGCTGCTGAAAATAGCTCAGGTTCTTCATAATGTGGAAGAGAATATGATTGCGATGTCTTCTTTTGTTTTGGAACCGGATTATGTTTATATTGACGATATCACGACACAAATCTCTCTGATTCACATCCCTATCGAATCCCGCAAACAGGAAACCATTAATCTGGCGATTTTCTTTAAGTCCCTAATCTCGGGTCTGCTTTTTTCCGGAAAGATAAGCCAAAACACCTCGAACAAGATTGTTAAATATTTGAACAAATTCCTTATTCCCGGCAAAGACTCGAGATCAACATTTTCTCTCGATGAATTCATATCGCTTATGAAAACGATGTGCCACAGATATGATAAACACCCCGATCAGCAGCCTCGCCCGCAACAACCGCCATCCTCCCAACCACAACAGTATTCGGATTCCCAGCAACCTAACCAATCAGATCCATATTATCAGCCAGAACAGAGTTATCAACTTGAAGACCCTACTCAGCTTGATGAGCCCTACCTTGAGGAGCCCTACCTTGACGAGTCCTATCTTGATGAGCCCTATCTTGAAGAGCCATACCTTAAGGAGCCTTATCACCCTGAGGAGCCTTATCCGCCCTTTTCACCCTTTCAACAGCAATCTAATCAGTCACAACAGCCTCAACAACCTTATCAACCTCAACAACCGCAACAACCTTATCAGCCTCAACAGCCTCAACAACTTCAACAACCTTATCAACCTCAACAACCTTATCAACCTCAACAACCTTATCAACCGCAACCTTATCAACCTCAACAGCCTTATCAACCGCAACAACCTTATCAATCGCAACAACATTATCAACCGCAATCACCCTATCAACCGTTGCCACAGCAATTATCCCAAGTGCAACCGCCACGAAAACATCTACCTATTCACCACCCGGTTCCGCGACCTGTACTCAAGAAGAGATCGCATCCGGGGCCTGATCCTGTGTTGGCTCCCCATAACGCCGCCAACAATTTCAACTACCCATATTTGATCAGACTCAGAACCGCCGAGAAAATCATTATTGACAAACCGACATTTGTTATTGGCAAGGCAGAAGAGAACGTTGACTATTTCATCGGGGACAACGCGGCAATAAGCAGGTTTCATGCCATAATCACCTTTCACGAAGGCAGCTATTTTCTATCCGATTGCAAATCAACGAACTCCACCTTTCTTAACGGATTTAAAATACATGCCGACAAGGAAGAGCCATTGGTCGACAAATCCTTTGTACAACTGGCAAACGAGGATTTCATATTTGTCCATATGTCTTAATGCCTGTGGCTGCTATCACACAATCTTCAAACAAAAATGCCGACACACCCGACCGCAGTACCCGCAAAGCACACACCGCCTCTTGTCGACAACACATTTAGCCGCGACCTCGCTACCGGTTTTCACCAGTGAAAGCGCCTGGGACGGACAGGAATCCAAACATTCCCCGCAACCGTCACACCAATCCGCAATGGTGAGCTGCCTTTCCCGGCAGTCCACACCCGCAACCGTCTCGTCGTCCAACGGCAACCCCGATACATACCGAACGTTATAATCCACCTCAGCACGGGCCGACATCCCCAAAGCCATAGCCGGCACATCCGGCAGCCCCATAATATAATCCATAGCCTCTTTGGCTGTCCGCATCAGGTGCCCACCGCCGAAAACCTTCATGGCATACACCCCCACCCCAACCTCCGAAGCTAACCGGACAGCCGCAAGCATCTGAGCCGACGAACCGCCGACAATCCCAAGCCCGGCATAATTGAGGATAGTCTGTATTACCTGCATCCCGGGAAACAGACACCCTTCGCGGACACCGTTAACGGTATGGGTAGAAATCCCGATCCATCCGACCTGCCCCGCATCCCGAGCCTCAATCAACCTCTCCCAGGCTTCACTGTGGCCTCGCAACGTCAATAACCCCTCTTGTTCGTGCAACAAAAAAATATCAATAAAGTCCCGGCCCAACTCGTCTCGAGCCAGCGCCAGACTATTCTCCATCTCTTCATATGTTACCGCGTAAGACTTGCTCACAACCCGAACCGCAGGAAACTCCGCCAAAACAGGGGCCAGCAGCCGATAATTCTCATAGATCTCCGCTGTATCTACCCAATCAATACCCAACTCACACGCATATCGAAAAATCTCCTGTCCTTCCGCCGGAGAAACACGACCCTGAAGGGGCGACACCGCCAGGCTGCCAAAACAAATCTGTGAAACCCAAGGTCCGTTGACCCCAAGTCTAACACGTTTCAAAACGACACTCCCCTTGTCAACGGCTCATTGATACCAAAACACACAAAACCGGCGGATCTACGATCCGCCTTATAATAAGCCCCTTGCAGATGAAACCCGCTCTAGTACTCCGTCCAGTCCAAATCACTTAAATGGATTGCAAGTATTTCGACATGATGCTAGGAAGAACCGACGACAGCTGATATCCTTCAGCTGGAAATACACGGGTGTATTCTAGGAGGAGCTGACGAAGCAGCGTGTCGTGCTGATATCTTTCAGTAGTAAGACAACGCAAGACATTAAGTGGATTTGGCTTGACGGAATACTAATTCAAAGAATCCAAATATGTGCGAACAATCTCTTCCAACAATCCATATCGTTCAATCCGACGAATCTTGGTTCGAGCCTGATCATGGCTGGTAATATAAACAGGATCACCTGACATAAGGTAGCCAACCAACTGACTGATCGGGTCGTACCCCTTATCAATCAATGCCCCGTGAACCTCTTTTAATATTTCGCGTGCC
The DNA here is from genome assembly GCA_009778595.1 of Peptococcaceae bacterium. GTDB lineage: Bacteria > Bacillota > Desulfitobacteriia > Desulfitobacteriales > Syntrophobotulaceae > WRJI01. The sequence goes on along the minus strand of WRJI01000038.1, from coordinate 15,186 downwards.
GAACCGTCGTTTTCCGAATGAAACATCATCGTCTCATCCATTTGATTATCCACAATTCATCCCCCATTTCGATGTTCGATATTCGATGTTCGATATTCGAAAATTCGATTCTCCCAAATCATAATTCTTTTGGGTTCATATTTCAACGGTAATTCGAATTTCAAATCAACGAATCGCGAACCGACGATTTCACTTCTACCCCTATTCTACCATCAAAAAAAGCTTCATACAAATTTTTTCCTCCCCGATTCAATCGACACATTTAGTCTCTTAGTCCCTTACGGACGCGAAGCGTCAAAAAAGAACAAGAAAATCCACATTCTGAATACTGAATCCTGAATACTGAATACTTGCGGTCAAAGACCGCGTTAGTTTTCAGGCCGAAGGCTATCGACCTTAGCCGGTCAACTGCCGGCTGTCAACTGTCAACTGTCAAATGTCTTCGAACAATATCCACCGCCCGATCCAAAGCCTCACCCAGCCGTGCCGGCTCTTTGCCGCCGGCTTGGGCGATATCCGGACGCCCCCCACCGCTGCCACCGGTGATTGCGGCAACATCCTTAATAATCTTCCCTGCATGCAGACTCTTTAAACCTGACGGTTTGACCACGGTCACCAGATTAACTTTATTCTCGGCAATCGCGCCCAGCACAATGACACCCTCCGGCATTTTATCCCGCAACAGATCCGCATCACGCCGCAAAGCATCCATATCTCCGGCTTGGACCTTGGCCGACAACACCGCCACCCCTTCCACAACAACCACCTTTTCCAGCAACTTATCCATCTGATGTCTTGAAATCGCTTGAGCCAAATGTTGAAGCTTCTGTTCCTGTTCCTTAAGCTTAACCACAGCCTGTTCAGCCCGTTTGCCAACCTCCGCCGGCGACGTTTTCAACACCTCGGCAACCTCTCTCACCTGGGCTTCCACCTTACGAAAATACCTAAGACTCTCTGTCCCTGCTATAGCTTCGATTCGCCGTAATCCGGCACCGATACCGCTCTCCGCAACAATTTTAATCAACCCGACAGACCCTGTCCGCCCCACATGGGTCCCTCCGCACAGTTCCATGCTGGCCCGACCCATGGTCACCACCCGAACCCTGTCACCATATTTTTCGCCAAACAAAGCCGTCGCACCCCGCTCGTTTGCCGCCGCCAAACTCATTTCCTCAGCCGTCACATCATAATCAGTTAAAACCTGTTCATTAGCCCAATCTTCTGCCGCCAGCAACTCTTCAGAAGACACAGGCGCAAAATGGGAGAAATCAAACCTTAGTCGATCAGGTAACACCAACGACCCCGCCTGTTGAACATGATCCCCCAAAACGTGCCGCAAAGCTGCGTGCAACAAATGCGTTGCGGAATGATGCCGCATAACGCCCAACCGCCAATCGCTTTTAACACATGCCTCGACAGCGTCGCCGGTTTTCAGAACACCCTGTTTCACCTCGATACGGTGAACAACAACCCCATTCGAAAGCTTTTTGATATCCACCAAAACCGCGTCCGCGCCATCGCCAATAAAAAAACCCTGATCAGAAACCTGGCCCCCGCTCTCTGCATAGAAAGGCGTCTCCGCAAGCAAACACAGAGCCACATCCCCTTCACCGGCAAAAGATGTCAGCTTACCCTCCATAATAAGCGCCTTAACCGTGGTTTTATGACTCAACCCCTCATAACCAACAAAACGCGTTGGCCCCAGTTCCGTCGCCCGATTCAGCAGAACCTCGCTGTCATAATCCCCGGCTCGGCTATCCGCACCATGACCCTGACCGGATCGCGATTTCTCTCTGGCCAGTTGACGATGTCGCTCCATAGCCGTCTCATAACCGGCCATATCCACAGCAATATCATGTTCAGCCAAAATCTCCTCCGTCAGCTCAACCGGAAAACCATATGTCTCGTAAAGGCGGAACGCCTCCTCGCCCCCCAACCGTGTACCTCCGTTGCCGTCCCCCTTGAATCTGTCAATATGATCCTGCAACAGCCGCATACCCTGCTCCAACGTCGCCTGGAAATTCTTTTCCTCCAGGCGCAAATGATTAAGAATAAACATTTGATTTTCCTTCAGTTGCGGGTAATAGTGGCCGTAGTGATCCAACACCAACGCATACATATCCTCCAAAAAAGGTTTCTCAATACCCAGCAACCGCGCGTATCGCACAGCCCGTCGCAAAATTCGGCGCAGAACATACCCTCGTCCGTCACTGCTGGGTCGAATCCCATCGCCAAGCATAAACACAACACAACGGCTGTGATCCGCCACCACTTTCATGGCCATACGCTGCCTGGCGTCCGCCACGTCGCCTATCGCGTCAGGCGACTCCAACCCCGTGCCCAAACCGGCGTCGTCCGAACCGGTAACCCCATCCGAACCAGCCGCTTCATACGGAATTCCCGAGATTGCCGCCACCCGGTCGATCAAAGGGCGAAAAAGATCTGTATCAAAATTCGTCCTCGCCCCCTGCATCACAGCTGTAATACGTTCCAATCCCATACCTGTATCAATATTTTGCTGAGGCAAAGGCGTCAGCACGCCCTGCCCATCCCGAAAAGACTCCATAAAAACCAGATTCCAGATCTCCAGGAACCTGTCGCAATCACATCCAACGGCGCAAGATTCCTCCCCACAACCGCATTGCGCACCCAAATCAACATAGATCTCCGAACACGGCCCGCAAGGCCCCACCGGCCCTGCCGCCCAAAAATTCGTCTCGTCCTTAAGGATCCGTTCTGCCGCCACCCCGGCCTGAAGCCATACCCCGCGAGCTTCCTCATCCTCCGGATGGATCGTCACCCAAAGCCTGCGAGCCGGAATCTCCAGAACCTCAGTCACAAACTCCCAGGCCCATACAATAGCTTCTGTTTTAAAATAATCTCCAAAAGAAAAATTCCCCAACATCTCAAAACAGGTATGGTGCCGCGCTGTCCTGCCAACCTCCTCCAGATCAGGGGTTCGAACGCACTTTTGACACGTCGTCACACGGGGCGCCGGCGGCTCCGCTCGCCGCATGAAATAAGGCTTAAAAGGTACCATGCCCGCCACCGTCAACAGCAAAGACGGATCATCTTTTGGAATCAGCGAAGCGCTGGGCAGAAGGGTATGGCTTTTATCCTGAAAAAACTTCAGAAACATATCGCGCAGTTGATTGCCTGTATACATAAGGTGGATGACCCTCCTTCAATTTAATATGCCTATTCAAAAAATGAAACCGCTGTCAATGAATTTGTTCGCGACGGCACTTCGTAAAGTATAACCAAAATTGGGGAACAATTCAACTCGTATTCTTTGAAGAGAGAGCTGCCTCAATAAGACCTCAATAAGACCTCCATAAGACCTCTATAAGATCACACAGAACTCACTCCCTACCCCCAACTCACTTTGCACCTCCGCGCGGCCTCCATACAGATCCACGATCCGCTTCACAATCGCCAGCCCCAGGCCGTTCCCCACCGTCCCTCGGGAATGATCGCCCTGATAGAACTTATCAAAAATCCGGGATGCCGTCTGTTCATCCATCCCTATCCCATCATCCCGAACCCTGAACCGGACACCTTCCTCCCACTTATCCAACCTGACATTCACGGTTCCGCCCCGCCCTGTAAACTTAATGGCATTGTCCAACAGATTCAGCCAGATTTGTTGTGTGAGATCCTCATTGCCTTCATACATAATCTCTTCCAATTCCACATCCACCACGATCCCCTTGGCCGACCACCGCGGTTCCGTCAACACAAGGGCCCGGCGGATCTGCTCATCCAGTCTAAACATCGTTTTATCTGTCACGATTTCCAAAGTCTCGTACTTAGAAAGATTCAGAATATTGGTGGCCAACGCCCCCAACCGTTCCGCTTCCGCAATAATAATATCCAGATATTCCCTCTTCTCTCCTTCGCTTAAAGACCCCTCCCGCAACAGTTTCGCGTACCCCCGAATGGATCCGATCGGCGTCTTGAACTCATGGGAAAAATTATTAATAAAATCGCCCCGTAAAGTCTCAATCGAAGACAATTCCTGAGCCATCTTATTGAACCCCTGGGACAATGCCTCCAACTCATAAATTCCCCGCAAATCCACCCGGACATCGAAATCCCCATCCGCCACCCGATGGGTCGCGTCAACGACCCGATGAATAGGTTTCAAAGCTTTCTTACTGAAAAAAGCCGCGATTGTCGTCCCTAAAAATGCGCTGAAAATCATCATCGCCAACACAACATGAAAAGGGCCTCCCACATTGCGCTCCGACTCATGCCCCGCCACACCGGACTCAGGATCACCGTCCCCAAAAGGCAACACCCCCGCCATATGCAACCCAATAACAAACAACCCCGCCAACACCAACGCCACCATCATAACGGCAAAAACAAACAGCACCAAAGAAACAGTAAGCCCCCATCTTTTTCTCAGCCAGTTACCCACAAGACTTCACCGCCTTATACCCCAACCCACGTACCGTTACAATCTCGAACTCCGGCCACTCCCGGAACCGGTCGCGCAACCGGTTGATATGAACATTCAAAGTGTGATCATCCGTAACCGAATCCAAACCCCAGATCTCATCCATCAACTGCAACCGGGTATAAATCGTCCCCGGATTCGACAACAACTTGAACAACAGCTGAAACTCCTTCTGGGGCAAATCCACCCTTTCCCCCTCGCGAAACACCGCAAACGCATCGTAATCCAGCACGACATCCCCCATAGTTAGCCTGCGATCGTGGGCTATCTGGGCCCGGCGCAAAAGAGCCTTGATCCGCAGAACCATCTCCTCCTCATCCACGGGTTTCGTCATATAATCATCCGTCCCTGCCAAGAACCCCTGTCGCTTATCTCCCGGCTCCTGCTTCGCCGTCACCATCAATATCGGCAACGATTCCCATGCCGCCCTCAGATGCCGTGTCAACTCATACCCATCCATTTTCGGCATCATCAAATCCAGCACGACAAGATCAATATGTTCTCTATCCATCACCTCAAGGGCAACCTCCCCATCCTCCGCCTGCAACACCTCAAATCCGTGCTGCTTCAAAACAGCGCACATAAGTTTCCTCGTGTTGGTATCGTCTTCGACCACCAGGATTTTAAACACGACACACTTCCTCCGACAATCCCCAATTCCCGCCCAGGCAACACTTCTGATACCCACGCGGTACAACAGTATAACAAAAAAACATCAACCAAGTATCAATTGGTATTCACATATTATTCCTCCCCACAAATGATTACGAAAACACCGATTTTTTTGGGATTGGGCAAATAGATAGGAAAATCTTTGCGCCCGGTATGCTCGGCGTTTTCGCGCAGAAACTCTTTGACCTCCTCTTCAGAGGCCCCCGGCGCGTTCCAAAGCACAAAACCTTTAGCCTCCTCCATAGATCGCAGCGGCTGACCAAATTCAATGGAATCCGTGACTAATTCGAACCGGCACCCTTGATCCAAAAGTTCCTGTTTGACTGTGGGAATCGTCTCTTTGACGGTTCTGCGATGACTGCCGGGATAAAGACTTCCCTTGTTCTCAGCATTGACGATACGAATGAGCCTGCGACGACATCGTGCAAGATACCCGTCCATGCCGTACCCGGACCCCCCGAAGAAGCTCATGACAACCACATCGAAGGATTCCTTCATTTCTGTTATATCCGCACAGAAAGCTTGGAGATTCTGTACACCAGAGAGAATCACGTCACTTTGAAGCTTCGCAATCACTTTTTCATTGATATCGACTGCCGCCAAGCGCGCGACATAGGGGGCAATCTCCAGATCGAGCCGGCCAAGTCCGCACCCCATATCGCAAAGTGTATCATCCGCCCTCAGAAACGGTACTAACCGCTTAGCCAATCTTTGATGAAAGCCGGTATAGGCGCTGGCCTCCAGAAACCATTGAATACTCTGATCATTCCACAAAAAGTGCAATCAATGTCACCTCCCAAGAGTTAACATTTTGTGGTTTATTCTTTGGAACCACTAACGCGGCCTTCGACCGCAAGTATCCAGTATTCAGTATTCAGGATTCAGAATGTGGATTTTCTTGTTTTTTATTGATGTTGTTGCAACCTAAGCGACTAAGGTTGATCAAATCTTTCCGATATATTTTAAAGTGTCTATCGGTAATAAAACCATACCATATCTCTGGGTATACGTCAACAGATATGGTTCCGTTGGTTCCGTTGGTTCCGTTGGTTCCGTTGGTTCCGTTGGTTCCGTTGGTTCCGTTGTGACAAAATATCTGCTATAATCTGTTATGTGATCATTCTTCTGGGAGGCGATTTCTTTGTATGTAGTCACACGTCTGCGCATCGGCAAAAACCGTCCCTTCTTTTCGGTAGGCTCTGTAGAGCTCCTTGAGAAAATCGAAAAACATACATCCATAAAGAAAGCCACCGAAGAAATGAAAATGTCTTATACCAAAGCACTGGGAATGCTGCGAAAAATGGAAACCGAATTTGGCTTCCCCCTCGTCGTCTCGGCAAAAGGCGGTAACGACCGGGGCATGACGAAACTGACTGAACAAGGCAAACGGATCCTGACAACCTACCAGGAAATTAATGCCGACGTATCAGCCTACGCGCAAAAACTCGTTGAGGAAAAATTTGATTTCTAGTTACACCTCAACAGTCCACCCCATATCATCGACCAAGGCCCCGGTTTGAATGCCATAGAGGGTATCATAGAGCCTCTTGGAAAGCTCTCCAACCTCACCATCTCTGACCGTAACAATCCCCTCCCTGAACCTGAGCTTCCCAACCGGCGAAATCACCGCTGCTGTTCCGGAGGCGAATACCTCCTTCAGACGACCCTCCTCTGCGGCTTTGACAACATCGCTGATTCTAAGCCGCCGTTCAGAGACCGCAATTCCCCACATCCGGAGCAACTCAATAACAGACGCCCGTGTTACTCCCGGCAGGATCGTTCCTAACAACGGCGGTGTCACCACCTCGTCGTCGATCACAAAAAACGCGTTTGACGTCCCGATTTCCTCAACATAGCTATGCTCCACAGCATCAAGCCACAACACCTGCTCGCATCCCAGGGAATTCGCTCTCTGCTGCGCCTTCAGAGACGCGGCGTAATTGCCGCCCACCTTGGCGTACCCCACCCCACCGGCGGCGGCACGAACATACTCATCCTCGACATAGATACTCGTCGGGGCCAAACCTCCCCCTGCAGATCTGTAATAGGCCCCAACAGGGGAACAAATAATCAGAAACAAATAGCGATTCGACGGACGAACACCCAGAAACGCTTCCCTCGCAATAATAAACGGCCGAACATACAATGACGTCCCCTGCTTATCCGGTATCCAATCCCGTTCCAAATGAACAAGGGTTTTAATAGCACTGATGAACAACTCCGTATCAACATCCGGCATACATATACGTTCATTTGAAGCGCGCACACGCTCGGCGTTCATATACGGCCGAAAGAGTTGGACACGGCCCTCAGGCGTACGGTACGCCTTTAACCCCTCAAACATCTCTTGCCCATAATGGAGCACAGCCGCAGCCGGATCAAGAGACAATGGTCCATACGGAACAATCCTTCCATCGTGCCAGCCCTCGCCGGCATCGTATTCCATGATAAACATATGATCCGTAAACACTTCCCCGAATTTTAAACCATCAGGATCAGGCTTAGATTTCGGTGTCTCGGTTTTTTGTATTGTAAAATCGTATTTCATAACACCCTCGTACATCCTCGTGAGAATTTCCGCAAATTAAACGAATAAAAATAATAGGCATCTATAAGACCGTCGAAAACCATATGTCAAGTACAAAGACACATAACACCTCACATGCCACCTATACCTCATATGTTAAGAGCACAAAACAACCGCTGTCGGCTCAAGCTTGGCTTGCGGTACAAGAGATAATTTCATCCTGTTCAACATGAAAATCCTCCCACGCTACAAGAGATCCATCTTCTTCCAAATCGTAGATGAGAACCTTATCCGTGTGACTGTTAAACTCAATACAGCAATCCCAGCAATAGTATTGGTCAACCCCGACTTTACCGATGCCACGTCCTCCACAAACCGGACAGATCACAATGTTACCTCCTTTCCTGGATCATCATAAGAATCTTCGCGAAGAGTCCCTGTATCCAGCCTAACCGGGAAACCGCCGGGCCCATCCGCGAACAACCCATCCGCGATCTCATAGCCCATAACCTTTCGAAACCCATCGCTCACATAGACATCTGACACTGTGCCACGCAATTGATCCGGCTCCGGAAGCCACCGGATACGCTCTCCCACCTTCTCAGACCAAAGACATCCCAGGAGTTGACACGAAGACGGTTTTCCTACCACACCCAACGGACTGATACTCTCAATATCCTTCCGGGCGAGCCAGTACCCTCCGGTTATGGCCGGATCCGCCGGATCCGTCAATACCCCCAACAGAGTATCCTCCTGTTCGTCGAAGACAACATCGCAGACATCCCCCAACGACGGGCCCTGACTGGCCCCCAGAACCGGCAAGCCAATCAGTTCGCTCATACGCTTCACGCCATCACCTGATTTCAACAGTTCGAGAATTTCTACTCTAATGTAGTATTCGCGCAATCCGTCGGTTTCAAACATCCTGCGACACCGTCTCATCCCGACCTCTCGATAACACCTCCGCCCAGGACCACGTCTCCCTGATAGAACACGACGGCCTGACCGGGGGTAATCGCTCTTTGAGCCTCGGCGAAAACCACGCGGACCCCGCCCGAATCACGAAAGATCCGGGCCTCTACCGCCGGAGCTTGATAACGAATTTTTGCCTGGACAGTAACTCCCGACACGAATTCATTACAATTCTCCCAAAAGATCCAATTCAACTTACTGGTCCACAATTCCTGCTTATAAACATCATTTTCTTTGCCCAAAATAATTTCCCGTCGAACAGGATCAATTCCAACCACAGAAACCCTCTCTCCCAAAGCGATTCCCAACCTCTTTCGCTGACCCAGAGTGAAATGCTCAATTCCCGGATGGGAACCCAAAACGCGTCCTTCCGTATCGACGAAAACCCCCGGTTGCAAAGGCCCCCGAGCCGAGATCAGATCAATATACCCCCTCTTACGGTCAACAAAACAAATATCCTGGCTTTCCTGTCTATCCACAGCATCCCAAAGCCCCAGACGGCGCGCAACCTCGCGAACCTCTTCCTTCGTCAGGACACCCAAAGGCAACTCAACTCTCTTCAGTTGCTCTTGGCTCAAAGCATACAGCATATAGCTTTGATCCTTGAGCCGGTCAACAGCTCGCCTAAGATAGAACCGCCCGGACTCCCCCCGTCGGTTTATGAGAGCATAATGCCCCGTCGCCATAGCTTCCGCCCCCAAATCCAGAACGGACTCTAAGAACACCCCGAATTTAATGCGAACATTACAACTTATGCAAGGGTTCGGCGTTTCGCCGCTCATGTATGACAACACAAAACTGTCAATAACTTCCTCAGCAAAAACCCCCCGTAAATCGACAACAACATGCTCGATCCCTAAAAAGGAAGCCACCCGAGCTGCTGAATCCACAGGAGACACCAACAGACCATGGTCTGAAGCCACCGGATCCCGCAAAAGCATCGTCGCGCCGAAAACCTCATAACCCTGTTCCAGCAACAAAGCCGCCGCGACGGCACTATCAACTCCCCCGCTCAAAGCCACAGCCATCCGTTTTTTCATAAGCATCCCATGGCGAGCTAGACCCGCATCTTCTTCTCGGTATAGTCATTGAGTGCGGCATGGACGGCATCAGCAGCCAGATTCGAACAATGCAGCTTCTCACCGGGAAGCCCTCCCAAAGCCTCAGCCACCGCCTTATTCGTCACAGACATAGCCTCCTGAACCGTCTTACCCTTAACCATCTCAGTCACCATACTGCTCGTCGCAACAGCGGCGCCACAGCCAAAAGTTTTGAATTTTATGTCTTGAATGACATCATTCTCCACCAGCACAGAGATCCTCATAATATCCCCGCACTTGGCATTCCCAACCTGCCCAACACCATTCGCGTCAGGGATCTCCCCCACATTACGCGGATTGTTGAAATGGTCAATGACTTTTTCCGAATACATAGCTCTATCCTCCTCAAAGATTAAACTGAACCTCGAAATCTGAATTCAATGCTGCGAAGCCGCGCAATCGCACAACGGCGACATCGCCCTAAGGCGCTCGACTATCGGAGGCAGCTTCTCCAAAACATAATCGACATCTTCCTCAGTCGTCTGTTTCCCCAAAGTCAATCGAAGGGATCCATGGGCAATCTCATGAGGCAACCCAATCGCCATCAACACATGAGACGGATCAAGAGACCCTGAAGTGCACGCCGATCCGCTTGAAGCGGCAATCCCTTGCATATCCAGGCTCAGCAAGAGAGACTCTCCCTCAACAAATTTAATACTCACATTAACATTATTGGGCATCCGTTTATCCCCAAGAGGTCCGTTCACAACCACATCAGATATCCGCTCGACAATACCGTTCAGGAGTTTGTCACGCAAGAGTTCAACCGCAAAAGCCCCTCCCATACCTTCCGCCGCCAAACGGCAAGCCTCACCGAACCCGATAATCCCCGCTACATTCTCAGTCCCCGGCCTGATATTGCGTTCCTGACCGCCGCCAAGAGTCATCGGTTTAATCTTGACCCCCTTGCGAATATACAAAGCTCCGATGCCCTTTGGCCCATAGATTTTGTGCCCTGAAACGCTCAACATATCGATATTCATATCAATCACCGAAATCGGCAATTTGCCAAGACTTTGCACCGCGTCCACATGGAAAAGCACGCCGTTCTCCCGGGCCAAAGTCCCGATTTCCGCAATTGGTTGGATACTGCCGATCTCATTATTGGCATGCATCACGCTGATCAGAATCGTATCCGGACGGATAGCCGCCTGAACCTCCGCCACACTGACCAACCCCTCGGAATCTACAGGCAAAACCGTCAGTTCATACCCGTTCTTGGCCAAATCCTCCATCACATCCAACACCGCATGATGCTCAATGGCAGTCGTAATCAAATGGTGTCCCTTGTTCGCCCGGGCATGAGCGACACCCTGAATCGCCAAATTATTGGCCTCTGTCCCGCCGCTAAGAAAAACAATCTCCTCGGGAGTCGCCCCAATCAGGTCAGCCACCTGCCCCCGGGCCTTCTCAACGGCAGTCCGGGCCACACGGCCAAACTGATGAACACTCGACGGATTCCCATAGGTTTCTGTCATGAAAGCCATCATCGCTTCCGTCACCCGATAATCCTGAGGTGTCGTCGCGCTGTTATCCAAATAAACCCTCCGTCCCGCAGCCCCCGTGTGATTTGCCGGGCCGATCTGACTTGCGTGACTTGTGTGGCTTGCTTGACTTGTGTGGCTTGCGTGACTCGCTCGCCCTGCCTGATGAACCTCAGCTGTCTGACCCACACCCACAGAATTCGCCTGCCGAACCACCCCGGTTTGTTTCGATTGATCCGGATGATTATCACTTAATTTATACATATAATACATTCTCCTTTTTTTGGCGCCCCCACGATCTTCCTTATCGTGCCGGCATAATTAATTTAAACTCGATCGATCCATTGGCTGCTTAACCAGATCCGACAGATAAATCGAATCAACCAATTCATTGACAGAATCGCGAACCCTGACCCAGAGATCCCTGGTTAGGCATTGTTCGTCAGGATCGCACCTGCAAGACATTGTTTCCGTCTGATGTTCACAATCCACAGGCGCTATGGATCCGGCAACCGAGCGGATAATTTCCCCCACGGTGATTTGCCCCGGATCTCTCTGCAGAACATAACCTCCTTGAGCCCCCCGAACACTTCTGACCAAATCCGCTTTTCGCAGTTCGGAAATCAGCTGTTCCAGATAACTCTCCGAGAGATTGTGCCTATCGGCAATGCTCTTCAAAGAAATCGGCCCTTCGGAGATATGTTGAGAAAGATCCACCATGATCTGCACACTATACCTTCCCCGCGTCGTGAACTTCAACATTCATCAACTCCTCGTTTCTATATCCTATCTATTTACTAGGAATTTGTCAAGACAAATTTTCGACAACAATTTTCCTCCTTCCCATCCTTTATTATTCTCGACATTTAAGCTATTATGAAGAAACAAGCGTAGCAGCCAATCCGTCAATAATCATGACTTCTAATCCATGGTATTCGGACAAACTGCAAAAGGTTCATCATTTGAAAGGACAACAATCATGATCCCATACCCTCACCTCCTGTGCCCGATCTGCGGCGACACTTTGACGACAACCGATAAAAACGCCTTTTGCCCGCAAAATCATAACTTTGACCGTGCCCGCCAAGGTTATCTGAACCTGCAACTCTCCCCCGTCAAAACCCAATACACCAAAATCCTCTACCGGGCCCGCCAACACCTTTTTTGCAACGGTGTTTTTGACCCTCTGGTCTCCGGCCTCAGCAACCTCATCGCTTGCCAACACACACCATCACAATCCGTGTCCCGGCCGGCTCACACGCATTCGACGAATCCTCGAAACCCTCACCCACGCGCAGCCACCGTGCTGGATGCCGGCTGCGGCGACGGATCCTTGCTTGCTGCCCTTATTCAAAAAATTTTTGACCTTCATCCGGTTCCCAACCGTACCGACCCACCGCAAACCGTTCTGGGCCTGGGTATAGATATCTGCAAAGACGCCATAAAAATCGCTGCTCAAACCCACCCAACCCTAACCTGGTGTGTTGCCGATCTCGCCCGGCCTCCCATAGCCGACAACACCCAAGACATCATCTTCAACATACTGGCCCCGGCCAACTACGCTGAATTCAGACGCCTCCTCGCCCCAGGGGGGGTATTAATCAAGGTCATGCCCGGCCCTGATCATTTCAAAGAGATCCGACAGGCTTTGTGCCCCCTTGAAGAAACTCAGGACTCTGTGCCAAACACTCTGCGTCAACAAATCCCCTTACAATTCTCCGTCTCAGAAACCCGGCGACTCACATACGATGTTCCTGCCGCCGAAAACATAGAACACTTCATCCATATGAGTCCCTTATCTTGGCACACCCTCCCTGAAAAAAAAGAAGCTGCCCTCAACGGCAGACTCCAAAAAATCAGACTTGACTATATCCTTATGTCCCTGAAAGAATCCTACATCCCAGAATGCTAGGCGCCGTCCCCGGAGTCCTATCTTTTGGTCAACTTACCCTGATAGGCAAATAAGCTGCCGTTACACTCGGGAATAGCCTTATCGGTAACAATGTGATCAACCAAAAGCTGCTGATCATTCAAACAAAAATACCGGTTTTTATGGGATAGCATCCAAGTGATATCCACATGGTAATAGCCGTCATCCAATTCGATAACGTTCCAGGCATGAAGAACATTCCTTAAAGAAGTGCCGTTTCCGATTGTGCAAAAAAGCCCCGCGCGGTTGCACAGATATTTATAGGTTTGCGCAAACCCTTGACAAACCGAGCGATGCTTGACAAGTCCGCCGTAAACCGAAGTCGCTGTCCAGGCCATCTGAGAGAAACTGCCCGGATTGTTGGCGATATCCGCACCGGCTTCATTATCGTATTTTGTTTCGTCACAAAGTTTCTTAGCGATTGCCCAATATTTCTCATAGTCGCTCATGGACTCATCAAGACAAGACAGAAACACATCCGCGGCGGCCTCAATTTCGCGAACCTGTTGACGGACGACCGATGGACCGCCAAAAAACGCGAGAGCCTCATCAGTGTTCATGCCATAAAAAGTTACAGAATCTTCCGTGTCCAAATAGCTAAGGGTTCGATTGAAATAATCCGATATAAGAGTATGATCTAATCTCATGTCCAAAAAAGCATCAATACCGTCAACCGTGCGACCGGGCAAATCAAGAGTATAAATAAACGGCGACAGATCCGTATCATCGTCGCTGAACCAAGCTTGAACGGCACTGTACAGCTCTTGATAAGCTGCCTGTTTCGCGGAATCAAGACGGCTATAATACCAATATTGGTCTAGAAGCGCCGAATTCTTTGCAACGAACTCAGGAACAGAAGGGACATCTGATTGGACGTTCAGGCGTTCATACCCAACACAAGCGGATAAACAAAACATAGACAATATCAATATGATCCCTGTCATACGCAGTCTTGTCGCTGAACGTCTCTTTTCCATCGGAAACCCCTCCATATTGCGAAACCTCAATATGAGTATATTAATAAAGATGCATTTTTTTGTCAATGTATACTATTTTCCATCGCTGATATTAATTTGCTCAGACAATTGTGGGCTCGGAAGCCGCCAAAAGCCCGCGAAAGGGGCAGAAACCATGTGGGCTCGTAACAGTCCTCAGGTAGGGTTGTTGGGGAGGGGAAGATAGAAACCATGTAGGCTCGTAACAGGCCTCAGGTAGGGTTGGGCTTCGGAAGAACCCAAAAGCCCGCGTATTGTTTTCCCCATTCCATGGGCTACGTCAGGCAGGAGATTGGGTTCTCCCTCTCTCCACCTCTACCTAAGGCCTCGATTTGCTGTGTTCTTAGGCTTTCTGTATTCCCCTGAATGTTGGTTTTGGGGCATGGAGACAGAAATCACACGGGCTCGTAACAATCCCTAGCCCAAGTTTCGTCCTGCCGAAGCTTGGGCTATCTAGGCGGCTGAACTGGTACCCTTCCCCAAAAACCCAATTCGGAGGAACGGAGGTTGCTAACGAACTCAGTAAAATGAGGCACGATGTATGATTGGAGATAGGGAGCCTCCAATCCCCGCCTGACGTAGCCCAGGATAAGCGCAAGTTGGGTGCATATTTTAAAAGTGCAAGAGCCGATAATGGCGTAAAATGGATATATCTAATGCGGGCTACGCCCGCAAGTATCCAGTATTCAGTATTCAGGATTCAGAATGTGGATTTTCTTGTTTTTTATTGATGTTGTTGCAACCTAAGCGACTAATAAAGTACGCGACTGCTCTTCTTATGCAAATACGAGCAGTCTCTTTTGTTAGAATGGTAGTGAGAATATATTATTCAAAAACCTTTGCAATTAAGATAATTGATTAAAATATGCACCCGCGCAAGTTACAAGATTTGACAAGAAGAGAGTACTGATGTAAGATTTTGTCATAGATTCCCTGTGGGCAAGAAAATTTTCAAAGATTGGGTTGCCTTATGTGCCAAAATGCATAAGACCCATTAGAGGACTTATTGGACAGACTCAATGATGAGGCAGAGGAGGCGACTGT
>WRJI01000037.1 GCA_009778595.1 Peptococcaceae bacterium | reverse complement strand
GTATTCAGTATTCAGGATTCAGAATGTGGATTTTCTTGTTCTTTTTTGACGCTTCGCGTCCGTAAGGGACTAATGGGTCTTATGCATTTTGGCACATAAGGCAACCCAATCTTTGAAATTATTCTTGCCCACAGGGAATCTATGACAAAATCTTACATCAGTACTCTCTTTTTGTCAAATCTTGTAACTTATAAAGTCTGTTTTAGTGTCGGCAACAGTCCCGATGCATGATTGGGCTTCGGAAGCCTCCAAAAGACCGCAAGTGCTTACGTTTTTCCTGGTCTCCGTCAGGCGGGGGATAGGAGGCTCCCTCTTTCCAATCATACATCGTGCCTCATTTTACTGGGTTCGTTCGCAACCTTCTCGTGCCTCCGAGAGCACCACAGAGAAATGGATTGACTTTAATGCCCCATGGTGATACCTTATACGCAAACGAATATAAGGGAGGGAACAGCAGTGGATAATGCTGAGAACACCAACAATACTGAGAACACCAACAATACTGAGAACACTGAAAAGGCTAAGAACATCGAAAAAGCCAAGAACACCGAGAGTGCTGAGCATATTGAGCATATCGAGCATGCCGAGAACACCGAGAGTGCTGAGAATAACGAGAACACAGAGCATGCCGATATAGCTATGAATACACCAGGGCCAATAAAGAAAAAAAGAACGGTACTCATAGCTGCAACGATAGCCGCATGTGTCCTCGTCGCAGGGGTTGCCGGCACGGTGTTAATAATAGGGATGAGCCGAGAGACAGAAACAGGAACCAAATCCTTCGGCCAACCTGATTCCCAAACCCAAGCTTTAACGGTTCGCGAAGCGACATCCTCGCAATTTGGCCAAAGAGTCAATTTTCCGAACCAATTCGAGGGGAAAGTGCGTCAGGGCTGGTTGGCCAGTTACCCCCTTGGGAAGTATGATTCGTCCTACTCCAATTACGATGATATCCTGGCGAATCCAAATGTCATACAAAAAATAGCTGCCGTTGTTGACCCCTCTCTGACACAAGTGAGGCAGAAATATCCTCAAGCAACAGTCTATAAGGACATTTATAACGGATTGATGACGGTCCGCGTCCTTCCGCTCATCGAGAAGTTAGATCCATTATATGGGATCTATTATGGCGAAGGAGACCCTGTCTATGGGTTGAACTTTGATTTGCATACAGGGGAGCAAGTTGATCTACGGTCAGTTTTTGCTGACAACTTTGACGCGCAAACAGCCGTCGACCGGGCTATACAAACCTTTGTCCTCAGTTATGATGAACAAAATATGCACAGATATAGAGGTGTTGACCTGGAAAAAACGGGCTTTACCCTTGATAGAGAAGGGATTTGGTTGATATTCGATGAGGCGTCTCCGTTTTTGTCAGGTAGAATTATCTATTTGGAATGGTATCGATTCGGGGAAGGAGCTATTGCTGTATTTGACCGTTTCGTGAGATTGGAACAGTCGGAGGTTACTGAAAGGTTTGATTCTGATAGTTGGTTTGCGGAACTGCTGATTTATCGAAGCGAACCCACATATCTGGCGGCGCAAAATACGAATTTCTATTTGCCCACCCAATATGAAAATGACTATGAACGGGAATTGGCGGAGAAAGCGTTGAATACCGTGCTTGGGAACCTGGCATTGACCTCGGGAGAATACCCTAGGGGAGAATTCACTTTCAAACGGATTGGGAATTACAGGATTGTTCATGCGGGCTATTGGACTGAAAACAAAGATGTTAGTTTCCGGGGTTGCTATAATATCAAAGAAAAGCGCGAGATGACCTTAGCCGATTATTTGGGGAAAGACTATGAACGAATAGCCTTGGATATGTTCCGCAAGGAGTTAGCCGATGAGAACGTTCGTGCTGTTGTTAATGAACGGGATTTTGTGGATCTGCTAAAAACGGCCAAGATTGATGTTATGTGGGGGGGCGTTACGTTCGCCCGAACAATCTTTGCTAACGAGTATTTCTTCTATGATGATGAAGTCGGAGAAACGATTTCGCATGTTTTTGAATACGGAACGTTAAATATCCAGTCCGAAATAGAATGGTGGAGGTAAGGCATAACATGAGTAAGAATAACATGGGCAAGAATAAAGGGAAACAGTTCCGGCTGCAACAAATCGCGGTGTGCCTCCTGGTTACGGCAGTTTTCTCTCTATTCGTGACGGCCTGCAAAGACGAAATTCTTGAGGAGAAACCGCAACCTCAGCCTGAATTCACCCGTGAAGAGTTTACCGGAATCGATGGTTCAACGGTGGTTATCCCGTTGGCGGAAAGATGGGCGGAGAAGTTGCTTGCCATTGATAACGGTGCCGATGTCATTCATTTCAATACCACGCCTGATGCTATTGCGAATCTGACAGAAGGAACAAAGGATATTATCTTTACGACGTATCCCAGCGAGGCCGAGATTGCGGCTGCGCAAGCCAAGGGAGTTGAATTCGAGATTACACCGATTGTTCATGATGCCTTTGTCTTTCTGGTGAACACAGAGAACAAGGTGAACAGCTTGACACAGGATCAGATTCGGCAGATATACAGCGGAAAAATCACCAATTGGGCCGCTGTGGGTGGCGAGGATTTGACAATTATGGCTTTTCAGCGTCAACTGGGATCGGGATCCCAATCCGGGATGTTGCGCTTTATGGGGGAAACGCCGCTGCAGCAGGCGCCGACTGAGGCCTATATGCAAGAAATGGGCGGACTGGTTGAAGCCGTTGTGAGTCCCGATAATGGCAGGGTGTCTTTGGGGTATTCATATTACTATTATGTCAATGCCATGTATATTAAGGACGGCGTGAAACTGTTGGCGGTTGACGGTGTGGCCCCTGCCCGGGAAACCATCAAAGACGGCACATATCCCCTTGTGACGTCTTATTATGCCCTTATCCGCAAGGACGCACCTGAGGACGGGTTCGCACGAAAGTTTCTGGCCTTTGCTTTGTCGCAGCAAGGACAAGGGATTGCGGAACAGGCAGGGTACAGTGGTTTATAAAAATTATTGATTTTTCTTTCAAAATAATCTACACTATACAATAAAGATTTAAAATACAAAACGAAAGTACGAGTGCTTGTGAGAATTGTCGGAATTGATTTGGGAACAACAAATAGCTTGATAACGTTTTGCGATAACGAAAACGGCATCAAGATTATCCCTAATAGGCTTGGTGAAAACCTCACACCATCCTGTGTCAGCGTCTCCGAAACCGGAGAGCTCTACGTGGGCGAAATCGCCAAAGAAAGGCTTGTCACGCACCCGGAACTGTCGGTGGCAGGGTTCAAGCGCTATATGGGAACAGGTAAAATAATAACTCTTGGTTCCCGGGAATTTCTTCCGGAAGAACTGTCATCTTTTGTGGTGCGTTCCCTGCTTGAAGATGCAGAGGTCTACTTTGGTGAGAAGGTTGACGAAGCTGTCATCAGCGTGCCTGCGTACTTCAACGATGCCCAACGCAAAGCCACGAAGCGGGCGGGGGAAATGAGCGGCGTCAATGTTCAGAGAATTGTTAACGAACCGACGGCGGCGGCCATCGCCTACGGTATTGAAGAGAAAGCCAATCATACCAAGTTCCTGATCCTGGATCTGGGCGGTGGAACCTATGACGTGTCGCTCTTGGAACGGGCGGACGCGGTTATGGAAGTGCGCGGCGTCTCAGGAGACAATTTCTTTGGGGGCAACGATTTCACCGAAGAGTTGATGAGTATGGCCGCAGAACAATTCGGCCTCGAACTCAAAGAGATGTCCTCAAAAGACCGGGCGATTCTTTTCAAAAACTGTGACGAAGCCAAAAAACTGTGCGGCACGCGGCCGGTGATACCGGTGACCGCGGTTATCGGAGGCGAACTCAGAGAAACCGCCATCAGAAGCGAAGATTACGAACGCCAATGCAAAGATTTGTTGACCCGGCTCCGCAAACCTATCGAGAAACTGCTCCACGATACCAAAGTCAAAATCGATGAAATTGACAGCGTTATTCTGGTAGGCGGCGGAACCCGGCTCTCTTTCATTAAAACCTATATTAGTCGGCTGGTTCTCAAGTTTCCTTGTTTCAACATCAATCCCGATGAGGTTGTGGCCATCGGCGTCGGCTATCAGGCGGCGATGAAAGCCCGCAACAAGATGATCAAAGAACTCATCCTCATCGATGTGTGTCCTTATACCCTTGGGACAAGTGTCAGCGTGGAGCGAGGGAACGGAGAATACGAAAGCGGATACTATTTACCGATTATTGAACGTAACACGGTCATTCCGGTGAGCCGGATGGTGGCTGTCTCGACCCTTTTTGATAATCAGAGAGAAGTGCGGGTCAAGATCCTCCAAGGCGAAAGCCGGCTTTCCCAAAACAACATCTTTTTGGGGGAACTGACTGTGGCGGTCCCACCCGCCCCGGCCGGCCAGGAAACGGTGGAGATCAGGTACACTTACGATATTAACGGGATCCTGGAAGTTATCGTTCAGGTTCTGTCAACAAAGATTTCCAAGAAGATTGTGATTGAACAGAATCCCGGTCAGATGTCTCCCAAAGAAATTGAAGACAGACTGACCGAATTGGCGGCGTTGAAAATACATCCTCGGGACGAGGAGATGAACAAACTTCTGCTGGCCAGAGGTGAACGGCTGTATGAGGAGAATCTCGGTGAGGAAAGGCTCTATGTCGCTCAATGTATCGAAACCTTTGAGAAAGCCCTGCATACGCAGAATCGTGACACCATTAAGCACGCCCAGGTTGTCTTTACCCAACAAATGGATACGATTATTGGGGTGCGGGAGTAGGAGAGAGAATTGACAATAGGGCAGGAGGGGTTCGATGGACTGTTGGTCTGTCTTGGGAATCGAGAAAACGACAGATAAGGGCCTGATTAAGAAGGCCTATTACGCCAAATTACCCCATTATCATCCGGAAGATGACCCTGAGGGGTTTCAGAACCTTAAGGCTGCCTATGATACAGCATTAGCCGCTGAGGAGACAGAATCCCAGGAAGAAGACACTACCGATCTCGGTATTTGGATTCGCAAAGTCGGCGCGGTTTATGAGGATTTCTTTCGAAGGATAGATCCGGCTTGCTGGGAAGAGCTCCTTGATGACCCGGTGGTGGTTTCTTTGGCGACCAATCTGGAGGCCCGAGACAGGTTGCTGTGTTTTTTGTGTGAGAACTACAGGCTTCCCCAAAAGGTCTTCGCTCTTTTGGGTTCCGTTTTCGAATTGAAAGAGAATCATAAAGAACTCGCAGAGTCTTTTTCCGGAAACTTCATAGACTATCTGCTGGATCAAGCTGAAAACGAAGGACTGCGGTATGAGTTATTTGTTAACGAACCGGGTAAAGATTTTAGCCGATTTGTTGAAAACTACTTCACACTCTACTATCATCTGATTGCGCCTCTGGAATTAGACAAGGTACCTGGTCTCATCAATGAAACAGATGCGATGGGAATCGCCCACCCGGACTACATGTTGCAAAAGATTAAATATCTCTTATTTGACGAGTCAGAAGACAAGTTGGACCAATGCCTTGAGCTCAGAGACGCTCTGCTCGTGGACTATCCGGATAAAAGAACATATTATGCGGCAGCTCATATCTCCTACAGGCAAGAAAAGTATGACGAAACCATCACCTGGCTTGAGCAATGTCTTGCAATGGGTGGCAGTGAGTATACCTATTCGGCAAGGATGCTGCTGGCTGATTGTCTGACCGGTAAGGAATTGTATGATGAAGCTCTTGCAAAATATGAGGAATTGAGATTGGAGGCCCCGGCTTCTGACGAGCTTTTTCACCGAATCCGCTATATGCATATCCAGTTGGCTGAAAAGCTCAAACCCGTTTTGTCGGATGATGAAACCAAACTTAAATATATCAGCCATTGTGTGGCAGCCGATAATTACGATTGCGAGGAAATCGCCGCGTCCATTGATCCGTCCCAGGTGAACAGATTGGAGTATTGCAAAAACATGGGTGCTGTGTACGGCGGCCTGAAGAAACTGGATCAAGCTGTCCCATATTTTGAGGAAGCCTTGGGCGAGGTTCGTCATTCACCCGTTTCCGGTCAATCTGATACGTCCCCCAAACCGGGTAAGCAGGATTTCTGCGAGTTGCTTTCTGATTACGGTTGGGCTTATGTTGACAGTGATCAGTTCATAAAAGCTATTGAGTTATTTGACATGGCTATCGAGACAGATCCCACTTATGTGCGCGGCTATAACAGAAAAGCGTATGCCCTGAACAAATTAGAACGTTACCGGGAGGCGTTGGTTTGCTGCGATGTTGTCTTGGAGCGGGCTCCTTATATATCCGCCATGTTAAGCAAGGCCAGAGCCCTTCTGGGTCTGAACGACTACACGGGAGCCTTGGCTGTCGTTGACGAAGCGATAACAATTTCTCTCTATCAGGAAGCTTTTCGCATCAAGCTTGAGTGCCTTTATGAATTGGGAAGATATGATGAGGCGATTAGTCTTGTTGAATTCTTAAAAGATAAAGATTCCATGTCTGTCGAGATGATGGAGATTCATCTCAGTACCTTGGTCAGACTCGATAAAGATGAGGAATCGAACAGAATCATCAACGAAATCCTGGAACAAGATCCGGGGAATTTTGCCGCCCTGGTCCAGAGATGCCGAGTTCACTACCAGAAGGGGGATTTCGCCCAAGCCGAAGCTGCCTTGGATCAAATCAGCCCCCAAAAAGCGAGCCGTCAAGCGATAGCCTACGCGTACAGTACCCTGTTCACTATGGCGAAAAGGTATGATTTGGCGAATCAGCGGCTTCTTGGCCTGTTGGAGCCGGCGCCCGAATCGGCATCCGGGCCGGAGTCATCCGAATCCGGGCCGGAGTCATCCGAATCGGCACCCGGAGCGAGATCACAGGCGGTGCCTGACGGTGTCAAAGAGGATGTGTATCTCCGGCTGGCGCAGTTGGCCGAAGAAGAGAACGAACATCTGCAGGAGGAATTCGGCCATACCAACAAAGAACTCATCGCCGTGGCGATTGAATATTATCAAGAGGTTCTGAAGGTTAACCCGGCGCATCCTTTTGCCAATCGCAGTCTGTCGGCAAGGTATTTTGAGAGGGAAGACTACGAAGAATCCCTTATATTTGTTAAACGCCAAGTCGGGATGTCCAAAAAGAATAAAGATGAATTCTTGTATGGCGATTATATGAATCTGGCGTTAACTTACAGCAGGCTGGGGAAAGGCGATGAGGAAAAACAAGCGATAAACGAGGCGTTGACCTTGTCTCCCTATGACGAGTCCCTCAACAATTACATGGGGGCCTGGTATGTGGAACACAACGAACACACCAAAGCCTATCCTTTTTTCATAACCGCGTTGACTTACGGCAACAACGACATCAATTTCTGGAGAAATATCACCCAAAACTTGTGTGTGCTGGAGAAATATGAGGAGGGTATCAGCGTTGCCACCAAAGCTGTCGCGGCTTATCCCGATGCGGAATATTTTCGGTATAGAGAAGCGTGGTTCTATCAACTCGCCGGACGATATAAGGAAGCGATACCCCTGTTTGAAAATTGGGGGAACAACGTGAGTGACGTGGATTTCAAACAGGAAGCTCTGGTTAAGGTCGGGGATTGCCGCGCTTGCATGAACGATTATCCGGGGGCTCTAGAGGCCTATCGTAAAGCATTGGCTGTTAAACGAAAGAATCGGACTCTGGGACTTAAGATTGGCATGATTTACAAGCTGATGAACCAAGAACGGAACGCGCGAAAAGCTTACCGGAAGGCGTTGTTCTCCAAACGTTGCGACGACGCTTTACACAGGTTAGCCATGCTGGCCTGGCAGGGGGGTCACAAAATCCGTTCCCGACTGTTAACGAAAGGACTGGCATTCTATTTATTCCGGAAGCGGGAAGACGGAGACTTTTTCTTACTGGGCCAAATGTACAAAGCTCAAGGGAAATACGAGCAGGCGATCACCTGTTTTAACAAAAAGATCGCGAAGACCTTGTTCTGCCACGCGGTCTGCAAGAGCGGTTGCAGCGAAAGCTATTATGAGTTGGCTGAGATCTATCGAATCCTTGGTAACGAGGAAGAAGCGCGATTGTGTACGGAGAAGGCTGAAGGGATTGCCCGGGGACGATTTGGGTGTGGGGAAGGGGAGTTTTTTAGCTGATGAAAAAAATACTGGGATTAATCGCTTCTCGAAGGAAGCTTGGCAACAGTGAACTCCTGGTCAAGGAGCTTCTGTCCAATGTTGCGGAGGATTGCGCTATCGAACTGATCAGGCTTACGGACTTAAAGCTGGATCCTTGTCAGGCTTGTTATCGTTGTTTGCCCTCTGATGGGGTCTGTCCTTTGCCGGATGACTTCAACTTCGTATTGCACAAAATCAAAGAAGCCGACGCTTTGGTCATTGGGATGCCGGTCTATATGCTGGGGCCTCACGGAAGCTACAAGATGCTGACAGACCGTTTCGTCGGGGCCGAGAATTATGCCGAACACACGAAAGGAAAACCCTGCGTTATTGTGATGCCTTACGGGACGAAGCACTGGGAAGGATACAGCAAAGCATCTTCGTTGGTGTTGCCTAGGATCTTGAAGATGAAAATCGTTGATTGCTGGCAACCTCATGTTACGTTGCCCGGTGAAGGCTTGCTGGATCCCGCTATAAAGGATTACGCACAGGGTCTGGGACGGGATCTTTTTGGACCGCGCGCGTATTGTCCCGGAGACAGGGCGTGTTCCTGTTGCGGGTCGGATCTGGTGCGCCTGCTTCCGGGAAACGGTGTTGAATGCGCAATCTGCGGTGCCAGAGGGGTTATCAGTGCCGACAATGTCATAGATTTCACAGGGACGCCCTATTACCGTTTTGGGGAAAAGGAAATGGAAGAACATTTCAAAGGGTTTCTTGTGGATATGAAACAGAAGTTTCTGACGGAGCGAGATCGCTTGAAAGAGGTACAAAAAGAGTATAGGGATCTGGATTGGTGGGTCACTCCTTCACATCAATAATGATGATTCCGTCTCTCCAGCTCATAATTCCACCGCCCTCTCTCAAGAGGCCTTTTCCCTCGTAGGCGCTAAACTGTTTCATATATGACCACATGGGCAGATAAACGATTTTGGTATTTCGGACATAGTGGTATTCCAGGAAGAGGGTTTGTCCTTCCAAGTGAGCCGAAAAACCGGGTTGTACAACCGCAGTCATGTTTGTGGTATTGTATTCGCATGAGGGCAGGGAATAGACAATGACGATTTGACCGCCGGGAAAATCGGCCAAAGCTTGTTCATCCAGAATATAATAATACATCATATCCATTACAGGCCCTGCATAGTGCTGATCCATGTACCCAATCTCAGCAATGTTGGTTGCAGAAATGTGAATCTTTGTGCCGGGAGGAAGGCATGATGCATCAATGGTTATGACATGATCCGGATTCTGAAGATAGTACTTATTGATGTAGTCATCATTGATAAGATCATAAGGGGATGAGAATTCATATAAGTTGAAGCTGTTTTGATCAAGGGATTGATTATGGAAATACGGAACGAGAATAAGGGTGGCTACAGCTATGACTGCAAGAGCCGTTTTGTTGACATAGGTCGTATTCTGGGCGTAGTCAGTGATGGCATTAACGATCAGTGAAAGAATAAACAGCATAACCCACAACAGAAAACCCTTCATCAGAAACATGCCAAGATTATTTTCCAGAGTTAAGCTCCTCTGAGATATCAGGTCAAAAAAGAACGTGTTGAATTCCATAGGGTTTAGAATGAAGAGGCCTGTATGGAGGATTATGATCGTAACAGATATGAGTTTGAACTTGCTGATAAGGGTTCGCAAGGCCAACACCGTTTCGGTAACAAGGGCCATGTACAACACCCCAACGAGAAAACCCGCGACGACGAATTCTATGTCAAAGCGGTAAACAAGAATGATGTTGGCGCCGACCAGGTCCAAGAGGGCCAGCAAAGCGTGTTCAAACAGATAAAAAACCAACGTGCCAACCCCGACCACCAGGATCAGGACATAGTAGCGAGCTTTCTCGGCCAGAAATCGGCTTGTTCTGGTCTGGGGATACATGGATAGTTTAGAGTTGCTGTTTTTGAACATGAGAGTCATCATGATGATCGTGAAGGCCAGCCCAATGGCTATAGGTTCGGCGTAATCCGGTGCGTAATAATCACTGAGACTGCCGATGGGCCGACTTATGGTAATCACAAAAGGAAGCATACTCCCCAAAAAGAGAAACCCGAAAGCTATCAGCAGCCATGGCCGGCCATTCCCCGTGTTCTTGAGCTGCAGGGCTGTTAATTTCCCGGTGTTGAGCAGTTCATCTTTTATTATGCCAAGCATTATTGAACCCCCTCTTTTTGTGGTAACCCTCAGTCAGCTTCACGGGAACCCTCAGTCAACGCTGATGAGGATCCATCCTCTTTCACCTCTCGTGTTGTAGAAGAGGGGCATTGCAGACTCGTAAAAAATCCCTTTCTCTTTGAAGGTGTCGAACTGTTCCATAAATGACCACATCGGCAGAAAAAAAGCGTTGCTTGTTAGGGTATATTGATACTCGAGACAGAGCGTATTGCCATCCAAACGGGCTGAAAACCGCGGCTGGATATACCGGGTCATATCAATACCGCCTGTTTCCCATGTGGGAAGCCAATACTCAAGACGGATTTCGTTGCCTGTGAAGTTCAATAACGCTTGCTCATCCTGAACCGTGTAGAGCATTGTGACAATTTCGGGAAGGGGGTAATAATCGGAATCCGGAACGGATTGAGTAGCGTCATTGGCTTTGACAACATCGATTGTGGTGATAGTGATTGATGAACCGCGGGGGATCCCGGAGGCGTCGAGGTTCATCACAAAGCGGTTCGGTCCGGGGTCGAATTCAGGGATTGTGAGTTCGTAAGCCTCCTCAGAAGGAATGACCAGATTCCGTGGTATTCGCGAGTCGAGGCTTTGAGGAATGAAGACAATGACAAAAACAAGAGCTGCCACAACGGTGATCGCTAAAGTCACGTTGTCGGTGATCACTTGTTTGGCGGATCTGCTACTTTGATCCTGAAGGGAGATTTTGTTGATCACCATAGACAGAGCAAACAGGAGCACCCACAGCGCGATTCCTTTCAACAGGAAGAACCCCAAGCCTCTCTCAAGGATGAGGGCACCAATGGCTGTTGCGCCGAAGGACTCGATTGCAGCGAAATCAATGATAGTCAGAAGAACGAGAAGAACCAGACCCACGGCGGAGAGGATTCGAAACTTCATTATGAACAAACGCAAGGCCAGCATGGTTTCCAGGACAATCGACATGTATAACAGCCACGCAAGTAACCCGGCCAGTGTGAAGCCAATGCTGAAACGATTGGCGAACATGGTGTCTCCGACGATTTGACCCCAGAGCCCGATTAAGGCATACGCAACGAAGTAGTAAACCACCAGGTTCAAACCGGCCGCCCCAATTAAGCAGTAATAACGAGCTTTTTCAGCGAGAAAGCGGCTTGTTCCGGTCTGTGGAAACATAACGCATTTTGTATCCGTCGTCTTGTAGAGGAGCATCATGATAACAAGGGCGCCAACAAGGCCGAATGCTACAGGCCTAGAGTAATCCATGATTTGATGTGTCCTGATTCCACGAGACGTTTCAGAATAGTAGTTGAAAAGCGTCATAATATTCCCCAGGAAAACAAACGCGAAGGTCACCGACATGAACAGCCAGTTGAAACGGGTATTGTGAAGCCATTGGCCTGTCAGTTTCCGCGCGTTGATCAGTTCGTCTTTTCCCACAAACATTCCAGTTCCTCCTCCGTAGTATCCTGTGTCAGATAGAGACAGAGATCTTCCGGACGCACGACGGAGAGAGTGAGCCCTGCCGCGGCGGCCTCTTGGACGGTTTCGTCGTCGGGGTGTTCCCGGACGACAGCGATGTTGTCGGTGACGCCGTGTTTTTGGTAGAGAACATGTTTGCCGGCGCAGAAACTCTCCAACACGTCAACATTTCCTTGGAGTCTGTAGGCGCTTTGTCGCAGATCGTCGATGTTTCCGTGCCAGACCAACCGGCCTTTGTCAATGAGCAGGATGTCAGAGAGATATCCTTCGATCTCAGTAAGCAAATGGCTGGAAATGAGGATGAGCCGGGGGTATTCGTTGTAGTCCCGCAACAAAACCTCATATAAGGATTTGCGGGTGGCGGCGTCCATGCCCAAGACAGGTTCGTCAAACAGTGTGACAGGGGCACGGCAGGCCAGACCGCAGATGAAGTTGAAGACACTGGACATACCCTGGGAGAGGGTTCCATACTTTGCTTTGGGATTTAACCTGAAGAAGCTGACAAGTTTGTCGGCGAATTCCCGGTCAAAGACAGGAAACATGATCTGGTAATTGCTCAGAACATTTCGGAGCCGGAGGTTCTTGTCGTGAGGTTGATCATGGCAGGCATAGACGATCCGGGTAAGTACCTTAAGGTTGTTTCCGGGGGGCTCGCCAAAAATCTCCAGGCACCCGGCGGTTGGCGTCAGGAGGCCGGCACATAGTTTCATGAGTGTGGTTTTGCCTGCCCCGTTGCGCCCGATCAGGCCGGTGATACTGCTGCCTTGGATGGTGAAAGTTAAATTGTCCAGCGCTTTTTTATCAGGGTATTTTTTTGTCAGGATTTCGGCCCGAATGACGTTGGGATCTTTTTTGTGATCACTCATTTTCTTCATTCCCTTCTTTTGGCGCGGTCTCGGTGAAGCGGTTCTGAACCATGTCCAGAAGCCGGTCTTCCGAAAGGTTGATTTTTCTGGCCGCGCTGACCAGGGCGGCAACCAAAGTGTGCAGGTCGTCGTCTTGTTTGGCGGCAATAAGCCTGGAACGGGCTCCAGCCGCCACCACCATAGACATACCTCGCTGTTTTTCCAGGATGCCGTTTTGCACAAGGACGTTGATGCCTTTTGCGGCTGTGGCTGGATTGATGCCCAATTCTTTGGACAAGACAAGCTGGGAGTAGACAGGTCCTTTCTCGGCCAAGCGACCGGACAGAATGTCGTTCTTGATGCCTTCGGCGATTTGAATATAGATGGGTTTCAGGCTGTTATAGTCGATGTGCAGAACAATCACCCCACCATACTACATTACTTATATAGTGTAGTATGGTTGACGACTTATCGATTGTCAAGTAGAAAAATATCCCATCCGATACTTATTCAAACCCCCCATCCCAGTTCTTAGGCAGTTCCACCGTAATCCGTGTTCCGATGTTCTCGTGGCTCAGAACCTCAATACGTCCTCTATGCTTATCGACAATCCATTTGGCAATGGACAGTCCCAGTCCTGTTCCTCCCTCCATTTTTTCCCTCGAGCTTTCCGATCGGAAAAAACGGTCAAATATTCTTGGTAAATCTTGCGCGGAAATACCTATTCCTTGATCTTGCACGGCGATGCGAACGTTATCTGGCTGAGCGGAAATCTCAATGGTGATTTCTCCGTCTGCCGGCGAATAGCGAATGGCATTGTCTGTAAGAATGCGAAGGGTTTGCTTCAGAAGCCCTTCATCCCCGCGAATATAGACAGCTTCTTGGACAGGCTCGGCCTTAAATATCCACTCATGCCCCTCATGAACAACTTGGAAACCACGGAACACCTCTTCTGCCAGCCCCATAATATCCAGCATCTGCCACTGTACAACCATGGTGTCATTGTCACCGCGCGCCAGGAATAAGAGCTGTTCGACCAGCTCTTTCATGTGAGCGGATTCGTTCTTGATGGCTTCAATGGATTCCAGCAGCGCCTTCTCATCGTTTTTGCCCCAGCGGTCGAGAATGGCGGCATAGCCCTCAATAACAGATATCGGTGTCCGGAGTTCATGAGACGCATCTGAAATAAATTGTTTCTGCTGCCAATAAGAATCATGAACACGTTCTAACATGGCATTAATGGCTTCTGCCAGGTCTTCAAGTTCAAGATCATTGACCCGGAGCCTGGCATCCTGCCGTGTGGCCAGCTGATTAATATCCCCGGTCAAAATCGCCAGGTTTTTCTGGGGCCCAGGTCTGGATTCCTCCGGCATTGACGCCTGTTTGTGCAGCATACGTGTGTCCTGCGTCATATTCCGTAAAGGTTGGAGCAGCTTCTGGGCTGACCTCAACGCAGGGAAGAACCCCAAGAGAACGATGATAATTTCGATAAGCAGGATGAGGGGAACCGATTTAAGCGCCGCCACATAATGCTCTCCCAAAAAGTAACCAATATGCACGAACCCCTCTTCTTCGGGAATATAGGCATCATAAGTCATGCCGGAAATCTGGGACGCCGGACCCGGACCCAGAGATATTTTGCGTGTGCCTTCGACGCCAGGCCATCTAAGGCCTTCAGCTACATTTTGAACATTGATCAGGCTTCTGCCAACTTTGGGGGCGCCTGTGATGAGCCAATCTCTATAGGCTTCCTCGACATTTTGTTCAGAAATAACTAAGACCCCTGTGAACACGATAATTATGAAAAGAATATTGATCTGAATTAATAGAACCAATCGCCGCATCATTGTTGACACCGCGAATTTATGAGCAAATGAAGGGAACTTAGCTATTAGGTTTATCATTTTTTATCACATATCCGACCCCGCGTATCGTGCTGATGAGCTTGACAGCGTACATTTCATCTATCTTGGAACGCAAATGGCGGATAACAACATCCACGACATTGGTTTCCCCCACATAATCGTATCCCCAAATCTTGGTGAGAAGCGTTTCCCGGCTCAGGACAATACCTTTATTTTGCATAAGCATATACAGAAGGTCGTACTCGCGCTTTGTCAGGTCAACCGGTTCATTGTCATACGTAACAGAGTGGCTCTGCAAGTCCAGGCGCAAACCCCCGGCTCTGAACATCTTGGGATGGCTTTTTTCCTTGCGCAGAACTGCTCTGACACGAGCCAGAAGCTCCTCTGTAACAAAGGGTTTGGTAATGTAGTCATCCGCCCCGGCATCAAGACCGGACACCTTATCATTGACCGCGTCTTTAGCCGTCAGAAGGATAACCGGCGTCTCTGAACAGCGCCGCAGACGCCGCAGGACTTCCATACCGCTCATGCCCGGTAAAAGGATATCGAGCAAAACAAGGTCATAATCTCCTGATTCCGCCATTTCCAGCCCGCGAATACCGTCGAAAGCTTTTCCGACCTCATATCCCTCGTGCGTCAGTTCCATTTCCAGAAAACGGGCGATTTTTTTCTTGTCTTCAACAATAAGGATGTTAGCGCTCATATTATTTATTCCCTGCCCATCAGGATAAGGATTATGCCGTTCTCTTCCGGAGTAACCATGGATTAATCAATCGTATACTCGCTAAGGTTGACCATATCCGTCAGCTCAAAACCGTTCGCCTCGAACTCTGTCACTTCGCAAATAAGCTTTCCATTAATAACTTCTTTCATGCAGAAACCATATTCCTTGTCAATCCAAATCTTATGTTCCTGAGAACGGGTACTGACATCATATATAGCCGTGATCCGCCCGGCAATTTTCTCCTGGCCTATTGCCGACTCATCCTCATAAAGAGAGGAATACTCTTCATACGATTCAAACTGGCTGCAATCCGTGTAGAAATACTCAGGATTTTCTTGAATCTCACCTCTTTTGTCGTCTGGAAAGAGAGTATAGACCAAACCGCTCGGGACTTCATAGAAAGTAATGATAGAATGTCCTTCCCCCTCAACATATCCTTTGTCAACAAAGCCTTGCCCGCAGCGCATTTCGGTATTCATGGTGGCTCCTGAATTTTCCTTGGCATCACCAAGTTTTGTTGTTATTTTATAATTGTCCGGCAGAGATTTGTACTCTCCGCTGTTGTCGAACTCGCTGAAATCAGAATTGTCGCCGCTGCCGTTTCCATGCGTGTCCGCGTTCCCGTTTCCGTTTCCGCTGCAAGCTGTCAGAGACAAAATCATAACCAACACCACGCCAAAGATAATATTTATTTTCATACTTCTATTCCCTTTCTCTTACTTAATTGTATACTCATCAAGCTTAACGAACCTGAGCATACTGTCCATCGTGACGCCCCCAACCTGAAATTCTTTCACTTCATACAATACCTTGCCGTTATCTGTTACCTTTAAAGTGATACCCAATTGTTCGTCAAACCATGTCTTATATCTTGCGTTTGCGTAGCTGTAGATGGCTGCGTTCCGTCCGGCAATACTGTCCTGCCCAACCCATTCATAGTCATTTGCCCAAGAATCTGAGTACCATGTGAATACCCAACTGTCAAAAACCTTGCCGGAATAGCCCGCGATATTCTTTTGTGTGAGGGATCCTTTTTTCGTAAGAATCCATAATGTGTAATTGTTATGACCGGCATACTCATGGAATTCGATATACGTGCTGCCCCATTGAACAGCATAGCCTTGGGGGCAAACCATTTCAACATAGAGGTTTTGTGTGTTGCTGCTGGTCTTAATCGCCGTAATTCTGTAGTTCGTCAGCTTAGACCGTATTTCCTCGCTGTCATAACTGTTTCTTCTGGCCTTTACCAGAACATCGTCAATGGTGCTGTAAATACCTTGTCCATAATTCCCTTTATTGCTTGTGTTTTGGCTAACTTTATCGTTGTCGCTACTGTCATTGTTTCCGTTGTTACTATCGCGACTGTTTCCTTCACGGCTTCCGTTAAGGCTTGCGTCATCGAAATCGTTGATGATCTTGTTTTCGTCGCCGTCACTCTTGCCGGTTTCGTTACCGGCATAAGGTTGAAGTCCGTTATCACTGATGGCGTGTTTTTCACATCCTGTTGGGAACAGGGATATGCTCAGCATAAAGGCTAGAATCAACAGTTTTCTCAAGGGCTCTTTCAATGGTATAACCTCGCAATCAAATAGACTCACTATTAATGAGTCTATTTGATTAAGCCAAAAAGTCAACTGGTAATTTTTGAGCCTTTTTTACGCTCAGCCCCCATCCCATGAGAACATCCGAGTATTTTCAATATAAGCCGTTTCTGTCGGGCTTGTGTAGTAAATCACTCGGGCTGTCATTTCATATTCTCTTCCTATCACCGGCACAAAGCCCTGTAAATCCCAGAAGCTATAATAGCCCCTCCTGTCGCCCCCTTGATCTGAGTCTGCCAGCGCACCGTCAATATAGATCTCCACGGCTTGAACACTGAATCCGCTGCCAAGGTAATCCCCTCCTATCAGGTCGACAGATGCGTAAATTCGCGGGGCATACATATCACCGACGGAGGAAATAAGCAACTCCATTGCCGGCGTTCTCGGGACGCATTTCACACGCACACGCGATTCAACAAAATGCTTTTCGATTTCGTATCGTGTATACACAGCTCTGATTGTGATATCGTATTCTTTCCCTTCCTCAAGAGCGAGATTCAATTCAATATCACAAAACGATGTTGACGGATCGCCAGAGAGGACGCCTGCCTTGACGCCATTCACATACACCTCAAGATATTCAACATCAACGTGGGATACATCACTTGCGACTGTGGCGCTCACATAGCTGATATGCCAGCCAACAGTGCGGGTCTCGTTTTCCCAGTAGGTTGGATGGCCCAGCGTATCATTAACCTGAATAAAATCTATTTCTGGCCTGTAAGCCTGCTCAGGATCTTCGGAGAATTCAGGCAGTTCAGGATTGTATGTGAACTTTACAGTCTCTTCAACCCAATCTGTCGAAGCCATGGTTGCATCCGTATAATAAATTGCCCTTACCGTGACCTCATACTCCTTGCCCTCTTCAAAAGTGAGTGACGCAAAACTGATTGACCGGGTATCTGAGGTGAGCAGCCAAGGTTCTACGGCTATCTTAACACCGTCAAGACTGAACTCCACTTCTTTCATGTCAAGAGCCTTGACCAGTGTAACCGACGCGCGTGTGGGAATATACCTGCCGACGCCCTGGGGTGTTACTTTTCTGATTTCAGGCTTTTGAAGGTCTCTTGCTTTCAGAGTCGCCGCCGCTTCATTATTGGATAAATCTGTGTCTTTGTAGAGTATACTTGTATCGCTCACAACCACGTTCATGACGGTTGTTTCTTGCAGGGGCGTATAATCGAATTCATAGGTTTTTGCGGAGAAATACTCAATAGAGTCATTTTCCTGCTTGAAGATTTCTTTTCCGTCCGCATAGACAGCCACAGTGCAATACCCACAACGTGATCCCTCATTGTAAACATCGACCTGCATCCGGACGGGAACACCCAGCAAAACATCCCGGTATCCTCTGTCAGAGTCAAAACGAATGTCTTCAGGATAGACAGAGAAATCCGGAAGAAGGCGCATATCCGGAAGAGCGCTGAGATCAGCGAAAGCCGTTGTGATGGTATAAGGGGTATTCTTAGGATAAATCAACGTGACCTTTCTGTTTGTCGATGCCAAGAATTGAGTGGGGAGAGTGCTGTACTCTGTCAGCAAAGTATTCACGCCGCCAACGGCAATCTCATCAACCTGTACTCCCTGGGATAAAGCCGGAAACAGGCTTGTGCCATGGCGAGTGGTTCCGACAGCCACAATTGTGGCAGTATCTCCGGGAATAAGCGCGGGAATGTAATTGACCGACCTTATTCCTCCTCCTCGGAACACACCTTCATTCACAAGGGTTTTGTTCAGCTTTTGCGTGAAAGTTCCGTCCCACAAAATTACAGGACTGCAGGGCCCGGGAATGATATATATCCCATGATGAGTATTGTCCTGTTCATAGGCTTTGGGAAACAGCCGCTCAGAAATCCAGATATCCGGCACAACGCCGTATGTGCCGTCCGGAAATTGAACAGTTGTGCCAAAACTCTCCCAATCCTCATCGTCCCAAGGATTGACTGGATCAGGATTATCAAAATCTGTCTCAGGCCAGGCAGGAAGCTTGGGCACAGGAGGAACATAAAAGGATGTTTCGATATTTCTTCGGTTGGTGCATTGTTGCCCCTCAAATGCCTCTTCCCATTTGGCGCCGTCAGGGTTGCTGTCTCTGAGGATTTCTTCCCTGAGCCAGTCGAACACCACACCGGTGAGCCATCCGGCGGTAAATGTCCCCATGGGCCCCAAGGCGGATCCGGATACCTGAAGAAAACCTGTCAAGAGGATATCCGCCAACGTAACGCTAAGATACGCGTCTCTTTGCCCCTGAGTGTAGTTCGGATTATTGTAGACTTTTAAGGCGTCGCCTAGTTTGTTGAAGACGTCGAATCCTGTTTTCAGAGTCCCTGCCCCTTGAAAGAAATCGTTCCAGTTGCCGGTTGTCAGGGTGTCGCCCAAGGCGATTGAGAAATCAACAGCAACAGACGCGTCTGAGGGCGCTGAAGAAGGCCCCGCTGCCAGTCTTATATAATTATGATCGGCAGCAGAGGCAAATAAGGGAGATCCCCCCGAAGCGGGAACAGGCTCCACGAAAGGAACTCTTCGAAAAGGGAGATTTCCTGAAAGGGACTCATCCGGAAGGGACTCGCCCGAAGAGTAAAATGCCGACATTTGTTCCATATAGATTGGACTTTCCGGTTGTGACCCGGAAATCAACGCTTCATACTGCTCCTGCGTCATATACTGGGTAAAGTGAAGGACAAGGGAGTCGGCGGTTTCTGTCTTTGTCAACTGAACATCACCGGCGGGAATGGACTGTCCGGCGATAGAATCAATCTTGATATCGGTTTTGACCGTGACCTTATTCTCTTGGTTCAGGCCATACACGATATCATATTCCCCTGATAATTCACCGCAACCGTCCGCGTGGTATTCGTTTTTGTGCAGCTTGTAGGATGACTCATCTATTCCCATGTTAACATACGGGTTTCCGTCATTAATCAAGGTGATGTCAGCCATGGTCAGTGTTGTCAATGATTTCCCGTCAAGGGTGAATGAAGTCGGGAAGGCTTGGCTGTCTCCCAGTCCCGTAATCACAATATCACCGTTGAAAGAAGTCTGTCCCGACAACCCCGCAGCCGCTAAATCCGGAATAACGCAGAAAGATATGCTTTTACCGCTTTCCAGGGAATAATTATGGATATTGGGAGCTAAACGGGCATAGTCTGCCGGCTCCCCTGATAAAGACACCGTCAGGTCGGCTATACTGTGGGATCCGTTATTCTTTATTGTGTATACAGCGCTCAAGGTTGCTTCGTCAACATCCCCTGCTGTTAAAACGATTTCCATCTCCTCAATGCCATTGATTTTCAGTGCAACGGTTGATGTGTCACAAAGTTTGAAAGTATCACGCCCGTCCTCATACGCATACGCGCGCACAGCCAGGTTCCGTGTCTCTATTTCCGCGTTCTGCGCGAAAAAGACCATATCAATTGCCGCGGATTCGCCAGGCTGAAGATAAACAGCGGTGTCTGCGGAGGATCCGTTTCCGCTGAAACCATACGACAAATCTTCCGGCTGTTCTCCCACATTGTCCACATAAAACAGACCGTCAGTTACTCCTCTGTTTGTAACACAAAGAGGAAAGACCTGTTCATAGTCCCTGTCTATATCAGCATTGTAAGCGCTTGTCTCAAACAACGGATACATTCCCAGAGATCCGAACACGGCTGTAATAACGACATCTTCCTCGGGCATGATAAACGTAGTCACAGCGCTTGTCGCATCTTTGAATTCACCACCGTTTCCGGTCGTCCAGATATCAAAAACCGAACCATTACCCGGAATAGCTTCAATAGTGACAATAGCGCCGGCAGCGTATGCGCCGCCGCTAGAGGTAACCGTTCCGTCAGATTCAGCGATTATTATCAACCGGTATGTTGGTGTCGGATCTTTTGCGTTACAACCTGTAAGCCCCATCATGGCTAACAAAAGCACAACACTGAT
Source organism: Peptococcaceae bacterium (assembly GCA_009778595.1). Taxonomy (GTDB): domain Bacteria; phylum Bacillota; class Desulfitobacteriia; order Desulfitobacteriales; family Syntrophobotulaceae; genus WRJI01. The sequence goes on along the minus strand of WRJI01000037.1, from coordinate 6,119 downwards.
TCTTAATAAGGGCTTTGTCCTTAGCGCCCTCCATAATCCTTTCCTTCTGCTCTTCATGATTTTCCCGTCCTTTCGGTTTTGATTCTCATGTTAATCTAGCAAACATTTTTTACGGAATCATGTTGGCTTTATTAAGATTGGATTAAGAATGTGTTATAAAATTTTAATGTTGTGCTTCCTTGCCGGAGGACAATGATGAGAAAAACAGATCGGAATAAGAAAAAGAATCAGGAGTCAGAATAATGGTGGCGCGTTTGCAGCCTTCAGAATTCCGATTCCTGAATTGTGCTCTTCCGGAAGCTATTTGTTGAATCGTTTTGTGAGGAATCCGTTGCCTAGATGCCGACCCAGTCGTGTTTGATTGAACTTGGGATTGGCAGCTTTTTGAGAATCTGATAGGGATCCGGGATCTGCATGGGATCCGGTTAACAATGGGATACCCGGTGCTTCATGGGAGATGTCAGACATTCTCGGGGAGGAATCAGTTGTTACCAAGGGGAAGGCAGAAGTTCCCAAAGGAGAACCGGCTGTTCCCGATGATGTTTCCGAAAGGATAGCGGGCGTTACCTGAGGGGAATATGGCTGGAGTCCGTCTGCCTGGAGTCCGTCTGCCCGGAGTTCGTCTGGCTGGAGTTCGTCTGGCTGGAGTTCGTCTGGCTGTGTATATTTCAGGGGTTCTTGATGTGAGCCGGATGTTGCGTGCTGTGTATCAGAGGTTGTAGATTTACGTGGTGTTGATTTTTTTCTCCGAAAGCCGGAGACGATTTTCAGCAAACCGGAAGCCGACTTTGGCAGGGTGGCTGATACTTGCGGTGTGGCGGCCATGTTCGGGAGGCTGGGAGCCGAGATGGCGGAGAAGAAGGCGCTGTCAAAAAACCCCGGGAGAATCTTGCGCGCGGTGGGGTAACCGACTTTGACCCAGATGAATTTTCCGGTTTTTTTAGCCAGGGGGATACCATATTTACGAACAACTTTGATTCCCATTTTTTGTGCCATCGGCAGCACGGTTTTACGAGCCAAGGGATTTACGTATTTTGTCATGGCGAGTGGGACATATTTTTGTATGAGATGGGTTTTCAGTTCAGGCCATATGGCTACCGCCAGGTTCTTCGTGATGGTAGAAAACCCGGCGTTGGTTGACCATTGGGTTGTTTGGAGTGTTCTTATCGCCAGAGCGGTGATGGTGTCTAATGTCATGGGGAACGCCTCCTTATGAAAATGACATATATTACCATTTTCGTACTATCATAATATGTAAATTATGGAAATTGGTGCTTCATGAATAATGATTATTCTGGTGAGTTCGCCGGGCTTAGCCAAGATGAGGTTATGCAAAGGCGGGGTGGGGGTGCGACCAATGATGTGCGTCAAATCCCTTCGAAAACATATGGGCGTATTCTGACCGATAATGTTTTGACTTTGTTCAATTTAGTCAATACTGTGTTGGCGATCATGGTTTTTTCTGTGGGATCTTACTTGAACCTGCTTTTTTTTGGGATGGTTATTGCGAACACTTGTATCGGTATCATTCAGGAAATACGCTCGAAACGTGCTGTCGAAAAGCTGTCACTGATCGTTCAGACTCTTGCTCTTGTGATTCGGGACGGTCACCCCCAAGAAATTTCTATTGGGTCAATTGTGATTGACGACATTCTTATTCTTAAGGCAGGAGGGCAGATTCCGGCCGATGCTATCGTGCTCGCGGGGGACAGCCTCGAGGTTGATGAGTCGTTGCTGACCGGCGAGAGTCGTCCGGTTCGCAAAGAGAAAGGCGATGAAGTTCTGTCAGGCAGTTTTGTGACATCAGGATCAGGTTGTATCCAAGTGAGTCGGGTGGGGAAAGAGAGTTACGCGACGCAATTGACACAAGAAGCACGTCGCTATAAGCGTAGCCGTTCGCGGCTTATGGCGGCACTGAATCGCATTATCCTGGTTTTAAGTTTTGTTATTGTTCCCTTAGGGGCGCTGCTATTCTACAGTCAATGGGCGGGAGGGGTTCCTTATGCCAAGGCTGTGGTGGCGACAGCTGCCGGTATTATTGGGATTATCCCAGAGGGGTTGATTCTTTTGAGTACTGTAGCTTTTGCTATCGGTGTGATTAACTTGAGCAAGCACAAGACATTGGTTCAGGAACTCCCCAGCCTAGAAATTCTTTCGCGGGTTGATGTGCTGTGTCTGGACAAAACAGGCACAATTACGGATGGTACTATGGAGGTGGAACTGATCGATATTCAAGGGAATTTTGATCAGGGGAACATTGAACAAACGATTTCTGCATTGATGAGTCTTTCAACGGATGCCAACCCGACTCAGTTAGCCATGAAACGGCGTTTCGGTGAGGGGGTACCATCCGGGAGTGCGTGGGAAGTTCGCCAGGTTGTTCCGTTCTCTTCCGGGCGGCGCTGGCAGGGGGCATTGTTTGCCGAGAGTGGATGGGTGCTGGGAGCCCCGGAGATATTGTGTCCGGAGGCCACAGAAAAGGTCGCCGAGTATGCAGCCAGAGGACTGCGGGTATTGGCATTAGCGCGGGTTTGGGGGGATTTCGAATCGAGACAGGGGTCAGAGGGTACGGGAAATGAGGCCGGTGCGCTTGGTGGAGACGGTGGAGACGGTGGGGACGGCAGAGACGGTGGGGACGGCGGGGCATCAGAAATACAGTTGCCGGAGAAGCGGGAGCTTAACGCGCTGATTGTATTATCTGATACGATCCGGGCTCAAGCCCCGGAGACTTTTCGGTTTTTCGCTGAACAGGGTGTGGCCGTTAAGGTGATCTCCGGAGACAATCCCTTGACGGTTGCGGCCACAGCTTGTAAAGCCGGTTTGAACGGAACGGATCGCTATGTGGATATGTCTTCGCCACAAGAAAGCCTTGAGGGATCACCCGAGGAGGTGGATTGGGGTTCTCTTGCTGAAGATTATACCGTCTTTGGCCGGGTCAGTCCTCATGACAAAAAGAAACTGGTTCAGGCTTTGCGTGCTAACGGTCATATTGTTGGTATGACAGGAGACGGCGTCAACGATGTGCCGGCACTGAAAGAGGCTGACTGCGGTATCGCCATGGCTTCCGGCAGTGAGGCCGCGCGGGTGGTATCTGAGCTGGTTCTGTTGGAATCGGATTTTGCCCCTTTACCGGCTGTCGTTCGGGAGGGTTGTCGGGTGGTCAACAATATTGAGCGGGTGGCTGTTCTTTACCTGCTTAAGACGGTGTATTCGGTTCTGCTCTGCTTGTTTTTCATATTGTTGCGGGAACCTTATCCGATTTATCCGATCCATCTAACCCTGATTGGGATGACCTCCATCGGTGTTCCTTCGTTTTTTCTGGCTCTGGCGGCCAATAAGAACAGGGTGGAAGGGGACTTCTTGAAAAAAACCCTGAACCTGGCTGTTCCCTGTGGTGCGCTGGTGGTTTTTGATGTGCTGGCCATTCAGGCTTTAGGGGTTTTGTGGGTTTGGGAGCCGCTTTTGATTCGGACATTGACGGTTTCTGTTATTGGGGTGGTGGGTCTGACTGTTTTGGCTAACCTGTGTTATCCGCTCCGGGGCAAACGTTTTGTGTTGCTGGTCAGCATGGTTGTCTTGTTTGTTGCCGGTTACAGCGGGCTGAGTTTGTTGGGAGGGGTGGAATGGCCGGGGGTGGACCTGGGGTTGCAGGATGCTCTCCATTTACCTTGGTGGGGACTGGGGATACCTGTGACGATAGGATTGTGTGTCGCAGCGGTTTTAAATGTGTGGGTGGTGGGGAAGATCTTTTGGGTAAGAAGGTATAATATGGAGCGATTTGGTAAAAATGAAGGTAACCGCAAAAACATTTTCATCAAGAAAGGGTGATTCTCATGTCGAAAGCGTCTCGAGAAAAGAAGAAGAAATCCGATAAAGGATCAAGCAAAGACATGTCGGATATGCCGTAGTGAGTTTCTGTTTATCCGGGATAACTTAACCGCTTGCGGGACGTATGTGTCGCGAGCGGTTTTTATTTTTCGAGCGGGTTTCCCCCAGGGGAAACTCTGAATCGTCATTCCATAACAGCAAGAACCTTACCATCACTTTGTATATAGCTGCTATAATAAGCAGGACACCTAATAGAACTTTTCTCTTCATTGCGTTTTACCTCTGTTTATATTTGTACTCATTATTTAGCATATCGCCAACAACCATAGGGTTGCTCTTCACCCAATCCGGTTTGTCACCTTCGTACCCTTGAGGGTAATATGCGGAAAAATCCTCAAAACTTCCATATACAAAAATCGGCTTTCCTGTTGTTCTTACAATATCCCTATCTTCAACGCTAGTTGCAGGTTCCGGTGACGGTGAGGGCGTTTGGGCTGAGCGGATCATATTGCACCAGAATGGGAACTCGAACTCAATTCCCCTGAGAATTCGCTATTACCCCTCTGCATCCCTGTGTTATTTCTCAGTTCCGGTGATGCTTTCGGTTTGAACTTATTAACGACATTTGAGAAGACTTTTGAGAGGGGTTTTGCGACCATTTTCAATCCGACCGAAAAGGCTGTGGCTGTAACGGTATTGACTGCTGTGTCTTTGACTATATCGCCGAATGATCGGTCGTTGGTTCCGGTTGCTTTTTCTAACCCCTCCCCTATGAGCGTACTTGTTAGGCCATAGACTGCTGCGTCTGCTATCGGTCCGGCATAGAGGGTGGTCTGTCTTAGATGGTTGCTTTACTCACGAATGACGTCCCGGATCTTGAATGGTTCTGATACTGGCGTGGCATATTCGGCAATGATGAGCTTGACGTCCATAATCTTCTCTATCAATTCTTCGTCGCTATAGCCTTCATCTTTGATAAGGATAGCGAAGGTGTAAGGAACGTCGCGCTGAAAGCGTTTAATGTTAAGGTTTTCTGCTCTCGCCCAAGCACCAAGCCTTTTCCCGAAGATGAAACCGGGTAGCTCTTGTCCTTCCGCGTAATACAACTGAACTCCTCTGAATTCTTTAGAAGAACCATTGCTGAATTTGCAGCAAAAAACAATGACCTTCCAGCCTAAATCTTGCGTCCGATATACTTCGCTTTCAGCTTCATTTAAGGCAAATACCCTGATTTCTTCGCCGTATTTGGCGATTTTATCCCAATCGAGCTTTCTGATCTTAATATCAGTCTCAATAGTTATATCGAGCGGTATGTCTTTGTGAGTAAAGATAATAAAGCGCCAGATACCTACAATTACTAAAGATATTAAAATAAATATCGCCGCAAAGAGAATGAAAATTGCTTTCTTCATGCTACACAACCTCTCCTATCATCCTTATGCTTAGTACCTGACATGAACAAAATATAAATCGTAATTCAATTGTGTTGGATAGTTAGTCAATTCTTGGTACTTATATGATGCCGTATTGCCCCCATAAAAGATCTTGCCGTCTTCTATCTTCGTCACAATCCCGGCGTGATTGATCCCGCCTTCCGCGTTTAAATCAAATCCAACGACGTCGCCAGGTTGCACAGATCCAATCACATCGGCAATATCCCCGCCGATCGGGACATAGGAAACGCCGAAATGTTTCTTCTTGTCCAGATACTTAATCAGATCTGGCGCGGCTTCCCATGCGGCGGAATTCCGCAAGGGCCGTGATCCTTTGTACCACCATGTGATGTCTTGTGACAAGCCTCCATAGGCCAAGGCTTGGGAGACAAAATTGGTACAGTTACTGCCATAAAATTCGTATGCGGGATTGTTTTTTCCGTTTAATACTTTATCGGCTTTATTAACCCAGTCTCCTGCCGAATATCTCAGTGCATAGGTGACAGCCTTAACCCGGTTGGCTTCGCTCCCGCTAATGCCCCATTCGGCTAAGATTGTAGCATCATTAATATAGACATTGCCATCCTGATTGAGGAACGTTTTCCCATCACCAACACGATACTCTGCGGATTTTCCGATCATAGACAGTGTTGTCAATCCTTCATTAGCATCCCATGAGATGTCTGCTCCCATAGCCTGCGCCAGATCTTGTAAAGCAAATCCCGAACCGGACGGATCTACAAATCCCCAGTGCCTGAGAAAATTTATATCGTCTATATAAAAATTTCCATTTTGCCAAAAACTCGCAATATCGCCCTCATAGTAATCAAATGACTTAGTGTCTAAGCTGATTCTATA
>WRJI01000036.1 GCA_009778595.1 Peptococcaceae bacterium | reverse complement strand
CACCTCAGGCATCTTGGACGAAATCTGCGATATGGTTGATGAAAGAGGCATAGAAGGTGCCTACGGCTATACCGTTGGGAACTTGCTCCCGGACATCCTGCTCTGCTTTGTCGGAGTCGGTGAAGTCAACATGGCCGCCAAAGCCGCCAAAGCAGGCAAAGCAACAGAAGCCGCCAAAGCAACAGAAGCCGCCGAAAAGAGCAGCAGCACCAAATGGGGACGGGGCGCCGTCGGCGCCAAAACCACCGGAGACGCGGCGAAACTCCGAGGGTTTGGCAGGTTTGGTGAACTGATCGCGGATTGGACTGAATGGAATAGGTTGCCGGTGTATGTGACTCCGGAGGGGTTCACTTTTCGTGGGGGCTATGCTAATTTTGATGAGTTCCATCATGTTAAGAATGCGGAACGAGCCGAGATGCAAGCAGTTAAACAAAGTGGTATAATGGGAAGTGCAGGAAGCCCTACTGGTGACCCTGCCATAATGAGAACTTTTGCAAAGGGAGACAATATCCCTAAGGAACTTTCAAACACTAAGCCAGGTTATTCCCCTGTTACAGAGAATTGGTTTAATAAGGGTGGGGAAATCCAAATTAATGGAGATGGGAGTGTGTGGATATACACCAATAAGGCCGGGACATCCATAAAATACGTTAATGGTTATCCCGATTTTTCGATGTATTACCATCCAACAGTTAAGCCAGTGGAGATTGAGGTGTCTGTTCCGGCTAATCGTCCTCAGGATTACAAATTAGCAAACGAAAAAGCACGCTTGAGTAAAGATTCAATTCCACCAGTTCCTGCAAATAATAAACCTCCAGCAGGATATATATGGCATCATCTCGAAGACGGGAAGACTATGGTTCTAGTCGAAAAGAAGATTCATGCGGAATTCACACATATGGGTGGTGTATCAGTAGCTAATAAATGGGCAAATAGAGTTATATGAAAGGTGAGAACTGATGATGAAATTTTCTAATTCAGGGAACAAACTCTCTCTCGAAAATATTACAGAATTTGAATCCAAACATAATATCAAGCTTCCAGAGCTATATATAAGGTTTTTGCTCGAACAAAATGGAGGATATCCGGAGAGAAGCACTTTTAGAATATCAAGTAGTCAGGGGAACACTGTTCTCAATGTGTTTTTTGGTATAGGAGATATATATGACAACTTAGACGACTATCTAGATATTTATGAAGATAGAATGCCAAGTAGTTTCATTCCCATTGCTGATGATCCTGGGGGGAATGTAATATGTTTAGGGATAGGAGGAGACTATTGTGAAAATATCTTCTTCTGGGATCATGAACAGGAAAATGATGATGCTGATATGAGCAATATGTATTTCCTAGCCCGAAATATTTATGAATTCATTGAAGCTTTGCATGACTAGCGATCGATAAGTATTTAGTAGCCCCTTTCAATAATTTCCTTCACAGGTTGGGCCACGTCATCGACAACACCGCCGACCCCAAAGACCGCGCCGGAAAACTGTTCAGAGCGGCACCGGAAATCCTCAGCGCGGCAGAAATGACACGCCTGAACCTCATCAAACAAATCGACACCGAGAAACTCAGAACCATCCGGAAAGCCCTCGCCACAACCGCCGAAACCTTCGAAGCCGCCCGGCAGAACGCCATGGTATCCCGGCAAGCCTTCTCCCGATACCTCGAAACCCACCAACCCAACGCCCAAAGCTACGCCGACATCCAAAGACTGGCCGACCAATCGCCCCCATACAAATTCAGCAGTATCAGCGACTGCTGGAAAACCCATCTCCTGACGCCGGTCATCCAACCACTCCTCCTTCCCCTCACCACCATCTGGACCACCTTCACCCACGACCCCAACACCACCCTCGCCGACACCCTCAACCAAACCCTGGCTCTCGGTCAACTGCAAGCCCCCAAGCTCATAACCGGCTTGATTGAAATCGGCATACTCAACAAAAGAACCCCGGAAATCAAAGATCCCACCTCCATCCAAGCCATCAGCAAAATCTTTCAGGTCATGGGAACCGCCGCCGCCCCCATAACCGATCCAACCCTGGAGAACCTCATTCCCAAAATCGTCGCCAAAACCGTCACAACCCTCACCAACGCTCAACAGGAACTCACCCTCACCAAAAACAAGATCACCGAAATCTTTCAGAACCACGCTCCCTCCTTCCTGAACGAAGTCTACCGCCTCAATGATATCGTGCAGAAAGAATACCTCATACCAGCCGCCAAGATGTGGATCGACTACGGCAGCAACGAACCCAGCGTCTTAGGATTCTTTGACACCCTAGGCCAAACCCTCCACCAAGGCTTCGCCACCGAAAGACACATGCTCAACGACATCTGCGACTTCGCTGTCCCCGCCTTCAATAACATCCTGAACGACACCGACCTCTCCCCGGGAACCCAACAAAGCCTGCGACACAACTTCACAAGCATCGTAGAAACCGCCAGAACAGGATTCAGGTACACCTTGTACACGGCCGAAGGCATAGCCAATGGCAGCGTCAACCTGCTCAGCTGGGCCACAGGAATCGCAGAGTACGCGACAGCCCTCGGTATCACAATTGCAGACTTGCCCTCATGGGGGTTAGACTCCCTGTTCGGCAATCCTGACGCCCCGGAGAACCCCTTCAGAGAATGGGCGCACCGAAGAGTCCATGAAGGCACCGTCGCCATCTGGGAAAGCCTAGAAGGTATCGTCTACCTAGCCAGTCTGTCAAAAGATCCACAAGGCCTGATATACTTCACCTCAGGCATCTTGGACGAAATCTGCGACATGGTAGATGAAAGAGGCATAGAAGGTGCCTACGGCTATGCCGTTGGGAACCTGCTCCCGGACATCCTGCTCTGCTTTGTCGGAGTCGGTGAAGTCAACATGGCCGCCAAAGCCGCCAAAGCAGCCAAAGCGACAGAAGCCGCCAAAGCAACAGAAGCCTCCGAAAAGAGCAGAAGCACCAAATGGGGACGTGGCGCCGTCGGCGCCAAAACCACCGGAGACGCGGCGAAGCTTCGAGGGTTCGGCAGGTTTGGCGAACTGATCGCGGATTGGACAGAATGGAATAGGCTGCTGGTGTATGTGACCCCGGAGGGGTTCACGATGAAGGGTGAACTCTGTTGTCTTACACCAAACGAATCGCGATCAAAGATTTTGCAGTAAGAAAAGGCCTTATTCCTGTGTTCAAACAATCAAAATAACCCCGGGCTACGCCCGCAAGGTGGATCCTGCGAAGAGGCGACTGTGCCATATTACCTTGACATACATAGTAATATGTTATATGATGTTCCTGAGCAAGGAGCAGCTTCAGAATAAATGCCTGGGCTTGCCTATAAAGGGGGGGATCAACACGTGAACGACTTTATGAGCAGCGATTGGATTCGCGGTCATATTGACACCATGATTCTTCGGGTACTCCTCGAGCATGACAACTATGGTTATGAAATCATTAAAGCGGTCGCCGTCATCAGTGACGGTCTTTACGAGCTAAAGGAACCATCCCTCTACACCAGTCTCAAGAGGCTGGAAAAAGCCCGCCATATCCATTCCTACTGGGGTGATGAAAGCCAAGGAGGGCGGCGTAAGTATTATCGGATTACCCCTGAGGGGAAATCATCCTATGAAGCCTCCGTCGCCGCTTGGAAGAACGCCAAATCCCTGATAAGCAGATTAATCGAGAGGGGCAATGATCATGAATGATCTGGAAACTCATGTGAATCATCTCTTCAAAGGATACACCAATTCACCACAGAACAATGATCTTAAAGCCGAAATACTGAGCAACCTTGAAGCCAAAAAAAAAGATCTTATAAACAGCGGTATGGACGAATCCACCGCCGTACAGCAAACCCGTGACACGCTGACAAGCCTTGATGGTCTCATAGAGGAAACCAAATCCATCTATATCGGACGATACATGCTGGAGGTTGTTCAGACTTTGTTGTTGTATCTTCTTGTTGCTTGGATTGTCAGCATTCCGTTAACAATCATGGGATTCTGGAAATCCCATGAGCTCCTGCTCAAATGTGTTATTGTCATCGGTACCGGTTACCTCATAGCTTCTCTTATAGGTCATTTGGTTTTGCCACACATTGCAAGAAAAAACCTTGGGAGAAAGGCGGTTATCAATCTTGATCACATGAGACGAATCAGACGTTACACTTGGGGAATATGGCTCCTCTTTATAATTCTGTTTACCCTGATTCTAACCGGCGCTATGTTTGGTAGCAACATATGGTATTCAAGGCTCGTTGTCTTTAATGGCCCCTATGAATTTGCCATGACCATGTTGACCTATCTCGAACCCTTCTTCACGATCGTCATTCCGCTGACTCTCCATAAACTGCCTGGGCTTGTCCAAAAACACGAAGCGCAAATCGGAGAAAACCATGAAATCTAAAAACATCGCCATTTTCTTATTAGCTTTTATTGGTATAGGTCTCTTTGGTTTAGTCCAATTGAAGGTTTTGCCAACACAAGCCTACAAAGAAGATCTCTACGCTTTCGAGCAATTAGAGGTTACAACCCATGATATTAACTCCGTCATGGGATTCAAGTCTCCCTACATGGGCAATGGCAAAATTATCGTTCTCCAAGTCCATCTTCCCTTGACAGGAACGATGGCCGGCGGTACGGAAATGTTCCCCGAAATCCTAACCACACAATTCAACTATGGAGACACCCTGCTGAACGTTGGCAGAAAGAGCTTGGAGAACAAAGCCATGCAGGCTGAGAAGATCAAGCGGTTCGAAAATGTTTCTATCGCCAATTCTAGCCTGACAGATGAAGATTGTCTCTATGAGGTTCGGAAATCCCTCATCTACAACGCGACTGCCTCCTTTGCCCTGACCGCAAATGCCGAATGCATTATTTACAACTTCACTGATATAACCTATATGGTGAATCGCAAAGATGTAGCGGCTCTTTATGATGATTTTGACCATATTCTTGTTGAATCCACTTGGATATCCCAAGTGCGTGATAAGCTGACCGATCCTCTTTACGTGGAATCCGTAGCAGAACAGATATTGATTCGTAAGTGAAGTGATGTGGATGTCAGTCGGCAAACTTCTACGGATTCAGCTTCAGCAAATCCGGATGAACAAACAGTCCGTCTCTACGGATACACACGTCGTCAAAATGGATTTCGCCGCCCCCGTAATCAGGTCGCTGAATTAACACGAGATCCCAATGAACAGCGGACTTGTTCCCGTTATTGGCATCGTCATAGCTTGACCCTGGAGTGAAATGGATGCTGCCGTTTATTTTTTCGTCAAACAAGGTATCTTTCATGGGTTTTTGTATGAACGGGTTGACCCCGATAGCGAACTCACCCACATAGCGAGCTCCTTCATCAGTATCAAAAACATGGTTGATCTTTTCGGTGTCATTGGCGGTGGCGCGAATAATTTTACCGTCTTCGAATTCCAGGACAATCGATTCATAGACAACCCCGTGATAAACCGAAGGGGTGTTGTAGGAAATGACCCCATTAACGGATGTTTTGACCGGGGCTGTATACACTTCGCCGTCGGGGATGTTGAAGGTTCCGTCGCACTTCACGGTGTTGATGTTCTTGATGGAGAAGCTCAGATCAGTGCCCGGACCCACAAGTCGGACTCTATCCGTTGTGTTCATCAGTGCGCATAAGGGATCCATCGCCTCGGACAGCTGGGCGTAATTCATATTGCAGACCCGGAAATAGAAATCGGTGAAAGCCTCGGTGCTCATCTCGGCAAGCTGGGCCATTGCAGGGTTCGGGTAACGCATAATGCACCATTTGCTGTGCTTGACCCGTTGCTCCAAATGAACCGGTAAAGAATAAAGATTGGAATACATCTGCATCTTATGGGAAGGAACGTCGGCCAATTCGCTGGCGTTGGCACCGGCTCGGATACCCACATAAGCCTGCATTTCCCGCATCTGGGCCAAATCCCAGCGGGCCATGGCTTGAGCCTGATCTTCGGTAAGCTGCATCAGTTGTTCCCGCTGTAAATCGCCGGCATGGATTGAGATAAAGGGGAATCCCCCTGCGGCATAGGCTTCTCGAACCAATGCCTTGGCAAGGTCGGTTTCCGAACCGCTGAGGTCTATTAAAACATTCTCCCCTGGTTGCAATCGCACAGAATATGATATGATGTTCCTGGCTAACTTTACAAAACGTTCATCCATAAGAATCTCCTTTCATCGTTGTGATTCCGATCTCAGATATGATTCCGACATATCACATGGAGTATACACTAAGGCGGGCTTTGCCCGCAAGGTGAAACCGGGAGGCCCAATGCCAACAGATACAATATTCCGCCACATCTTGGATGACAAGGATCACGAAAAGAAACTGGAGGATATCCTGCGGGGGCGTTTTCGCTTTTCCCGCAAACTCATCCAGAGGCTCAAAACGGGCAACAAAACCCAACTCGACGGTGTTCCTGTCTATCTTACGACACGTGGCTTTTGTGGTCAAACCATGGTTGTCGATTTGTTTGAACCGGAGGAAGCCGGTATAGAACCGGAAGATTTGCCTTTGGATATCCTCTATGAGGACGCGTTCTATTTAGCTGTCAACAAACCTCCGGGTCAAATTGTTCATCCTGTGGGGCCCCACATTCGGGGAACCCTTGCTAACGCCGTAGCCGGATACTGGCAGAAGCAAGGAGAACGCCGCCTTTTTCGGCCCGTTTTCCGTACAGACCGTGACACCTCCGGCATCATTCTTATAGCCAAAAACCGCTACGCTCAACAACAGATCTCAAACCTTTCGGACAAACAACAGGTCAAAAAAATCTACTTGGGTATTGTTCAAGGTGAATGGCCGCAAGCAAACCCAACCGGCATTCTTGATATTCCCATGGGACCAAAACCCGGCAGCAAAATTCTCCAACAGATCCACCTCCAAGGCAAACCCGCGCAAACGGAGTATCATGTCCTGGCCACAGACGGCCGGTACACCCTAATCCAATTCCGCCTTATCACAGGCAGAACCCATCAGATCCGGGTTCATTGTCAGGCTGTCGGATATCCCCTGGCCGGAGATACCCTCTATGGAGGCACCGCGGAAGTGTTCCGCCGCCAGGCCCTCCACGCCTATCGTTATGGGTTTATCCATCCCTTCACTCAGAACCCCTTGTCCTTGAAGGCACCGATCCCAGACGATCTTCTTCGAACAGGGCTCTTCCCATCGAACATTGAAGACTGGGACATGGAACCACGATTCAGGAGTCCCGGAATTTGACACAGCCTGTTCACTCCTTTATAGTAATGATAAACATTTCTATTTAATAAGGAGGATATGGATGATGACAAAATGGGTGTGTTCCATCTGTGGTTACACTTACGAGGGAGATGCGGCTCCGGAGAAATGCCCGCAATGCCAAGCGAGTCAGGACAAGTTCAGGGCCGGCAGCGGCGATAAGGTGTGGGCGGATGAGCATGTTTTGGGTGTGGCCAAAGGCGTTGATCCGGAAGTTATTGAAGGTCTTAATGCCAACTTCATGGGCGAATGCACCGAGGTGGGTATGTATTTGGCGATGAGCCGGGTTGCCGATCGCGAAGGGTATCCTGAGGTGGCGGAAGCTTTCAAACGCTACGCTTGGGAAGAGGCCGAGCATGCCGCTAAATTTGCCGAGTTGTTGGGAGACGTGTTAACAGACAGCACCAAGAAAAACCTGGAACTGCGGGCAGAAGCCGAGTTTGGTGCCTGTGCCGGAAAGAAAGAGTTGGCGGTTCTTGCCAAGAAACTGAATCTCGATGCGATTCATGATACTGTTCATGAAATGTGTAAAGATGAAGCTCGCCACGGGAAAGGCTTTGCGGGGTTGCTGAAGAGGTATTTTTAGGTTCAGGCCGGTTGGATGATGAAGGAGAGGAACCTATGCTCTGGGAATGCACAATCTGTCATTATATGCATAAAGGCGACGGGCCGCCGTCCATGTGTCCCCTATGCAAAAACGACTCAACCTATTTTACCAGGATTGAGCAAGGCGAAGTCGTACGACCGATTGTTTCCGGGATTAATCAGATTCTGACTCCTTTGGACGCGGCTACCGCTATGGCAAAGGCTGTTTTTTCGCTGTCCTATGGGCTGTTTATTGTAACATCGTATGATGTGGATGGGGACGGGAACCGCTTGAGGGATAACGGTCAAACAGCGAACACTTGTTTTCAGGTTACTTCCGAACCGGTTCAAATTGTTGCGGCCTTGAACAAGAAGAACCTGACACATGAGTTTGTTCTGAAAAGCGGTAAAATCGGGGTCTCGGTTCTGCATCAACGGGGACATGCTTTAGCCGCGCGGTTTGGCTACAGTTCGGGCCGCGACGGCGACAAGTTTGCCGGGGTGACTGTGCATCGGGGTCGATCAGGTGTGCTGCTTCTGAATGAGGCGCTGACGACGTTGGAAGCTGATGTGGTCCAAAAGTTTGATGCCGGGACCCATACAATTTTTCTGGCTGAAGTCACAGCGGGAGAAGTCCAATTCGAGGGGGAACCGATGTCATACGCCTTTTATCGTGCCACGCGTTGAGGAATATGTCTTGCGGCATTCCGGCGTTGCATAAAGATTAAAGAGCCGCAAGTCGGAAAGACTTGCGGCTCTCGGTTTGACGCCCGGGGAGTAACAGGGATACAAGGAGGACTATGATCAAACACAGCAAGGAACTGTTCTCGAAGAAAAAATCTATAACTTTTTTGGCCTATCTTGTCGTCTGCTTTTTCTGTTGCTTGCCTTTGGCTTGTACGAACACCCAAAGTGACGATCAGGAAAACGGGCAACCGGTTCTTTCACCGAATAAGGTATTTGTTGTCGCAACGCTGTATCCCCAGTATGATTTTGCTCGGATTATTGCCGGGGACAAAGCCTCTGTTAGCCTTCTGTTGCCGCCGGGCGTGGAAAGCCATGATTATGAGCCGACTCCTGCCGATATCAAACGCGTCCGGGAAGCCGATGTTTTCGTTTACACAAGCGATCAGATGGAGCCTTGGGCGGCTTCTCTTGCCAAGAGCAGCGGCAGCCGCTCGGTGGTTGTCGACGCTTCGGTTTGCGACACAGCCCTGAAATCAGATGATCCCCACATTTGGACTGATCCTCTATTGGCAAAAATTATGGTCGACAACATAACAGAAGGACTTTGTGAAGCCGACCCAATGAACGCTGATTTCTTTCGAGAGCGGGCGGAAGAGTACAAAATCCTGTTGGATCAGTTGGATGATGAGATGATCAACATTGTAGCTGCCGGCACGCGCCGGACATTGGCTTTGGGAGGGCGCAATGCTTTTGCCAATATGGCTCGGCGATATGGTTTAACGATTTATGCCGCTTATGATTCCTGTGCGGAGGAGATAGAGCCGAGCCCGCAGAATATTGCTATGATCATTGAAAAGGTCAAATCGGAGGATTTGCCGGTGATCTACTATGAGGAACTTGTGGACGCTAAAGTGGCTCGTACCATCAGCGAAGCAACAGGGAAACAGATGCTTATGTTGCATTCATGTCATAATGTGAGCAAGGAGGAGTTGGAGGTTGTGTCGTTTTTAGGGTTGATGCGGCAAAACGCCGACAATATCGCGAAGGGTTTGAAATAGATTGTGGCTGTGATTTCTTGCCGTCAGGTTGCTGTAAAACTGGGCGGACGACAGATTTTGCGTAGTATTTCGTTTGATGTCGTTGAGGGTGGTTTTGTCTGTGTGATGGGAGCCAACGGATCGGGCAAAAGCACACTTTTGCGTGCGATGCTTGGGCTTGTGCCCATCGCGGAGGGCAGCGTCTTCTTGGGGGACGGTCTGAAACGAGGGGATATTGGGTATTTGTCCCAACAGGTCAATCTGCGTCAGGATTTTCCCGCGACGGTTTGGGAGGTCGTTTTGTCAGGGTGTCTGAATCGGAGGGGATGGAGACCTTATTTTAGACCGGAAGAAAAAGAGCTGGCTGAATTTGGCCTGACATACCTAGGTATAGTTGACGCCCGAAAAGCTTTGTTTCGTGATCTTTCCGGGGGTCAGAAGCAGCGTGTTTTGTTGGCGCGTGCTTTTTGTGCCGCCGGCCGGTTGCTCGTGTTGGATGAACCGGCAAAGAACTTGGATGAGGAGGGTGTTCGCCTTTTGGCCAGCTTCTTGGATGAAGTGAATCGGATCCGAAACGTCGCTGTCATTGTCGTGTCTCATGACCGGGAAGCGGCTTTGCAGGCGAAGAGGGTTTTCGTTCTGGACGAGGGGGCCTGTGTGTTTTGGGGAAAATCGGAGCACCTTGATACAATGGAGCACCTTGATACATCGGAGCATTGACAAATAACGTGCGGGGAGAGTTATGGAGAACTTTGGTGATTTGGTTACTTATTTTACATACGATTATGTGCAGCGGGCGCTGTTTGTGGGGGTGCTTGTCGCTTCGTCAGCGGCTCTTCTGGGGGTTACGCTTGTTCTGAAACGGCTTTCTATGATTGGCGACGGGTTGTCTCATGTGGGATTTGGGGCGATGGCACTGGCTTTGGTTTTGCATTGGGCGCCGATCGCAGTGGCGATGCCTGTGGTGATGGTGGCGGCTTTTTTTCTTTTGCGTCTCGGCGAGAACAGCTTCATCAAAGGAGATGTAGCTGTCGCGATGATCTCCGGCAGCTCTTTAGCTCTTGGTCTTCTGTTAGCCGGCAGTGTTAATGTCAATATCAATAGTTTTTTGTTTGGCAGTATTTTGGCTATGGGAAAAGAGGACGCGATTTTAGGGGCGGTTTTGGCTTTGATGGTGTTGGGGGTCTGCGGGTTCTGTTATCACACAATTTTTGCGATAACTTTTGATGAGGAATTTGTTCATGCGGTGGGGGCTCCTATCAGGCTCTATAAATCTGTCATCGGAATGATGGTGGCCGTAATTATTGTGGTTGGGATGAGGATTATGGGGGCGCTGTTGATATCCAGCTTGATTATTTTCCCGGGTGTCATCGCGATGCGGGTGTGTGGAAGTTTTTGGGGTGTGATGAGGAGCGCGGTGGTGATCTCTGTGGTCAATTTTATTGTGGGGATGATCGTTTCGATTGTGTGGAACCTTCAGCCGGGGGCCAGTATTGTGCTGGTACATACTGTTGTGTTTGTTGTGGTTTGGGTTTTGAGAAGGTGATGAAGGAACCTTTATGGAGTTTGGGGCTTTATTCTTATAGAGTTTTGTTGTATAATGGATTTCAAAGAAAGGAGATTGAGATATGCCGAGAATTAGACCGGAAACAGATTTAAGAGACAGCTACCAGGAAATTTCTGCCTATTGTAGGGACAAGAAGGAGCCTGTCTTTATTACAAGACAGGGTCATGGAGACCTTGTGGTTATGAGTCTGGAAGTCTATGAACTTTTGGTTCAGTCTATGGATATTTATAGGCTTGACCGTTTGCTCAATGAAGGCAGAGTCACCGAAGTCGGCAGCGTTATGCAAAGACTTAATACGGCAGAGTCAGGCTCGCGGGGTTTCACGCTACAAACTGATGACGTAAAAAAAAACATACGTGAGTTCACTCCCTCAAGGAATCAAGAGGACGAGTCGCGTATGGGATCAGAAGACGGCACATTTTCGTTTCGAAGCGCAGCTGCTCAGAATCGATCGGATGCACCGGTTCAGAAAAGCAGACAGGAATTCGTTAAACCGGAGTAATCCGCAAATGGAGATCAACTTTAGAATAGGGGAACGCCGGCTATCAGAGGAATCTGAGGCCGGTTTTTTTTGATAATTCGCCTGATAATTCATTTTGCTGCGGGCATACTAGGATTCAAGAAAGCTATTTCTCAAGAATGGGAGGGAATAATCTTGAAATCCAGTCTGAAATACATCCTATGTTTAGGTCTTCTGTTCTGTCTGTGTATTCTCGGTACCGGGTTCACGTTGGCGGCGGTTCAAGGAGCCTCACAGGAGACCCAGGAAGCAGATTTCTCGGTTCAGTTTGACGATCCGATGTTATGGCTGCAACCGGACAAACTGAATTTGGCGGCTTCTTTGGAAACCACAGCTGCTTCAGCCGTGTTAATGGACGCGGCGACAGGACGGATTCTGTATGAAAAAGAGGCTCACTTGGAACTACCACCAGCCAGCGTCACAAAACTGATGACGTTGCTTATCGCAGCGGAGGCTGTGGAAAAAGGTCGGGTCTCTTTGACAGAAAAGGTTACAACCAGCCCGGAAGCCAGTTCCATGGGGGGATCCCAGGTGTACTTGGAAGTGGGCGAACAAATGACATTTCGCGATATGTTATATGCTGTTGCGGTAGGATCAGGGAATGACGCCAGTGTCGCTATCGCTGAACATATCGGCGGCAGTGAAGCAGATTTCGTGGAAGAAATGAACCGAAAAGCCGATGATCTCGGGCTCAAAAACACACATTTCGTGAACACCCACGGTCTTTCGGCTGAAGGTCATTATACCAGCGCCTACGACATGGCGGTGATTGGGCGGGAATGCCTAAAGTATCCGCTGTTGCTGGAATTAACCGGCACGAAAGAGCATAAATTGCGGGACGGCGCTTTCCAGTTGTACAACACCAATCGCATGTTGTGGTGGTACCAGGGAACAGAAGGTTTCAAAACAGGCAGCACAGCCGAAGCCAAGCATTGTCTGGCGTCAACTGTCAAACGGGACGGGTTGCGATTAATCTGTGTGGTTATGGCTTGTCCCCAAAGTCAAGGCCATTTCCAGGAATCGATGAAAATCTATAACTACGGTTTCGCGAAGTATGTCTATAAGACTTATGTGCCTTCCGGAACACCTGTGGCACATGTGCCGATTTCCAAAGGTGAAGAAACCACTGTTGCGGTTGTGCCCCAACAGGAGATTGGTATCTGCATGGAAAAAGGGCAAGAAGCCGCATACAGATATGACTGCTTTTGGAGTCCGGGTGCTGTTGCCCCGGTTGAGCCGGGACAGGAATTGGGGTATGCCGTCATCTATTTCAATGATGAGGAAATCGATCGTGTCAAATTGACTGCGGCTCAAAGCGTACCGAAACTTTCTTTGCCGGGGATGGTGGTACGCACGTTCAGCGATGTGTTTGGGTTTTAAGAGTCATTGAGAAATGTTCGGATTCTTTGTAGGGCGGCTCTTTCAATGCGGGAGATTTGGACTTGGGATAAGCTTAGGTGCTTGGCAATCTCGCTTTGGGTTTTGTCCTCGAAAAACCGTTGGATAAGAACCTGTCTTTCCCGGTCGGGGAGTCGGTCGATGAGTTCCTGGAGGGCGATTTTTTCGAACCAGACCGGCGTTTCATTGCGATCGTCGGGCAATTGGTCTATGAGGTAGATAGGATCAGAGTCATCTTGAAAAAATGTGTCGTGAATAGAAGAGGGCAACTGAACCGCTTCCATGGCGATGATGATTTCTTCGGGAGCCAATTGCATCTCGGCAGCGAGTTCGCCGATGGTGGGATCCCGGGATAGGGAGCTTTGGAGAGTTTCCCGGGCACGATTGATTTTGTAAATGAGCTCTTTGTAGGAACGGGGAACTTTGATGGGATGATCGTCCCGAAGGAAGCGGCGGATTTCTCCGATAATCATTGGCACAGCGTAGGTGGAGAACTTGACGTTGTAACTAAAATCGAATTTGTCGATGGCTTTGATCAAGCCGATGGTACCAATCTGAAACAGATCTTCCAGCTCATATCCGCGGTTGGCGAATCGTTGGATTAAGTTGAAAATGAGTTTCAGGTTGCAATTGATAAGGTATTCCCGGGCTGCCAAGTCGCCTTCTTGAGCGCGGTGCAGATATGAAAGGGTATCGTCTTCGTTAAGAAGGGGGAAATGAGGTAAATTCATTTCTGATAAGCGCTGGATCATATTGTCCTCCTTCCCCCTCTTAATGAGAGGTATGGGGACTGGAATGATAGGTTTTGGTCATGAGAACCGTGGTCCCTCTGCCAATTTCGGAGGCGACATCAAGGGTATCCATGAAGGATTTCATGAAGACGAAACCTAACCCCATGCGTTCCGGGTCTGTTGAGAAGGAAGCTTGCATGGCTTGAGGGATGTCTTCGATACCGCAACCTGTGTCGTGGACTCGCACGGTGATGATGTCGCCAATGATATCAATTTCTAAGGTTACCGTGTTGTTGGGTTTGTTGGCGTAACCATGGATAATGGCATTTGAGACGGCTTCGGAGATAGCGACCTTCAGTTCCTCCAAGTCGTTCATTGGCAAATCAAGTTGTGCGCCGACAGAGGAGGCCAGCATGCGGGCAATAAGGACGTTTTCCGGTAAGCTGGTAAAAGTGAGGGACAGGCGGTTGGTTTTCATCAGGAAATCTCCTTTCCGTCTGATATGAATTCGATGATACCGGGAAGTCCTGATATGGACAGAATGCGGTATATATGGGGCGGGGCGTTGGCGATCTGGATCTTACCACCCAAGGCGAGAAGCTTTTTGTAGCGGCCGAGGATGACCCCTAAGGCTGAGCTGTCAATGAAGGATACGGCACTGAGGTCAAGGATCACCGTGCGAATCCTCTTGCGATCGATGTCTCGGTCAATAAGAGTTTTGAGGTCGTCCGCGTTGCTCATGTCCAGTTCGCCGCTCAGGTAGAGTGTCAAGGTTTGCTGGGCGATATGTTTTTGCATGGCATCCTCCAGTTCGTGTTTCGGGGCTCGATACGCCGGGACGGTGTTCGAGGCATTTGAATACCGGATTGAGGTTCAATGTTCCGGAGAGTAGTTTTCGACACCGGCTAGCTTAATCCTTGTAAAAAGAGGAAAGACAGGAAAGCAAAGAATGTCTATTCGCCGGTTAACAAAGGGTTTTTGGGGAGCTATTGACAAATGGTTATGGACAATTGACTATTAATGGAAATATTTGAGGTGAGGAAATGTCGGTGCTTGTTAAAGTGACTCCGCAGGAATATGAGGAGATGAACAAAAAGATTCAGCCCAAACCGAAACTGATCCGCAATTGCGCCATGGCTTTTGTCGTTGGTGGTGGGATCTGTCTGGTGGCGCAAATTTTGATTAATGTGTTTCTCTATCTGGGAATCGCTCTGAAGGAAGCACAAATTCTGGGCACAACAAGCATGATTTTCCTGGGGTCGTTGCTGACCGGGCTGGGCCTGTATGACAGCATTGTATCCCTGGGGGGTGCGGGAGGAATCCTGCCGGTGACGGGGTTTGCAAATGCTATGGTTTCTCCGGCTATGGACTCCAAGAAGGATGGATATATCTTGGGTGTGGGGGCAAAGATGTTTTCTGTGGCGGGCCCTGTGATCATCTGTGGGACAATTGTTGCTTTTGTTATGGGTTTGGGTTGTCTAATATTTCGGTGATACCAGTTTCGTTTATGGGTTGGGAGGGGTGTTGAATGGATAAACGTGTAGGGAAAAAGACGGTGGTTTTTCAAAACCCTCCGGAAATTATCGGAGGTTATAATGTGGTGGGCCCTAAGGAAGGAAAAGGGCCACTGAACGCGCATTTTGATTATGTACTGCCGGACACCTATTATGGGAAAAAGACCTGGGAAAAAGCCGAAAGTGCCATGATTGAAATGGCTATGAATGAAGCGGTCAAGAAACATAAACTGGCAGCTGATGATATCGACTATGTTCTGGCAGGCGATTTGCTCAACCAGAATACGACGTCGAACTATGCGTTGCGGCAGATTGGGCGTCCTTTTATCGGCATGTTCGGCGCGTGTTCAACGATGGCACTGACGGCAGCGGTGGGGGCGATGCTGATAGATGGTGGATTTGCCGGCAAAGTGTTGTGCGCAACATCCAGCCATCATGAGACCGCTGAGAGCCAGTTTCGTATGCCAACAGAACACGGGAACCAGCGTCCGCTGACCGCTCAATGGACGGTTACCGGCGCAGGATGCCTGGTTCTGGGCAAAGGTGAGAGCGGATCGGGGCAAGGGGCCACAATCCATATCACAGCAGCGACTTTGGGTTGCGCGATTGATTATGGCCAGACGGATGCCAACCATATGGGAGCGTCGATGGCTCCGGCGGTTGCGGATACGTTGCTGGGGCATTTCTATGATATGGGGACGGGTCCGGAAAGTTACGATCTGATTGTTTCCGGGGATCTGGGTAATCTAGGGTTGGAGCTGCTGAAAGAATTGCTCGACAAAAGCGGATTCCACACATTGGACAACATTCAAGACTGCGGATGTTTGATCTATTCGGCTGATCAGGATGTTCACGCGGGTGGGAGCGGTTGTGGCTGTTCGGCTGTGGTATTGAGCGGCTATTTGCTTGATCGGTTGCGCAAGAAAGAATTGCGCAAGATCCTGTTTGTCGGGAGCGGCAGTCTTCATAGCAAAGATTCTTTGCTCCAGGGAGAGAGCATGCCGGGAATCGGCCACGGTGTGGTTATTGAGGTCATGGACCATTAACACTGGCGGAAGAAATAAAGAAAGGAGGAAAATAAGGTGTCAGGGAGCTTATGGCTGAATTTGGTTCCTGCGTTTGTGGTTGGCGGATTGTTGTGTGTGTGCGCTCAATTGCTTATGGATTTGACCAAACCCAAGTTCACGCCGGCGCATGTCTTGATTGTTTTTGCTTCATTGGGAACCGTTACCGGCGCTTTGGGATGGTATGAACCGTTGGTCAAGTTCGCGGGAGCCGGGGCAACGGTGCCGTTGACGGGATTTGGTTATGTTATGGGAAAAGGAGCCGTTCAAGGCGCCGAGTCGGGTATCCTGGGGGTTCTTGCCGGAGGTATTGAAGGGGCGGCTATCGGAATTACTGCCGCGATTTTGTTTAGTTTTATTTGTGCGGTGTCGTTTAAACCAAAAGGGTGAGATGAAAATCCATAGACACGAACTATTCTTTCAGTTTGGCACGGGTTTGCGGTCCGACGATGCCGTCGGCTAACAGGGCGTTGCTCTCTTGGAAGTTGCGTATCTCGGCATCTGTTGCGGGGCCGAATCTTCCATCTAAAGGCAGTTGAGCGCCATTTCGTTTGAGTTGCCATTGAACCCAGCAAACGCCGGCTCCGGCGTTGGCCTGTTTGAGACTTCTTAAGGGTTCGTTATAGGGACATGCCTGGGTGGCTGATTTCAGCATGGCACGGGTGCGCGATCCCACCACGCCGTCAACGATGAGGTTGTTATTCAGTTGAAAGTCTCTTACGGCGAAATCGGGCATAGGCCCAAAAACCCCATCTGTATTGAGATTGACGCCGGTTCGATTCAGATGCCATTGAACCCAGCGCACATTGTTGCCTTTGCTACCCAAAAGAATCGTGTCCGTTGGTTCCCTGTAGGGGCAGTATTCGGTGACGGTTCTCAGGATGGATCGGGTTTGTGTGCCGACAACGCCATCTGGGTTCAGGTCGATGTTGCCTTGGTAAAAACGAACTGCCGCCTCCGTCATCGGGCCATAATCGCCGTCGATGGCCAAGGAGATTCCGCACAGGTTGAGCTGCCATTGAATCCAACGCACATCATGGCCTTTGCAACCAAGAGCCACATCGGTCATAGGTTCGATGTATGGACATTCGATGATGGTTTTGTCGGCGTTAGGCATAGGGGGACGGGGATACATTCCCAGTTCGAGATAATCGTTAAAGGCCAGAGTGAGCCCATAAGCGGCGGAATCCTGCCAGAAATCCTGTTGCATCTTAATTTCATCTAACGGATTCGTAATATAACCGATTTCAACAAGAACGCCGGGACATTTGGTGTCTCGTAAGACTTGGAGACTGTCAAGAATCATGCCGTTGTCATGGCTTTTGCCATAATCACCGAAAGCGCTGATGAGGCGGCTTTGGGTGATTTCCGCGAGGGTTTTCCCTTTTTCGTATTTATCAGCATTGTTGGTGTCCAACATTTGATAATGGGTGGAAATCCCTTGGGCTGAGCGGTCGTTGCTGGCGTTAGCGTGAATGGATAAAAGGCAGTCTGCCCCCCAGTTGTTTGCGGCTTCACAAATGTCTTTAATGCTGTAATCATTGGGGCCGCGCCACAAACCGCCGCTCTGATAGATTTTAAGTTCTGCGTGATCCCGAAGTCTGTTTGATAGTTTATGAGCGATAGCTAAATTGACTGTGGCTTCCAAATATCCGTTTAAGCCAACAGCACCAGGGTCATAGTCTTGGCTGAAAGATGGCCTTGAAGATTTATTGCTCTTGGATCCATCAATCTTGTATCCATGACCAGGATTAATGAAAATCTTCACTTCACATTCCTCCCAGGGTGTTTTCTCAACAAAATTATACAATACCGGCAAAAGCAAAGCAACAACAAAAACACCGGTGCTGATAAAAACACCGGTGGGTGCATGATAAATCTAGCCGCGGCAAGGCTACGGGGGGTGGTCTGGACGTGGCCTGTCCCGCAAGCCGTTCTCCGGTCTTGTGCGGTGCCGCGCAAGGCTACGGGGGGTGGTCTGGACGTGGCCTGTCCCGCAAGCCGTTCTCCGGTCTTGTGCGGCTCTATGCTCCGCCGCGGCAAACTCAAAACTCGCTCCACTGCGTTGCGCTCAGACAGTTGAGTTTGCTTTCGCTCTGTTCGCTTAGATCCGCATCAAGCCCTCCGCAAAGGCGTTGCGGGACAGGCCACGTCCAGACCACCCCCCGTAGCCTTGCGCTAGGTTCGTCTTTATTTGGCTGTGTTAAAATAAAAACACTTATCCTCTCGAAGCTCGATGAATCGTGAATCCTGAATACTGAATACTGGATACTTGCGGGCGAAGCCCGCCTTAGAGTACTAGGGTGCGGTTTTCTTGTGAGATCGTCTGCTCTCCACGATATGACGCACAGCCTGCCGCCAATAACGGGAAAAGAGTGATCTTGGCCCCGAGTAACGCATTATCTTCCTCGCATACTCGGCCATTTCCGGCTTATAGCATTTGATATCACAGACAGTACAAAAAGGTTTCGGATCTTTCGGGCATTTTTCTGTCCTCGTCTCAACACAACGGACATAGTTCGCGCATTCCGCGCAGAGGATAGGAATCCTCTTTCCGTAAATTCCCTTAAGCACACCTTGGGATTCCAATACCACACGGGGGTTGCTTCCATGGTGAGCCGCACAATACCATTCGGTAAAATGTGCCACAAGCTTCGTATCTTTAGCTTTTTGCGGTACTTTCTTAGACATGATGATAGTATAGCACGGATGGGTTTCGCCCACAAAACCCACGGGGCAAATCGCCGCATGTTCGAGGACACGGCACATACTCGAAAGTCTATCGGTCATTATCCAAGAATTCACATAATGACTGCATTTCTACCGGAATGACCCCAACTGACTTTTTTTGTCGAAATACCGTAATAATGCGTTGTATGGAGTTGAATGATGTAGTATAATAGACCTGATTGGAGGTAGCCGTGAAATTGTACGATACGACGATAAATACTTGGAACACCTTTTCCTGAGCAGCGATAACATCATTAAGCGGAACGCATCAGTGTTATTACGGTTGCACCAACTATGACTTTGAGATTGAACAGGAAGAAGATGAGTATGTAGACATATTAAATTTAGAGGAGGAAACCATATGGCAATTATTAAAGTTGTTAAACATGATGAAAAAATTGTCAAGTATGACGGATCACCCGACACCCTTGTATGGAAACACCCTGACAGCGAGCTTAGCACATGGACACAGCTTATCGTCAATGAGTCCCAGGAAGCCATTCTGTTCAAAGGCGGTCAGGCGCTGGATTTATATGCGGCAGGGCGGCATACACTGGAAACGGCCAACATTCCTTTGCTAAACAGGATCATTGACTTGCCCTTTGGCGGCGACTCGCCGTTTACCGCGGAAGTCTGGTTTATCAATAAAATTCATTCCCTGGATGTCAAATGGGGAACACCGACGCCGATTCAGCTGCAAGATCCAAAATAC
This sequence comes from Peptococcaceae bacterium, assembly GCA_009778595.1. Classification (GTDB taxonomy): domain Bacteria; phylum Bacillota; class Desulfitobacteriia; order Desulfitobacteriales; family Syntrophobotulaceae; genus WRJI01. The sequence continues at coordinate 7,775 of WRJI01000036.1, read as the reverse complement.
AAAGTTTTTATTCCTTTGCGCTCTTTTGGACAATTTGGTATACAAATCTCTGATTCGAGAAAGTTTCTGGTCAAACTTGTGGGAACCCTTAGCGTTTTCACAAAGCAAAATGTCGTAAAGTATTTTCAGGGTCTGTATTTAACAAAAGTTAAGGATGTGATCTCATCATACCTGATTAACCGTCAGATCAGTGTGTTAGAAATCAACGCCTATCTTGACGAGCTTTCAGAATTCATCGGACAGCGAATGACCCCGGTTATGAGCGATTACGGCATTCGCCTTGTGAATTTTTATGTTAATGATATCAGTGTCCCTGAAGACGACACGGCCGTAATACAACTTAAAAGCGCTCTTGCCAAAAAGGCGGAAATGGATATTGTCGGCTATAATTACACGCAGCAACGTTCTTTTGATGCTCTCGAAGGTGCCGCAAAGAATACGTCTTCCGGTCAGGCCGGGTTAATGGGGGCAGGTATCGGGCTCGGAATGGGCGTCGGTGTGGGCGGCGCTTTTGGCAACCAAATGGCCGGCATCGCGGGTACGATCAATACAAAAGAAACCAAAAAATGTCCGGCATGCGGTTATGCTATTGATGTGGACAAACGTTTTTGTTCCTCTTGCGGATACGATACCCATACGAGGAAAGAAACGCAGGAAGAAGTCGTTTGTTATGAATGCGGCGCGCGTTTCTCAAACAAAGCCAAATACTGTCCCGAATGTGGCAATCTCTATAATCCATGCGTTTATTGCCGCGCGGACATTCCCTTAGGTGCATCCACATGCCCCCTGTGCAGCAAAACTCTGCCAAAGGCATGCCCAAAATGCAACACAATACCCGCTGAAAATATGAAGTTTTGCCCTGAATGTGGGGAATCCCTAGCGAGACAATCCGAAAAGTGCAAAGCTTGCGGCACTGCAGTGGAAGGCTCTCCCAAATTCTGTCCTGAATGCGGAAACAAACTATAAAGCAGAAATAATAATTATGAAGAGGTGCGTTATGAGCAAGGTATTAAGGAATGTCTTATTTGGCGCGATTATCTTTTTAGCTGTGGCTGTGACCTTAATTGTGTTCCTTCTGATTCCTTTTGAGAAAAATATCGCCAATTATATTGGAATTGGATTTTTTGTTTTTGCCGAGATTGTATTGTTTGTGGGAATCGCTAACGCGTTGGCAGCGAATCCCCGTCCTAACAATGTTTTTATCCGATCCGGAATCGTGACCACAAGTGTTTTCTATTTGATCGTAACACTCATTCTGAGTTTGGTTTCTGGGTTGTTCGAAGAGATGGTTGCACCTTATATTGCCATAGAAAGCGCAACCTTTGCCTTATTGGCGATTATTCTCATCGTTGTGGTTCTCTTTTCTGCGAAAATCAATGCCTCCGACGCAAAGATCGTATCTGACAGGCAACTTATGCAGGCTTGCGAAGGGCGTTTGTATGCGTTGGTAAGCCAAAGTCAGAACAAGTCCTTCGAAACACAGCTGTCGCGTGTTTATGAAAATGTTAAATATTGTGACAAAATCGGCGCCAGTTCCGTTGATGAGCAGATCGTCGGCGTTATTAGCAAGCTTGAAAAAGAGATTGCCACAGAAAACAGGTATGGGAACAACCGATTTGCCAAAAATGCGGATGAAGGCGCTGACGGTGCGCCAAACATGGATGCAAACCATGTGGCGGTGGAGACAATTCTTGATGAGTTGTCCGCCCTCATTTCGCAAAGAAATGCCGAAATGGCTGAAGCCAAAAGAGGGGGATTTTGACGAGATGTTAGTCGCTTAGGTTGCAACAACATCAATAAAAAACAAGAAGATCCACATTCTGAATCCTGAATACTGAATACTGGATACTTGCGGTCGAAGACCGCATTAGAAGGCTCCGCCTCCGGGAAGGCGAAAAGGCAGAGAAACACCTTGAAGAGAGGATCATGTAGATGGGTAAAAATACCAAATACAACAAAAAAACAAGAAATGGCCCTGTGGTCACCGGAACAATTGTTTCAGCGCAATCTACCGGTGTGATGGTTGGCCATCAGCCAAAACTGGAGATCACTGTGGAGTTTAGCGCAGGCGGGAAGAAGAATACGGCTTCTGACACAGCACTCATTACGATAAATGCTCTGGAGCAGTTTAAACCGGGAGCGACGCTCCCGCTGCGATATAATCCTAAGAACCCGCAGCAAATCATGATTGCTGATTACGTCAAGGTTTCCTTGGCTCCCGAAATAACAGACAGCGTCAAATGCCCACATTGCGGAGCTGTTCAGAATATAAACGGCGCTTACCGGTCTGCAGTGGTTTGTGAATACTGCGGCTCTGCCATTTCTGTCAAAAGTCCTTCTGCCAAGCCTGTCGGTATTCATGTCCCACGCAATAGCGAGGGACATGTGGACTTTAAAAAAGCCTGGCCGGTGTTTATTCCCTCTGTTCTGGTGATTATCTTTATGATTGCAATATATATGGTATCGATGGCAAGCTGGAACGAAAGTGAGGACCGATTTGGGAACATCTTAGGCGGCAGCAGGAAAGGTGATACTAACAATCTTTCAGGAGAAGAGTTGTACAACAGATTGAGTTCCATGATATCCCAGGCGGAGTCGAAACAAACGATAGATAATACGCTGCCCGATACCATTACTTTTACAGCCCAAATCCTTGGCGCTTCAGTAACCATGGAGTCGGAGGGGAACAAACACGTTTACCTGCCTGCCCGTATTGCCCGTAGCAGGGATCTCGTGTATCTCGATGTTAGCGCCATCTCTGAAAATCAGCTCGCTGAAGGTTACCCGAAGGCAGGGAGTATTATTCGTGTTACAGGTGATACGGACAACACTGTTTCCTGGACCGAGGATCATGAATTGAAATATGCTCTGCGAATTAATGTTAAGAGCTTTGTGCCGGTCGAACCAAAAGTTGTACAAACAAGTCCCCAATTGGATGTTGACACGCCCAGTCTTTGCGGGACGTTTGATTTCAAGGGAGCTCATTTCACCAGAGACAGTTTCTCCAAAGTCGTCGTCATCTATTTCAATTTTACCGGCACCCAGGACAAAAACACAGTCCGCCCTTGGACTTCCGGTATCGGTTTCAGTGTAACTTTGGGCGACAACGATGATTATTTGAGCACCACCATGTTTCCCTTACAAGAAGTTGATAATAAAGCGCTTGAGACCAGCCAATCAAGTAAGAAAGGGCAAACTCTCTATTATTACACACCCTTCAAGGTGGATTCTCAAAATTCCGGCGCGGATATTGTTTATATCAAACAATTTGATGACGATTTCAACTGTTCTGTTATTACACTTAATGTCGCCCCGTCATTATCTCAAATGACTTTCTAATCATCAGGAGTTATATTGGCTGAAAGAAGTCGTATGAGCGCACTATTCATGAAGAAGACATGAATATGGACAGAAAAACCAAGAAAGAATAGAGGAGGTTCTGTATGGCGAAGAAGCAGTTATCACCGCAGGAGTGGCGAGGGAAATATCCGGTCCACCCAGAATATGAGCACCTATTGATGCTGGGTGCCAGTTTTATGGAATATGAAAAAGATGCCAGCCGTTTTCGTTCCCTTGTGTTGGCATATCCCCTCGATGAGATTGGGGATTCATATTATGGCAGTGTGCGTTTCCACTATGACCAATGGGGCATCTACAACCCGTCCGACTTGGAGCACACGGTCGTCGACCTGATCAGGGATTCCCGCACACCGGAAGTTGACCGGCGAAAATTAAAAAAGGCTCAGCAAAAAGTCGAGAAGGCCTTTATGAAAGCAACCCATGGCATCTCTATCGCGGGCGCCGATTTTTCGGGTCAGCGCATCAGGAGCATCCAAGATATTGGCGCTCATTATCTGGAGTTCGCAGCATACTTGGCCAGGGGTCAGATGCAATTATCCTGGGGTTCGGAACAACACGCGATCGGGTTGCTCCAAGAGATACTTCCTGAGGTACGCCAACGGTTTATGACATGGTCGGACTACATTATCAGCGTTCAGTTGGGTAGCCGCTGCACAAACATGGATGTTCGAATCAGTTTTGGTGCGGAAAGGGCTCCGGAGTATGTGTATCTCTTGGGGCCGGATGGGTATTACGGGAAATACCCGTTACAATGATTCCCAGTGCCGCACTTTTTCTCATAGCCATATGTCTTCCCAATATATATTCGGTTCCCATGGTTGCGGTGAAACTGTTGTGTGATGGGTTTCTCCTCCGGCTCTATTATGCCAGTTTCTTCAATCAGGCGCAAGGCTACGGGGGGCGGTCTGGACGTGGTCTGTCCTGCAACGCCTTTGCGGGACAGACCACGTCCAGACCGCTCCCCGTAGCCTGACTAATAACCGGGGTTGTAGGCTAAGCCTACCCTATGTTATGATAACAACAATTCCTATAATATTCGGAGGGAAGATCCATGATGTTCAGATGTAGCCAGCCGGTTCAAAGTTCTGCGTTTTCATCCGGGCTGTCTAAGTCTTTTCTGTTGGCTTGTTTGTTGGCGGGACTGTTCGTGGCGTCTTTGTGCATGACAGCCTGTGTCCACACCGTATCCCCTGAAATGTCCGCTACCGGAACCGAGTCAACGGATCCGCCGACATCACCGGAGATGTTAAGGGATCTCTTGACGGAAATTGAGATTATCGGCAACACAGGGTTTAAGGAAAATACGCAAAAAGCGCTGGCTGTTGTTAATCAATCAGAGAAAGCAAGCGGCATGGTGTCGGCATACATTGGCAGGATCCGCCAGGATTCTTCCAGTGGGATGATGCCCTATTTGAATCCGCCTACTTATAATGTCAGCAGCCTGACATACAATGCGTCAACGGCTTGGTACGCCAGCACGATTGTTCATGACGCGTATCATTCGAAATTGTATCATGACTATCTTCTGGAGAACAGCGGGCGCGTTCCGGACAATGTGTGGACGGGCGAGACAGCGGAAATGAAATGTTTGGAAGTCCAAATCGTTTTCCTGGAAGATATCCAAGCTTGGAGTTTGGCGGATTACGCAAAGTCTTTAAGAGGCGCAAATTGGTGGAACGGCCCCATTACCTGGTGAGTGGGGTCAAACCGGCCAACGACAAGGATACCGGATGACTTTCTGTCAACCGGTATCCTTGTTTGAACGCTTATTTGTTCAGCATTTGAGCCAAATCGCTCTCGGGAGTGCTGAGCACATGAAGATCGAACATATCTACCAACACGTTGAGAACAGTTTCGGAGAAGAAAGCCGGCACACTGGGCCCGATATAGATATTTTTAATCCCGAGGGACAACAGGGTCAGCAGTATACAAACAGCTTTTTGTTCATACCAGGAAAGCACCATAGTCAGAGGCAGGTCGTTAACGCCGCATTCAAAAGCTCCGGCCAGAGCCGTCGCAACCTGAACAGCGCCGTAAGTGTCGTTACACTGACCCATGTCGAGTATGCGGGGGAAGGGGCCGATGGTGCCGATATCGAGGTCGTTGAACCGGTATTTGCCGCAGGCCAAGGTCAGAATGACGGTATCTGCCGGGGCTTGCTTGACGAAGTCCGTGTAGTAGCCGCGGTTGGGTTTGATGCCATCACATCCGCCCACAAGGAAGAAGTGTTTGATGGCTCCGGTTTTGACCGCGTCAATTATGGTTCCGGCATTGTCAAGAATGGCTTGGCGGCCGAACCCTGTGGTGACCGTTGTGCCGCCGTTGACGCCGGTCAACTGCCGGGGTTCCTGGTAACCCCCCAGCCGGAGAGCCTGATCAATCAGCCCGCTGAAATCTTTGTTGCCTTTAGCGTCTGTTTCAATGTGTTTTGAGCCAGGAAATCCTACAACCGAAGTTGTATAGATACGGTCGACGTAGCTTGCACGAGGCGGCATCAGGCAGTTGGTGGTATAGAGAATGGGAGCGGGAACGCCGTCAAACTCTTTCTGTTGATATTGCCAGGTCGTTCCGAAGTTGCCTTTGAGATGGGGGTATTTTTTGAGTTCGGGATAGGCATGAGCGGGCAGGGTCTCACAATGGGTATACACGTTGACCCCTTTGTCCTGGGATTGTTCCAGCAGCATCTGCAGATCCCGCAGGTCGTGACCGGTAACAATAATGAAGGGGCCGGGTTCGATCTCCATGGAGACTTGGACGGGGACAGGGTTGCCGTAAGCGGAGGTGTTGGCTTCGTCCAAGAGCGCCAGACACTTCAGATTGACACCACCAAATTCCATGAGGAGACCGAGCCACTCCTCAACGGTATGGTCCTTGGCCAGAGCGGCTAATCCTTCGATGAACCAAGAGTCGACTTCGCGATTGCGTTTGCCTAAGATGCGGGCGTGGTGGGCATAAGCGGCCATACCACGAAGACCAAACAGCAGGGTGGAGCGCAGGGAGACGATGTTTTCGTCACCGGAGAACAGATCTTTTGCTAGCATTTGTATTGTGCCGCCCAAGTTTTCGCGCTCTGAACGCACCGCATCAGTGAGTTTGGCGATGACTTCGCTGTCAAAATTAACATTGGTGACTGTGGTGAACAGGCCGTCTACGATAAGATCAATGCCGGAAACACTTTGGGAATTCTGTTCAGCCAGCGTTGTGGCCAAAGCAATCATTTCGCAGGTCAGCACATCTTGAGCGTTGGCGGTATCAGGAAGTTTGCCGCAGACACCTGATATTTTGCATCCGATTCCTTTAGAGGTCTGCTCACATTGAAAACAAAACATAGAATCCATTCGTGTGTTCCTCCTCATTATGTTTTTTATGCTAATTCAACATTCGGGGGTGATGGGATTTCTTCCGTCTGTCATGATGCGTTTGCGAATCCTTTCTGAGTGTACTATACTGAATAAAAATATTCCGTGGTTATAACCACGGAAATGAAGAAAGTTTGAGACGGGTATGCAGGAATATTATGGAATACTGTGCGATTTCACTTTGTTTGCCGGGATTAAGTCTGAAGAGCTTGGGGTGATGCTAAGCTGCATCGGTGCTGAAGTGGTCTCCGTTAAGAAAGATCAAATCATTTTGGCCGCCGGGGAAAAACCGGAACAGCTTGGTATTGTTCTGGCGGGACAGCTCCACATTATTCGCGAGGACTATGACGGCAAAAGAGACCTATTGGCGGCTGCTGTACAAGGAGATATATTTGCGGAAGCGTTATGTTGCGCCGGTGTTGCAGAGAGCCCGATCACGGTGATGGCTGTCACCGACGGGGCGGTTTTGTTATTGAGTTTTGCGAGATTGCTGCATTCCTGTCCGAATGTTTGCGCTTTCCATACCCGATTGATAGGCAACATGCTTGGACTCCTCGCGAACAAAAACATTCAATTGCAGAACAAGATGGAAATTATTAGCCTCAAAACGATTCGTTCCAAGGTGCTGTACTACTTGGAAACCTTTGTGCCCAAACAAGGGAATCAAATCAAGATCCCGTTTAATCGGGAAGAGCTGGCGGATTATTTGTGTGTGGAACGCAGTGCCTTGTCCCATGAGTTGGCGCGGATGAAGAGGGACGGGTTGATTGAATATAGGAAAAATGTATTCGTATTGCGAAAATAGGGGTTGGAGAGGCTACGGGGGGCGGTCTGGACATGGCCTGTCCTGCAAGCCGTTCTCCGGTCTTGTGCGGCGCCGCGCAAGGCTACGGGGGGCGGTCTGGACATGGCCTGTCCCGCAAGCCGTGCTCTGGTCTTGTGCGGCTCTATGCTCCGCCGCGGCAAACTCAAAACTCGCTCCACTGCGTTGCGCTCAGACAGTTGAGTTTGCTATCGCTCTGTTCGCTTAGATCCGCATCAAGCCCTCCGCAAAGG
>WRJI01000035.1 GCA_009778595.1 Peptococcaceae bacterium | reverse complement strand
TTTGTCATACCTCAATTCTACAACAAAAAGCGAGCTTTTTACAAACTCGCTTTTTCTTTTTTGGGGGGACTGTTGTTTTGCAACAGCCCCAAGTATGAACTTGCACAAGATCTCAATGTGCATTAAGATAGGACTAAGCCCACGCCGAATTATACCGGCGAAGATACGCCAACGATTCTGTACACCGATAGGCACTTGGACAGTAAAGGAGGGAGCGCCATGGCAACATCCACATTATTCGATTGGATGAAAGACTCAGACAACATTGTCTTCTTCGGAGGTGCCGGTGTATCCACGGAAAGCGGTATCCCCGACTTTCGCAGCGAAAAAGGCATCTACGCCACCAAAGAAGCTTTCGGGTACCCCCCGGAAACCATTCTATCCCGCAGCTTTTTTCTGAGCAAACCCGAAATCTTTTACGAATACTATCGCAAGAACCTTATTTTCTCTTCCGCCGAACCCAACGCCGCTCACAGAGCCCTGGCCAGGCTTGAAGAAGCCGGAAAACTCAAAGCGATTGTCACGCAGAACATTGACAGTCTGCACCAGCAAGCCGGAAGCTGCCGGGTCCTGGAGCTCCATGGCAGTGCCGCGCGTAATTACTGTGTTCGTTGTCGCGCAGATTATACTCTTGATATCATCACCGGCTCTGAAGGCATACCAAAATGCACCCAATGCGGCGGTATGGTCCGCCCGGATGTGGTCCTCTATGAAGAAGGGCTTGATAACGGAATTTTGTCGGAAAGCATTGGCTGCATTTCTGCCGCGGATATGCTTATCGTCGGCGGCACTTCCCTCAATGTGCATCCCGCCGCCGGGCTTATAGGGTACTACAACGGCAATAAGCTTGTCATTATCAACAAAGGCATCACCGCATACGACGCCAAGGCTAACCTACGCATCAACGATAGCATTGGCCAGGTTCTCGGTGAAACTGTTGATCGCTTGTTAGTCGCTTAGTACCTTACAGACGCGAAGCGTCAATAAAAAACAAGAAAATCCACATTCTGAATCCTGAATACTGAATCCTGAATACTTGCGGGCGAAGACCGCATTAGGTGATTCATCGGGCCTTAGAAATAAATAAACTCATCTTGGTGTCACTAACGACAACAATGCTGTCTCCGGGATTGTAGTACTTTCCGTCACTGCTGGCAACCCAGTAATAAATGCCTAACCCCTTAGGATTCGAAACATCCTTCAATTGGAATGTCTGACTGGTGCAACTGCCGATGGCATAACTGTTTGCATATTGCGGTTTCATCTCACTTGCCGGAAGGATACCGGCATATTGAGCAAGCCCTTCATAACTCACGGTAAGACTACGCTCATACAGTCCATATAAAGTTGTATCGGCACTTATCGAGAACGCGCCGCCGCCCTTGGCAACCTTGGCAGCTGCGTCAGGTGTTGTTAACGTGCTCCATCCTCGGGGGGACCATCCTGTATAGGTGTTCTCCTGAGGAACTTTAATCTCCCCACTGACAGCCTTGTTGTATATATCCACAGAATCCGAACGGGCGACAAGGGTCCCTCCGCTATAGTCCCTGAAAGTCGCTTTCAGAGTTTTCTTATAGATTGCATACAAGGTCACATCGGTTCCCGGCATGGCGTAGGAAGCCAGACCTTTCGTCGCGGCTTTATTTGTATTCCAACCGACAAACTCCCAGTCTTTTTTGGTAGCCTTAGGAGTCAGATCCACCGCTGCCCCACTCACAACGGACGCTTTGATCTTTGTCGTGCTTGTCCCGCCATTTTCTGTATAATTATACGTAATCACCCGGGGGACGTCTGTTTTGGTGCCGTCTGTCTTGGTTCCGTCTGTCTTGGTGCCGTCTGTTTTGGTCCCGTCTGTTTTGGTGCCGTCTGTTTTGGCCCCGTCTGTTTTGGTCCCGTCTGTTTTGGTCCCGTCTGTTTTGGTCCCGTCTGTTTTGGTCCCGTCTGCGGTGTCATCATCTGAACCGCTATTGTTCGGACTCCCGTCCTCCCTATAATCATCGGGGCCTATTTCATTGCTGCCCGACTTGCTGCCGAGGCTATCAACACCGGCACCAAGTACAAGATAGCTCTCTTCCTCAAGTCCTGAATGGGGTTCATAAAAATCATGAATTTCCTGGTTTCTTATTTCCAGAATACGTTTGGATGCTTCAAACGTCAGAGTATCTTCTTGGCTCCGATCAGAAAAAATATAGATTATTAATCCGATTGCCAGCAACACTGCTAAGCACGATACACCAGCAAGAGCCAAGAATTTCCTTTTTCTTTCTTCTCGATTCTCTTCCCCTTGCTGAAGCTCCGCCAAACTCGTGATTTCTTTCTTTATACTCGGTTCGCTCTCCGGCTCACTCTTTAACTCGTCCTTCGGCTCACGCTTCAGTAGGCTCTTTAACTCGTTCTTCGGAACGCTCTTTAGCTCGCTCTTCAGTTCGTTCTTCGGAACGCTCTTCAGTTCGCTCTTCGGCTCTCTCTTCAGCTCTTTTTTTGTCTTTGGTTCGTTCTTCAACTCGTTTCCCAGAAGCTGCCCCGCCGCGATTATTTCCAATTCGGGTTCAATCGCCTCAAGTTCTTTACGGAACTGAGCGGAATTGGTAAACCTCTGATGGTGATCAAAAGCACAAGCTTTCTGAAGAATTGCGTTGAGTTCAGGACTGATGCCTTTGAGAACAGGGATCGGTTCGCCACCCATACGTCTTAGCAGTGCGCTGTCACGGTCTTCAGGCATGATTCTCTTGGGGTAATCCGGCAGAAAAGGGCTCCTATTGTTATTCAGAAGAGTGTACATAACGATCCCCAAGGAGTATATGTCGACACCTGTCCCGTACATTTCGCCCTTGTAAACCTCCGGGGCCATATAGGAATATGTGCCCTTTCTTGAGAGCCCGGACATGTTTCGTTCGATTTGACGAGCGATGCCGAAATCACCCAATTTGTAATCGCCGTATTCAGAAACAAAGATATTGTCAGGCTTTATATCCCTGTGAATAATATTCTTCATGGCGCATCTCTCTAATGCCCTGCAGATATGGACACCCAATTTGACAACTTCTGATGGAGACATCTTTATTTGTGTCGCGTTGCCGGCCAAACTTTCGAGGAGTTCCATGCGGATCAGGATCAAGTATTCTGGGGTTGTTCTCTCTTTGCCGCTTTTGTGGGACTGTTGATCGAGAGGCTCGGAAGGAACGGGGTTTTCAATAACCATATGATCTTCGTAGCTAACTATATGGCTGTTGCCCCGAAACGCGCTCAAAAGGTTGATTTCTTTGATGATATCTTTTACAAGAACCATTAATGATTCACGTATGGTTTCTGCTCCAAGTCCTTCGCTCTCCATCTGCCGTATGACTGATTCATCAGAGGGGATAGAAATAATCTTAAGCGCAGAGTCGTAGGTTTGATCGAATTCTTGCCGACTGATTTTATAGACTTTGCCATAAGACCCTTCGCCAAGCAAATCACTCATGTACCATTTCCCCCAAAAGGGTTCATAATTTTTGATATCTACCAAGAGAACCACCTCTCAACGTGTAATCCTTTTTTACAGCATATTCAGCCTTATGAGTCGCTTTCGCAGCAAAAATATTGACAATAACCGGTTCTTTCTCTCCCTGGTCTATTCTACTCGTAATATCTCTAGTATTCAGCAAAAAAGGGATTTTGTCAATACCGGCGAAGATACGTCCATAGTACCTTACAGACGCGAAGCGTCAATAAAAAACAAGAAAATCCACATTCTGAATCCTGAATACTGAATCCTGAATACTTGCGGGCGTAGCCCGCATTAGTACCCCGATAGGCGGGTCAGATTGGAGATGATTTGTTTGAGAAAAACTCTCATTGTTTTTGGATGTCTTTCGCTGGCAATCGCGACCTTGGTTGTGAGTATTTGGCTTCAATACAGTGATCGGAGACCTCCCGGAACCCGTGATCAAACCGATAATCTTAACGAACGGATAACCCGAAGCGACAATTGGAGCAGAATCATCGAAGATCCTGTGGTTCCCGAAAGTGAGATCTTTATCATTGACGGCTCCACGGCAACCATCCCGATTACAGCCGAACTGCTCCGTCAGTTCTATGATTACAATGATGCCAATGTTATGGCAAGCCATATCACAGATCATTCTACTACCCACAGAGCCTATTTGAACCTCATCCATAAGACCTGTCGATTCTCTTCAGTTCCGACGAGCCTAATTCTTGTCACGCCCCCCTCTTATGAAGAGACATCATACGCCCAATCCCTGGGTGTCGAGTTGGATCTGACCCCCATTGCCTGCGACGGATTTGTGTTTATTACACACAAAAACAACCCCGTGGACAGCCTGTCGATTGAACAAATACAGGATATCTACTCCGGGAAAATCACCAACTGGAAACAAGTGGGCGGCAAAAACAAGCCCATACGGGCTTTTCAACGGGAGCCCAATTCCGGCAGTCAGACAGCCATGGAACAGTTGGTTATGGAGGGGAAACCCATTATTCCTCCTCTTGAAACAACGATAGAAATTATCGAATTCATGGGAGCGCTGGTCGACGTCGTCGCCGAGTACGAAAACGGCGCCGCGAGTATTGGGTACACCTATAACTATTACATCAATAATCTCTATAAAAATGACAGTATCAAAGTCCTGAAAATTAATGGCATATCGCCGGATAACGAGAATCTGATCAACGGCAGTTACCCCTTCACCACCAACTATTACGCGGTGATACGCGCTGACGAGCCGACAGATTCGCCGGCTCGTGTCTTACGGGATTTTCTGATAACTGAACAGGGTCAATCCGTAATTGAAATGGCCGGGTATTGCAGAGCCATTGACAGTTGACTTGACGCGTATCAATTGAACCGTATCTCCGCTTCAAACAAATCTCCGGAAACGCGGATGTCCAATCGCCCTCCCATCAATTCTGTCAAACTTTTGGCTATATACAGCCCCAATCCGTTGCCTTCCTCCCGGCGGGCGCGGTCACCTCGGATAAACTGCTCGGTCAAGGCGTCGCCGGCCAGATCAAGGGGAGCCTGAGACGTGTTTTTCAGAGTGAATACCGTCGTCCTCTCCTGCCGCGCTATTTCGGCAAAAACCCGGGTTCCCGGTAAAGCATACTTGGCCGCGTTAACAAACAAATTCTCCAAAGCCCGCCATAGATGCGCGTTATCCACCCATACCAATACAGGTTGATCCGGTTGGCGGTATACCAGGGTTAGGTTGCGCTCACTCAGGAGATCATCGAATTCTCCGGCGATCTGCCCCACCATTTCGGCCAGGTCTGTTTCACTCGCATTCACACTCAAATTGCCTGTTCCCGCCTTTGAGGCTTCCATCAAGTCGTTAATTAAGGTTTTCAGACGCGCCGTTTTCTTGTCGAGGATATTCACATACTTGATGAAATCAGCTTTGTCGATGGTCAAATCTTTGAGCAAATCCACATAGTTAATGATTGAGGTCAGTGGGGTCCGAATGTCATGAGATACATTGGTAATGAGTTCGGCTTTGAACCGTTCCGCCCTGATTTTTTCGGCATTAGCTTTGTCGTATTCCTGGGACAGGGACAAAATGAAATAACAAATGTAGGTGAGCGCCGCCAAGGCCAGTGCCGATACCATCAGCCAAAAAACATTCATCCCCGTCCCCATGATTTTAAGCGGGCAGATAACCAACATATACAGCAGAATGCCCGCCAAGAGCACAGCCATCAATAATCCAACAGGCCGCCATATGGGATAAAGTTTGAAGAACCGGTACCAGTAAAGTGTTTCAACCAATTTGTTGTCCCGTACACGTGCCGCGATTTCCATCAAAATCGCCATAGCAGCCATATAAACCAGCATCGAAAGCAGCAACAACTGGGTATGGGAGGCAAAGCCGAAAAACAGCGACAGAACCCTTTGATGCATTGCATAATTAATACCCGTGAGAAAGATACCATATGCGAAAACCATGAGCAGAGAAATATCCACACCCCGCCACGGAACTGAAATTTTATCGTTTCTGGATTGCCATATTGCAATATAAAGCACCGTAGCGCACATCCCAAGCATCAATAAAGCCACCATAGACGGCATTTTGAGCGCGTTGCCGATAGCTTCACGAATGTAGAAGTTGAACGCGCCACTGGAAGCGCGAACCAGGGAGAGCGCCGAAAAGTACCCTAAGATCAAAATGATACTTTTCGTTACCGGTGAAACCAAAATCTTATTTGCCATAATAATCCACCCCTATCATCATGCTCACCTTTGTCGCTCACCCTCATGGCTCACCCTCATGGCTCACCCGATAATCAGGATAATCGAACAACCTTGTAACCAAGCCCGTAGATGACTTTTAGATACCGAGGTTCTTTCGGGTTGATCTCAATCTTCTCCCGGATATGTCGGATGTGGACCGACACCGTTTTGGAGACATGAAACGCGGGCTCATCCCAAACCGCTTCATAGATCTGAGTTGATGTAAACACCCGTTCCATATTGGTCATAAGCAATTTGAGGATGTTGTACTCCAGGGCTGTCAGCCCCACGTCCTCACCATCCAGCGTCACTCTTTTTTGAGGATCGTCTAGGACAAGATCCCCCGTTCGGTAAACCCCTTGTTCAGCATCGGCATCGGCAGAGGGTTCCGCTAATCGACCCAACCGGGCGTAACGACGCAAAGCTGCCCGCACCCGCGCCAGCAATTCCACAGGATTATATGGCTTGGTGATATAGTCGTCCCCACCCATATTCAGCCCAAGAACCCGGTCTGTATCTTCGCTCTTCGCGCTGAGAAATAGAATGGGCGCGTTGCTGATCTCCCGAATCTTCACCGCCGCCTGAATCCCGTCCATTTCCGGCATCATAACATCAAGCAGGATCAGGTGAACGGTTTCACCAGCCACAGCCTCAACAGCCTCAAGACCATTTCGTGCCCGGATAACTTGATAACCATCTTGTCTCAGATAGATCTCCAACACAGACAATATATCCTCATCATCGTCACATATCAGTACAGAATAGTCCATAACAGATTCCTCTCCCTAAGGCGGTCTTCGACCGCAAGTATCCAGTATTCAGGATTCAGGATTCAGAATGTGGATTTTCTTGTTCTTTTTTGACGCTTCGCGTCCGTAAGGGACTAATGCGGCGATCAGCATAGCAGGTAGCTTCAGCTGGATTCCGCTTAACCGCCTATTGTTACCACATACCCTCCTCTGTTATCAGAGGAAACGCTGAAGCTCTTATTCTCCGGCACATATATTTTGCCGTCTTTGGGTATTACGTAGACAACAGTATACGTTTTGCCGCCATAGTCTGCCCTGTAGCCGCCTTCCCTTCTTAAGAAATCCAGGTATTCCTCCAAACACAGGTTATTTTGTTGGCAATACCAGGCATGAGGCTGGCCCACATAACGAAAATGCCAAGGTTCATAGGCGATCCCTGTTATATCAATCTTATCCCGTGCATAGCGTAATATCAAGCCATACTTCCAGGAATTATCCGCTAGCCACCGCCCCTCCCGGGATGAAGCCATCGTCTCAAGCGTCACATCCGATGCCATGATATCAACTGCCAACCCACTTTGGTGCTCGCTATGGTTTGGCGGTTGAACGAAAGATTTGTTTTGTGCTTCATTGTAGATCTGTTTTTGGGTCGCATAAGTGCGGTAACCGCTACTGACGTACAGTGTCTTGATTCCGGCAGCCCGTGCGTCAATGAAAAGTTTGTTCACAGCTTCCAGGTCTGCCCCTTGGAGTTCAATATCATGTGTGCTGTAGCCGATGCTTGGAAATGATGAGACCAACCGCAACCCCACCGGTTTTCCACCTACAAGGTTATTCGGATTCACCGGGGTATCCCGATTCACAAGTTCCAGAAAACCGGTATTCTTGATGTCCGCAACACTGAGGGGAACCGTTAATTCCTTTTCAGTGCCGGTTAACGCGCTTGCGGATTGTTTCGATTCAAAAAACGTTGGCAGAGACACCGGCAAGGATATCGAAGATGTCTGCGCGAGGAACACAAAGAAACCCACAAACAAGCAGACAAAGATAAATCCTTTCATCAGAAACCCTTTGTTGCGCCTTTGACTTGTCGTTCCGGCGACCATATAATACCACCTCACTGCATTTTTTCTTCGTGTCTTGATTGTCTCAATACATAAAGCCTAACCGGAAAAATCAAACATGCAGGTAAGGAAATATTAAGGTTTTTCTAAGATATATTGGTCAAAAGCATTGCGAAATGTATCCTTAAGCAGGTTCAGAATTCACATACACCCGTGGCACACGTTTAGAAATCCCACAAACAATCTCATAAGGAATGGTCCGGCACCATCCGGCCATTTCCCCGGCAGTAATCTCATCCTGTCCCGACCGGCCTATCAAAATCGCTTCATCCCCCACAGCTGCGTCGGGAATGCCGGTCACATCCACCATCGTCTGATCCATGCATACCCTCCCAATAATTGGAGCCCGACACCCTCTGATCAGCACTTGACCCAGGTTGGACAGTTCCCGCCGCAACCCATCGGCGTAGCCAAGAGGAAGGATCGCAAACCGAATCGGCGTCTTAGCGACATATGTCCGGTTGTAACTGACACTGTGTCCGGCCGGCAAATCTTTGATATGCGTAATTTTACTACACAAGCTGAGCACCGGACGGAAATCAGCCGGCGGCCGGGGATCCGAAGAGGGCGATATGCCGTAGAGCACGATCCCCGGACGGCTGTAATCGGCCATCCTATCGGGCCGCCCTGTCCAGCGCAGAATCCCTGCGCTGTTGGCGATATGTTGAACAGGGATGCTAACCCCCAACGCCGTCAAATCCGACCGGATCTCCTGAAATAGTCCCCACTGTTCATCGGCGATAGAAATCTCCTCATCGGCATCGGTCAGATGGGTATAGATCCCTTCCAAATGGAGGCCGGGTAACCGGCTGATGCGTTGGATAATATGGGCCACCGATTCCGAGGAATCCCCCGGTGTCCGGGTAGCCAAAAAACCCAACCGTCCCATACCCGTATCCACTTTAATATGGACGCCAAGAGTTGTTCCCGCATGGCTGGCGGCTTGAGAGAAAGCCACCGCCTGATCCCAAGACGAAACGGCCGGAATAATTGTCCCATGAAAAGCCGCGACAAAAGCTTCGGCCTTCGTCGGCAAGCTGGGGCCCATGACCAGAATCCGCGCCTGGTTATATTTTTCGCTCAATTCCAGTGCCTCTTCTAAATAGGCTACGCCAAACATTCGCGCCCCTTCTGCCCATAGGGCTTCAACCGCCTCCACGGCACCATGCCCATAGGCATCGGCTTTAACAATCGGCATAACGCCGCCGGGATGGCAGAGGTTTTGCAAAAGACGGTAATTGTGGCGCAATGCCTGCAGATCAATCGCGGCCCATACAGGGCGAATGTCTTTAGACATGTGGTTGTTCTCCCTTCTTGTGTTTTGTTGAAAGTACGTTGTGAAAACCAGAATAATGCAAAACGAATATGACCAGTATAATCCATGGTAACATGCTTGTCTATACGACAGCAAGAATCTCACACCGACTCACAAATCCTGCTTATAGATCTCAGAAATCTTGCAAATATCTCAAAACCACTCACAAAAAAGTTCCAATTCATAGACGTTGCCGACTCTTAGGCAGCGCATCTGCCACTTCTCCGGCGGTAAAGCCAAACCCTCCACTATCGGCAGCCAAAAAATCAGCGGCTTGACCGTGTAAATAGACAGCTAATAACGCAGCTTCATAGGAAGGAACCCCTTGCGCCAGCCAAGCCAACATACAGCCGGTGAGCACATCTCCTGTTCCACCTGTCCCCAATCCGGAATTGCCGGTTGTGTTGATTGCGGCATGACCCGTGGGTGAAGCGACAATGGTGTTGGCTCCCTTGAGGACCAACACAGCGTTCCATGCCGCCGCTTTTTGAAGAGCCAGCTCCAAACGGTTGTTCTGAACCTCCGCTATGCTTATGTTGCACAAACGTGCCATCTCGCCCGGGTGAGGTGTCATAACCAAATTGGTTCTTTGAGGATCCTGTCCCTGTCGCGGTTGAAGCATACCCATATTCCCCACCAAAAGATTCAGGGCGTCAGCATCAAGAATAAGAGGGATATCTGTTTCGTTAAGGATCCGTTCCAAAACCTCCGCAAATTGTGGCGGTTGTTTGAGCCCCGGCCCGACTGCGCAAGCCTGGGCATGGGCAAGGCGTTCGGCGATAACACTCCAGGCGCGATCATCCATCGTGCCACCGTCGTCCAGAGGCCAAGTCGGCCATACGGTACCTTCGGTGATACCGGCATCTACGATTGGAGCCACCTGCGCCGGTGTTACAATCTGGACAAGGCCGATCCCGCAACGCAAAGCCGCCCGGCCTGCCAAAATCACCGCGCCGCTCATACCTGTCGATCCCCCCACAATGAGGCCGCAGCCATGGGTTCCTTTGTGCCCGTCCCTTTCGCGCCGGGGAAGGTATTCCCTTATGGCATCCGCCGTAATAATTTTTGTTCGGATGTCTTGAGCGGCTATGACATGTTCCGGCAATGAGATTCTGTCGAGAATGAGTTTTCCTGTATATTCAGGCCCTTGTCCCAAATAATGACCAAGCTTGGGCAATCCAAAAGTTACCGTCAAATCTGCCCGAACGGCTGCTGCCGCTGCCCGCCCTGACGCTGCTCCAAGACCACTGGCGATATCCACAGCAACCACAAGAGGTCGTTGACAATCGGATAACACTGTCAGCAAATCTGATGTTGACCCACCACCAGAAGAAAAACTCTTCGAACACACAGAATTGAGTATCTTCGAATACCGAGCGGCCTCTTCCGGCAGTTCACCCTCAAAGCCGGTACCATAAATCGCGTCCACAACCATCTGACAGCTTTGAACATCCCTGCCGAATTGCCTGTAGGATTCCTCGAGGCGGGCATCACAGATCTTACCGTCCATTTTGTTAAAGAGATCATAATTGCTGAGGGCATCGCCGGACAGATCTCCCGGATCGGCGAACAAATAGACCTGGGGTACAAAACCCAGGATTTGAAGATGACGGGCAATCGCCAGCCCGTCTCCCCCGTTGTTCCCTTTCCCTGCCAGAACCAAGATGGTGGCAGACAACCAAAGGGAAGACGAATCTCGCGGACAACCAAGCAGCTCTGTTGCGGCACTGATAACAGCTTTAGCCGCGTTCTCCATTAAAACCATCCCGGGAATGCCCCACTGTGTGATGGCGCGCCTGTCGATTTCCCGCATCTGTTGGGCGTTAACAACGTACATAGACGAACTCACTTTCCATAACCTTAGGCGGGCTTTAGCCGGTTACCCTTTGCTTGAGGGACAATCCTCTGCTATCTCAATAAACGTATTCACAGTAAACGTATTCACAGTGTTGGGCGTATGCTGTTTCATCACTATCCCCGTTTCACCTGTGATAGACTGGTTTATGGGGTTTCTGTGGATTCTTTGGATTCCGGGGTTTCCGGGGTTTCCGGGGTTTCCGGGGATCCTGCCGTTTCCGGGGATCCTGCCGTTTCCGTCGCTATCGCTCCTTTCGACGGCACAAATAGTGCGATCGCAAAAAGCACGATCCCTACGGCCCCCAGTATCAAAAGAGCACAAATGGTTCCGGTATTCGCGCTATCCCCGACATAGATGATTGTCCGTATGCCTTCACTAATGAATCTTTGAGGGATCCATGGATAGATAAAGCTTCTGTACCATCCCGGCATCATTTCCGGTGCAAGCATAGCGGCCGATAAACCGCAGGAGAAGAAAGTTACCGCTGCCAGCACTCCCAGTGGCACAATAACATTAAACGCACCAAGAAGAACCGCCATAATACAGAACGAAGCAAACCACAGGAAAATACCAAGGCCGACAATAGGCAAAGATAAGCCTCCGGCCCACGTCACAATAAACACCGCCGCGAAACCTATCAGGAAGGATGACCCGACAGCATACAATAATTGAAACACATACGATTTAAGCCTTTCTGAGATGCTCGCACCTTTTTTCGGGCGGAAAAAGAAGAACAGCAATAACGATCCGGAAATGACCATCATGATCAGAGGCATGATCAGCATCTGGGGACCCATAAGGGCAGACATACCGCCGCCGCCGATGTCAGCATTGTGAATTAATATCACATTTGTTTTCAGTCCCACGGATTGCAGCATTGAGGTGATGACTGCCTGCATTTGTGTTGCCAACATAACATGTTTACCCACATTGATAATGACTTCAACCTCGGGCGCTTCCCCCATTCCGGATGCCGCTGCAGATTGTTTAGCGGTAAAGTCTGCCGGGAACACCAAAGCGCCATAGTATTTATTGTCCCCCAGCGACTCGTCAAGATCCTCACGACTGGTTAGCACAGACCATTGAATTGGAGATTCCGCCCCGGGCTGTCCCTCTGTCATCCTGTTGATCATTTCGGTGCCCATATTCATACTCCCCGCAGGGGTCTGCACACCTACATCAAGGGATAGTATTGCAAAAGGAACATCTTTGGGATTTGCCCGCAATATCGGAGAAACCGCGAGGGACATAACCAGGGAAACCACAATAATAACCAATACCGGAACAACGTATTTAGCCTTTTCGAAATGCTTAGACATAATGTTTGCCTCCCATAATAATAGTACCTTACAGACGCAAAGCGTCAACAAAAAACAAGAGAATCCACATTCTGAATCCTGAATACTGAATCCTGAATACTTGCGGTCGAAGACCGCATTAGTACCTTACAGACGCAAAGCGTCAACAAAAAACGGCCAGCGGACGATTCTCGGTTGTACCCCCTTGCCGGCTCCCCCTTCTCTCCATCTCCCGATCAATAGCGTTCAACAATTCCCATTTCGCCAGCGTCCATGTCGGCGCCATAACATCCTTATACCTACCATCCCCTGTTAGACGATGAATTATAAAATGCGCCGGCAAAATCTCCAGAACATCAGCTGCCAACTCAACATACTCTTGCCGACTGAGCAACTTCCACGAATCTTCCCAAACGACTTGGCCCTTTTCTTCTCCGTCTCTTCCGTCTCCGTCCCTTCCTTCTCCGGCTCTTCTGTCTCCCCCTTCTCCTCCTTTATATCCATCTTCAACATCAACCCCAAAGGATGAGCTCTCTTTTCTCCTTTGCCATATCCGCCCCAACTCCGATCCTTTGATAATATAGAGCGCGTGAATCTTCACACCTTGTAAAGGCAAAAGAGCAACCCGACGGGCGGTTTCTATCATCATCCCGCGGGTTTCCCATGGTAACCCCAAGACAATATGGGCGCAAACCGGGATATTATAAGGCTTCAAACGTTCCAGGGCATTGAGAAAACAAGCGAAATCGTGACCCCTGTTCATGATCTCAAGGCTTGAATCATGGATCGTCTGCAAGCCGATTTCCAGCCAAAGGGGTGTTGTTAACGGGTTCGTCAACACCTCCATCACCTCATCCCCCAGACAATCAGGCCGCGTTGCAAGGACGGTTCCCACAACATCCGGTAGAAGTGACGCTTCGCGCATCAGCCTCGCAAGCCGGGCAGGGTCTCCATAAGTGGAAGTATAGGATTGAAAATAGGCTATGTATCGAGCCTGGGGCCATTTTACCAAAGTGCGCCGCCGCACCTCTTCGTACTGCTCAGCAATCCCGGCGCGGCTGTCACCGGCAAAGTCCCCTGATCCCCGAGGGCTGCAAAAAAGACATCCTCCTGTCCCAACATTGCCGTCCCGGTTCGGGCAGGAACAACCGGCGTCCAGCCCGACCTTCACGATTTTGTTACCGAATTGACGACGCAAATGAGCCGCCAACGCATTATAGCGTTTGCCACCCCAGAGATCGCCTTTATTCCCGACAAAGTCGCCAATGAAATCATCCATCTCGGGCACTCCCTTCAGCCGGTACACGTTACTGATATTTCCGCGTTCATCTTTTCCAAAGACAGCAGCTTCTCTTTAATATCCAGCCCCCCGCCATACCCCACCAGCTTACCGTTTTTGCCGATAACACGATGACAAGGCACTATCAATGATACTGGATTCCGGTTGTTAGCCATACCAACCGCACGCGCCCCCTTCCGGTTCCCCACAGCATACGCTATGTCTCCATAGCTTATGGTTACCCCATAAGGGATTTTCAGCAATTCCCGCCAAACTTTCTGTTGAAATTCTGTGCCAAAAAGCCTCAGACGCAAAGCGAAATCCCGCCTACGTCCATCCAAGTATTCAAGAACTTGCCTGATGGTTTGAAGGTTAGCCGCATGATCCGGGACAAGACGCACTGTTCCTGCATGGCGTAGGCTGTTCCTCAACTCAGCCAGGTATTCTTCATGACCTTGTCCGAAACCGATTATCGCGTAATTTGGAGGAACAGGCTTCCTCAAAGCACAGTAGACAACCATTCTGTCTATATCATGATCAACAGAAGCCGTAAGAAGATTATAATCCTCTCCCATAAAAGAAACAGGCTCAATCCAATAGAAAACATCCAGATCATATCCTTGATACATCTCCAGACCAAACATCACAGCACCTACTTCAGAACATTGAGTTTCTTCCTTTTTATCTCGCATCAGCTGTGAGAAAATGCCAACCTCAATAAATCATATAACAAAACATGTCTTTCGTCAAAAGTATTATAGAACGCGCGTTCTTTTTTTCTATTACATTATCCTAATGCGGGCTACGCCCGCAAGTATTCAGTATCCAGGATTCAGTATTCAGAATGGTTGATTTTCTTGTTCTTTTTTGACGCTTCGCGTCCGTAAGGGACTAATTCTGTTTGCCATATCCCCCATATCTCAGCTGAACACTGCGGGCACTTCCCATCCACAACTTTCACGCGAACAGAATCCCTCCGATCAACAACCACACTCTGGCAGGTCGGACACAAAGTGTTCATACCCGATCCACTTGCGGCATCATACCGCAGATTCCCCAGATAAACATATGGCAGATACTCCCGCCCAACAGTTGCCAATTTACGCAAAGACTGCTCCGGGGTTGGCGGATAGTCAGCCATATAAGCCGGGTAATACCGATTCAAATGCCACGCCAAAGGCACACCCAAATCCCGCAAATACTTCGCCAACCCGCGAATCTCCTCGCTCCCATCATTGAGTCCCGGAATGACAAGAGTGCTCACCTCAAAATGGATACCTCTGGCAGCCAGTAGTTCCACAGATCTTAGCACCCAAGATAAACGCCCACCAGTATGAGTCCGATAAAATTCATCAGTAAAAGCTTTCACATCAATATTAACCGCGTCGATAACATCCAACAGCTGACCCAGGTAGCGGGGCATAATCACACCGTTGGTCACCAAAACCGTTTTCCCACCGGCTTCCTTCACCAATGCGGCGGTCTCCAACACTGTCTCAAACCAAACCAAAGGTTCTGAATAGGTAAAACAGATCCCCAAAGAATTCTCGGCCTGAGCAACCCCGGCAAGTTCGGCCGGTCTAAAATCCCGCCCCCGTACCTTCTGTTGTGAAATCTCATAGTTCTGGCAAAAAGAACACCTCAGATTGCAGCCATTGCCACCCACAGACAAAATCGAAGATCCCGGATAAAAATGAAACAGAGGTTTCTTCTCGATAGGATCAACATGCATCGCCGCAACCTGCCCATAGGTCAACGAAGTCATCCTGCCTCCCAGACACCCTCGCGCCCGGCACCGCCCCACGCCCCCCTCCGCCACAACACAATGCTGCGGACATAGCGGACACACCGCCGAATGCAATTGTTCTGTCATAGTCCCTGCCGCTCCTCATCATCATTGTTGCCCGAGCTCAACCGGTACAAGTCCCTTATTCAAAGTACCTATCTGCCTGAAACCGCCACATCTCAATATCTTCACCCGACATAATCCCTGCTTTCTGTCGAGCAATCGCCACCTGTTCCTCAACTGTATCGACCCCGGAAAGACGAGGCAACAAAAGTCCTGATCGTCCCAGACTACGCACAACAACCCCGTAGGCATGCGGATCCAGATCCGCGACATCCGAGACCTCCTCCAAATCGCCCAAAACATCCACCGATACCGAGATCAACGGCAACTCTTCCGCCTCTACAGGCCGGAATCGGGAATCCTGCACAGCGGCAGAAACCGTGTTATGACGAATCTCATCCGCTAGAGACGACCGAACAGGCTTGATAGTTCCGATACAACCACGCAAGTCCCCCTCCTTATGCAGCGTCACAAAACACGCACTCTCTTTCTCAAGCAGAGGATCCCCCGGGACCTCCACAGAATCGATCCCTCGCCCTTCAATATATTGACATAAACAGGCCTTGGCATACCCGGCTACCGGTGAGGACCGATAGAGCTCGGCCGTTAAATACCCCACCCCGAAAGGACCCTCATACGAAAAAATCCGGCAAGCTCCCATACGCGCCCCCAATGCCAACAACAAAGAAGCATACCCGCACTGCCCCGCCTCTTCGACGAGAATTTCCGGCAAGCTCACCAAAATATCCGGTTCTGTCCGCAAACCTTGGACAATCAGCTCATCAAACCGGGGCCCGGAGGGATGGAACCCATAAGGACCGTCTTCTTTGAGGCGATGAGAGAGATCTCCGCTGGCAATAATCCCGCAACGCTGAGGCAAAGCTTCAAGAATACGAGCAATCCTCTCTCCCCAAACTCGAGGCGACACCTTTGCCCAAACCTGAGGCGCCGCAACAACAACAAGACGTCCATGCCAACCGGCTCGCTCCAGGAAATACAATGGAACCATAACGCCATGATCAAGTCGCGCTTGAACCCCGCGACCCCCAAGCTCTCGCAAATCCTCAAGAATCTCCGGAACGGTCTCCAAAGAAAACCCCACATCCCCGGCGTTAAAAGCACCCATATCTCCTTCCAATCGACCTGCGATCTCCTCAAGGAAAGTCAGGGTTTCACCGTCGCAAGGCGTGTGAGGTGAAACAACACAAAGGATCTCCGCGCCTGAATCACAGAAAGCTTTCGCAAGAGTTTCCATCCCCGTCAAAGTCAACCGGCATCCGGCCTCTTCTCCGCGTCCCACTTGCGGAATCGCCAAGGGCGGATGAGGCGCGAAACCAATATATACCAGGCTCATGGGAACCCCCCTTTCTATGGATTATGAACAATGGACAACTATTCTGTGCCTTTATATTATCTTACAAACGCACACAATACACAATGCCCTTAGACATTGTGTATTACACAATACACAATGCCCTTAGACATTGTGTATTGTGAATCAACCACGAAATCTGTTTTCGATTTTCCCATTGGCAACCATCAACTGCTGACCCTCAACTGTCGATTGACATCACCAACTGCCCGCCTACCTAAACAATCTGTCCTGAGTCATCGGCCCCACAATTCCGTCTGCCGTTAAACCTTGCGCCCTCTGGAACTGTCGTACAGCAGTTTCCGTCCCCGGTCCAAAGACGCCGTCAGGAATAACGCTTGTATATCCTCTCGTATACAGAGCGGCTTGAATCAGATAAGTCATATTGCCCCGGGCCCCCGGCCGAACGTTAACTGTTGCCGCCCGAGTCATTGGCCCGAATACACCGTCAACCACAAGATTCCTGCCAAACTGCCGATTTAACTCTGTCTGTAACCCCATCACAATAGCCGTTTTCGTCGCGCGCCCAAATATTCCGTCAACAGTCAAATTGAACCCATACCTCTGATTGAGCGTCGACTGAATGTTCCGAATAACCGGATCTCCTGCACCCGGTCCCGGTCCCGGTCCTGGTCCCGGCCCTATCGGTGGCTCAGTACCCTTGACCAAGTGATAGACTTCATACAATTTAATCCATGTAGCGGGATCAACAATCCCTTCCGGGTTTAACCCAAACCGATTCTGGAAAGATATCACAGCAGCCCTTGTCCCTGAACCAAAAGACCCATCTTGAGCAACTTCCTGAACGTCAGGATAAAATTGGGCAATATATGTGAGCATATATTGCAGCCGTGCAACCAACCCACCGCTTGCCCCTAGGCTGATTACCGTATTTGGTGGGAGTGTGGATCCAACAACCTGATCCCCTTGACTGGTCAGTTCGGCGAGTTTTGTCACAGCCACATAATACCAGGAGATTGAATTCCAAGTGGCTCTGTCAATAATCCCAGTTTGCGGAAGTTCAAAAATCCTCTGAAACGTTCTCACAGCATTAACTGTTTCTGTACTGTAGATCCCGTTAACAATCTCGATATTGGGAATCAACGGAAAATCCTGCCTAATCCGATTCAGATATTGTTGCATCAAATGCACATCCGGCCCCTGTTTTCCTTGAGACAAAGCCACCCCCGGAAAAGATTCGCTAATAGAAGCCGTCGGCGCCGAGAAAATACTCAGGTCATTGGGGTAATAATACCGTAGTATCTGCAACGGTGTATAGCCGTTTTCAGCCAAAGTCACTGTCCCCCATTGCTTCATTCCCGGACAAGTCGCAATCCTGCCATCACAGAATTCAGTAAAGAACGGCTCATTGTGCTGGGGACGGCGCAAATACATACCCATCACCCGATCAACAACCACCGCAATAGATGGGAAAATATCACGGCCTTCTTCAAACGCCATATCGGTGGTGGTCGAATTGGTGATATCGAAAGGATAATTTCGACCTCTATACCATTCGGTATAAATCCGATTCAGGGCAAAATTAATAATCGCCCGAATATTGGCTTCCAAAGAAGCATCCGGCCAAGTAGGATAAATCTCGCTAGAAGCACAATTCTTGACATAAAACGGAAACGGCACCCTGACATTTCGTGCGCTTACATTATATCGGCCCAGATGTACAGTAATGAAGTCAGGAATGACAACTTTTTGCATCGCCTTTCCGGCCTGAGGCCTCGGAGGCCCGATTTGCCGAATCGGTTCATTTGATGCCAACTGATGGGGTGGGATATTAACCACATGCCGCGGATTCTCACCCTCTAAAAACGGATGCATTCCCACCTCGACAACAGCTTCTTCCGTATCAAAAACCTGAACCCCATTAACGACATCGCTCACATATCCTTCCGCCTCGACTTCTACCCGATATGTAGAATAAGGCGTCCCGGTGAAACTTGGATCTAGTGAATATCCCTTATCCGGTGCGGGCAATCGAGCAATCCCCGTTTTCCCCACATCATTCGTGACAAGAGAATACAACAAATACCCGTTATTGTCCTTAATAACCACTTTCGCGCCTGCTATCGGTACGGCGCCATTTGCTAAAACGGTCTTAACTGTCAAAAACCCCAATCCCATATAAACACCCCCATGTGTGATCTGATACATTATATGACATGAGGTTATATTGGTGACAACAATTGCAAAGTGATTGGAAATATGTTAAAATTTGAAAACACAGAAATGTTCGGGTATGATTAGGGGGCAGTTATGCGGAAGGTTGCGATAATCAGTGCCGTTTTGGATGATGCACCAAGATGTCAGAATGCTTTCAACGATACTGTTGCCGAATACAGGCATTTGGTCAGAGGTCGTATGGGCATCCCTATGCCGGAAAAAGATCTATCCCTAATCTCGATTGTTGCGCTTGGGGAAATAGACGATATCGATCGGTTAACAAACAGGCTTGGCCGGATAGAGGGCGTCTCAGTCAAAACCGCCATGTCCAAAAAAGACTTTTAGGCAGACCAACCTGACTCCCCTAACCATTTATTGGCAAAGCCCTCCGGATCCTCTGGAAGCAAGCATATCAACAAACGCTTCCAAACGTGTATCAAACCCCGCTTCTCCGGTCATCTCATCCACAACTAAGGTCATAATAGGAACACCGTAACGTTCTTGAATAGCGTTGAAAGCACTTTGGGCGGCAATTTCCGGCATACATGTCAACGGATAGAGATGAATAATCCCATCGAACCCACGGCGTGAACTCAGAACAGAATTCCCAACTGTTTGGACGCCATGTCCGCCAATATCATCAACATGCCAGAACTCCCAGGCTAACTCCTGGGCCAACTCCTTTTTATGAAACGGTCTTAATTTTCGCACAAGATGATCGCGCACCCAGGTGCCGGGACCCATATACGTTGTCACATCAACCCCCAGACCTCCCAACTTGCGCTCAATATCCAGATTGGCGAACGAATCGCTGGTCACAAAAATCTCCCCAACAAGAGCAACTTTAAGATACTTATCCGTCACCTTATCAGGCAACGCACGAATGTCCCGCCGGGCTTGCCGGGTTAGCCCCATGACGGCAGCATACCCATGAGCCCTTCCCACCGCGTCAACATAGTTCTGCAGAACACCCTCGACGGCGATACTGTCACATGCCCGGCACCGCTTCCGACGCGCACATTCATAAAGTGATTCGACAGCAAAAAGTACCTTCACAGTAAGAGCCAGGCTTTTCAGCACCTGCCTCAACTTCACTCCCCAAGCATTCCGGGCAGCCTCATAGTTTTCCCGTGTCCAAAGCTTGCTGAGATTAAGGTTAACATAGTCAAAAGAATACCCCATATCTCGGAGCGCGGCTTGCAAAACATCATTATAGTATTCCTGACGGCAAGGTCCCCGACTCCCTCCAAACACAACGGTGCACGCCCCATGATCCAACCCGTAAATCAGATTCCCCAGGATAAGCTTATACGGAAAACACATGAACTCCGGAGCCTGAACCAGAGATTTCTCCAAGGTCCGGACATTATTAAGAGGCGGAACAACGCAAGTCAGACCCAAGCTCTCCAACAACACTTTAACAGGGATATAGCTGGTTCCCATATGAGGGAAAGTTACCTTCTCACTCACCATCATCGCGCCTCCTTGAGTATCCACTCACCGGCCTGCACACAAAGTTTGTATGCGTATCTCTGCCAGTGCCAACACATTGGTATATCTTGAACCGCCGGTTCATAACGGGAGCAGATCAAAAAAAGCCTCCAGCCGAGTATCAAATCCCGACTCACCTGTATGCTCATCCAGGCAAAGACGCATACAAGGTTTGTCATTGCCTGGAATGAT
The DNA here is from genome assembly GCA_009778595.1 of Peptococcaceae bacterium. Taxonomy (GTDB): domain Bacteria; phylum Bacillota; class Desulfitobacteriia; order Desulfitobacteriales; family Syntrophobotulaceae; genus WRJI01. Next base: position 6,823 of record WRJI01000035.1, on the reverse strand, counting down.
CTGTCGATCCAAGAGTTCCAGAGCGACAGAATCGATCCCGCAAGCAAAAGATGTTACATAGATAAGCCCCTTAATATTCTTCTCTTCAAACATGGTAAGTGCTGTCCCCAGCAGATCAACCCCTACACCCCAAAAAGTGCGGTTTTGGTATGGAGAACATCTCTGCCGCTTGAGATTGTATGGAACATCCTCACTTGTAACAACACGATAACCGCGGTCGGCTATTTTGGTTGCCAGATTCATCGTCAGAAACGCATCCTGGGTAAGGTATGCGTGCCCAATGATGCCGATAGCCGGATCATCCAATCCGGTTATCCCGGAACGGCCGGCCTGAACAGACTTTCCTCTGCCGCCACTGCCCTCACGATCCTTTGTGTACTCGGATAAAAGCCGGGAATACCACGAAGCCTGCGGGCGCGTCAGTGCCTCGATAAAAGCAGCGCGAGCTTTACCCCTTTCAAAAAAACCCTTATCGGCATTATTCTCGCAATCCTCATGAGCCCCCTGCTCCATGAGGCAAACCATCTCATCCAGCGTTGATAACATGAAAGCCAACCCCTTATTCATATCAACACTCATATCCCACACTGTAACACCGGGCAGATTGAGCCGCAAAATATCAGGTAACGCGCAAAACTTCGGGCAAGCCGCCTCCCTCGCTGCCGGATAAACATAACGCGGAACGAAAACAGCGTCTGCCCGATCGTGCAAATAAAGAACATGACCGTGTAAAACTTTCAGAGGCAGACAAACATCCCCCGAACACATCTTAATACCGGAGTTAAACAGAATCTTGTTGGTGGGCGGTGACAGAATCACCTGAACACCAAGCCTTTGAAAAAAATCCTCCCACAACCCCGGATACTCATGCCGGCGCAAGGGGCTCGGCAACCCCACGACAAGCTTCATGCCCGACCTCGAGGGCGGGATTCGACAGCTTGTTCATGATGGGGTTCGGCTTGTTCACAATCCGCCGGCTTTGTGAACAGCCGCGGCTCCTCCCCTTGCGCCAAAACAACCGACCATTTCCCGCACCGATCCCCCCAACAAGAAACCAACTTACCGTCGGCCCGCAATTCGATAACCTCACAGGCGTTTACGCAATCATCACATTCGACACTTCGGGCATTGTAATCACGATGAAGCCGATCAAATCCAACGAAAGACGTCCCTTGCCCCTTCCCGTTCATCCCTTGCCCCTTCCCGTTCATCCCTTGCCCCTTCCCGTTCATAGCCTCAAAAGCCAATAATGCAGAACCCAAAGCCCCCATAACATCATAATGACGCGGCACAATAATATCACAACATAATTGCCGCTTAAACTCCTCAACAATCCCGATATTCGCGGCGACACCGCCCTGAAAAACAACCGGCGACTCGATTTTTTTGCCCTTAGCCAAATTATTGAGGTAATTGCGGACAATCGCTTCACAGAGACCTCGAATGATGTCGGGCAGTGTGTGCCCCATCTGCTGTTTATGAACCATATCCGATTCCGCGAAAACGGCGCACCGTCCGGCAATGCGTACCGGCTGCCGTGATAATAACGCATATTGACCGAATTTTTCGATGGGAACATTAAGGCGGGCCGCCTGTCGATCCAAAAAAGAACCCGTGCCGGCAGCACAAACCGTATTCATAGCAAAATCACTCACAGTCCCCTGTCGCAGAAATATGATCTTCGAATCCTGGCCGCCGATTTCCAGAACCGTACGCACCGACGGCTCCGTCTCTAAAGAAGCCGCGGCATGAGCCGTAATCTCGTTTTTGACCACATCCGCCCCCAGCAAGCACCCGGCCAAAAGCCGCCCGCTGCCTGTAGCGCCCACCCCGGCAACCCGGGCCGATGGCCCAATGGTCTGTTGAATGGCCCGGACACCGTCAATGAGTGCAACCAACGGCCTCCCGCCGGTACGCAAATAAACCTTTGCGCTCAGATGTTTCTGCTCATCCAGTGCCACAACATTCGTGCTGACCGACCCTACATCGGCTCCAAGATAGAAATCCGCCATTTTATGTAATCACATCACTTTCATCACATGGCTCTGCCGCAAAATTAAAAATGTGGTTCCCAATGGATTATTGCCATCAGAAACACATCTTTATTCTATGTTCGCTATGAAAAACCATAGTGTGACAAGATAAACTTTTAAATTCGTGCCGTCGCACCACCAGAACAGCTTGCCCAATATCGGGCAAGCTGTTTGTTTTGAGGATATCCATTAAATTTGGACGCTTAGGGGGATAGACGTCCAATGAACTATTAATCCTTTCCCGGTCAGAGAACAAGCTCCGGCATGAATGAAGACGGCAAGGGGTTCACGCCAACACATGCGTTATAGTCAGCATTATCTATCCACCCCAACATATACGCGCCGCAAAACGGATACACAACCTGAACGAAATCAGCGTTTTGCGCGACAGCGACAAAAATATCTCCCGAGGATATCTTTCCATATGGTTCCTCTGTATTGGATCGCTTATAGATTGCAATTGATCCTGTAGCTTTTACATAACATGGCACCTTATTGTTTTCACAGATAACACTTAGGGGTATATAAGCATTTTTTCTTAGACGTGATGAAGAGTAAGACAAATAAGCCCACCCATCATCCATCGTAATATCTGAAACATATAGCTCATCATCAGCCTCGATCATGCCCACAATATATGACGTGCTCTTTGATCCGTAAGCCAAAGTGCTGTCCCCTGAAGAGATTGTGTATGTTTTCATAGGCCGATCGCTGGATAATGTTTCGAATACCATATCCATTCTTCCACATCCTCCTTTGTCTTCATTAACACGTGTCATTGATCAAAACACAGACAATATATATAATGTTTCATTTTCTCGCAAAAAAAAGCCTCTTGCCCATTCTACGCGGCTCAGCTTGAATTTATAATAGACGATTCTTTAGACCAGGATAAGCACAAGCACTTGCGGGCTTTTGGAGGCTTCCGAAGCCCAATCATGCATCGGGACTGTTACCGAGCCTACGAACGCATCCTCTCCTGAGTCAGAAACTCATAACAATACCTCTGTCTGAAGCATATAACGAGGTCAACCCCTTGGTCTCAAGTATCAATACTTTGCGAAAACCAAATCTCGCCTTGGCCTTTTCACACAATTCCTCCGCCAGTGAAGGATTATTGCAATGCGATATAACAAGATCTTTCATGTCTGTCTCACGATTGCAGCGAGCCACACAATCAAGCAGCTTAACCGCCACGTTAGTCGAACCACGAAAATTGCCAAAGAGATCGAGTTCGCCATCCTTGTTGCTCAGAACAGGCTTAACACCCAACACATTCACGATGGTCCCCTTAATTTTGCCCATACGCCCGTTTTTGACAACATTACTAATATCTTCAAGCAAGACGAAGGTTCGCATCTCTTCGACAAAGGCCTCGACCCTTTTGATCACAGCCTCAAAATCAAATCCCCGTTCAATAAATTCACGGATTTTCATAGCAACCAATACCTCGCCGCAGGATGCTGATTTCGAATCAATCACATGACCAATAAGACCCGGCGCCTCATTTCTTGCCATTTCCAACCCGAGCTTAGCTGTCTGATACATCGCGGAAAGTTTACTCGAAACGGTCACCGCAAAACCGCCTCCCGCTTTTAGAAAAACCTCCATCCACTGTGCAGGCGAAGGACACGCGGTGCCCATTTTTGTGGTACACGCCTTCATCTTCTGCATTAAATCAGCAATTGATAAGTGCTCATCGTCTACCAAAGTCTCATTCCCTATGTCAAGATAAAAAGGAACCGCACGTTCCGCATTCAGTTCAACTTCCAACTCTTTGGTCAAATCACAGGCGCTATCACACAATATTTTCATGTCTTTCATGTCTTTCATGTCTTTCATGGACTCCCTCACTTCTTTGATCCTTGTTCCTTGTGTCCCTTGTTCCTGTTCCTGTTCCTGTTCCTGTTCCTGTCCCTTGTTCCTGTCCCTTGTTCCTGTTCCTTGTTCCTTGTCCTTGTTCCTGTTCCTTGTTCCTGTTCCTTGTTCCTTGTCCTCTTATCTTGTATCAGTAATTATATAATATAGTCACCCACACGTCAACATGTGCCATAAAAAATTACATCTCGTTATTGACAATACGGAATGCATATGTTATATTTATTTCCAAAGAACGGGAGGGTTAACACTGTGAAGAGCCTGGAGGACATCAAAAAAAGTCTTTCCGAAGAGCGCCCTGCCACTTGGGACGACCTTCCGGACATTGATCTCTATATGGATCAGGTTCTGGGGTATATGCACCGCCAGCTCTATTCGTCTCGTCCCGAATCCAACCTCACCGCCGCGATGGTTAACAACTATATCAGAGACGGACTTATGCCGAGAACAAAAGGCAAAAAATACTCCCGCAGCCATATTGCCCGCCTAACCACAATATGCGTGTTGAAGCAAGTCTTGTCCGTCGGGGACATTTCCCTCCTGATTGAAATGTTTCCTCCCGACACACTTAAGCAGGTTTACGAAAAATACCGTACCATTCTAGACCGAGATCTGTCCTCTGTTGTGGAAAAGGTTCCGGATAACAACGATCCTTTGGAGTTGACAGATGCGGTTGTTCGTTTTGCTATAGCCAGTTATGCCAACAAAGTCGCTGCCGAACATTTAATCGATATGCTCAAAGAACAGAGAACCCCAGATCTATAGTACCTTACAGACGCGAAGCGTCAATAAAAAACAAGAAAACCCACATTCTGAATCCTGAATACTGAATCCTGAATACTTGCGGTCGAAGACCGCATTAGAAAGAGGCGGAACAAAACCCATTATGCGTTGTCCTTTTTGTCAAGCCGACGACAGCAAAGTGCTTGACTCCCGTCAAACCGAAAACAAAATGGCCATTCGCCGCCGCCGGGAGTGCACGGCCTGCCGTCGGCGTTTTACCACCTACGAAAAATACGAAGAGCTGACCTTTATGGTCGCCAAAAAAGACGGCCGTCGGGAAGCTTTTTCACAAACAAAACTCATCGCCGGTTTGACAAAAGCTTGCGAAAAAAGACCCATTCCATTGTATGTTCTGGAAGATGCCGCTTTAAATATCGAACGAGAATTGCGGGACGTTTACGAATGGGAAATCCCCTCCCAAGTCATCGGGGAAGCCGTCATGGAAAAACTCTGCCAAATCGACGAAATCGCCTATATCCGCTTTGCTTCTGTCTATCGCCAATTTACTGATGTTCAGAAGTTCACGGAAGAATTGGACCACCTTCTGAAAAGGAAGAATACTCCGGAGAATTGAATCTTGTTAAATTGGAGAAACTCTACTCGTGTGCGCTATTTAAAGCATAAGGAGTTCTTCTTCAATGCGCCAATACCCTACTTTGCGTCAATTAAGCATCGGGTTTTCCAGCTTATTTATGATCGTTCTGTTTGTCATCATCCTTGTTTTGTCGAGCCGCGCTCTGCTCAATACAATTGACAGATTTGAAGAAACCTCAACAACAGATCTGCTCGCTCAGTCCGCGGTTCGTTTCCAAGACACTTTGGAGACCTTAGCCGCTGTCACCCAAGACACCGCTCTCCGCGACATCACCCTCCGTTACACCGCCCTCGACAACACCAACCGCAACACGACTCCCGAAGGGAGCAGATCCGACAACAGCCTTTGGCCGGATCTTTATGATCCTCAAAGGTTGGTGCCTTTTGGCATCGATTTCGTCTTGATCACCGATCCGGCAGGAAACGTCCTCGACGCCCGGGAGTTTGATCAAGAACACCGGATTTACACATCCATGCAACCGGGGATGATCGAAAGACTGGAACCCGTTGCACAGGAAACCCTCACACAAAACAACCGGCAACCAAGGTCCATATCGGGTTATTTCGACATAGCGGGCACCACTTATGCGGCAGCCCTCTGCCCTGTTCTTGATCAAACCGAGTCACAACCTCCCCAACATCCCCAGGCTATCCTTATGCTTGGCCTCAAAACCGAATCCATTCTGGCCAAAACCCGGCAAACCGCTTACATACAAACAATTTCATCAACAGACACCGACCCCGACCAATTGCTGATGCCTTTACCCTCACTCTTGCCGGCACAAAATCTCTCCCTCGCGAGTCAATCCCCCCGCGCTCACCCTTCTGAAGCTTTGAGAAGCTTGGGACTGCCTTTTCTGGTTCTTGCGATTATGTGTTTCACGGTCATAGGTCTCATGGCTCATGTCGTCGAGAAGTTCATGTACAAACCCTTGGAATCATTGGCGACGCAGGTTGCCGCTGTGGGCACCAATACCACTTATGCTCCGATAGCGAACCAATACCATAACCGTGAACTGAATTTTTTGGCCGGATCCATACAGGACATGCTGAATCGCATCGCTGTCAGCCAACAGACCATCCAAACCACCAACGCCTGGTTGCAGATTTATTCTAAGGCGGTTCACACCACCGCGGATGATTTTTTGATTATGTCTCCTGAAGGGGTCATCCAGTTCATGAATCCGGCGGCTGTGCGCAATATGTCCGCCATGGATACCCAGCTCCTGGGAAAAGATATATGGCCATACATCGAAGATCACGATCTTGCCGACCAGATCAAAGAAATCGTTCTGAACCGGCAGACCTGGCGGGGAGAAATCGTTTTCCGGCCCAAAGACGATCCTGATCCTCAACTGATTATTGAAGAAGCGACATTTTCCCCTGTCCTGACAGACGACAACGGATTTGAACATATCACCCTAATCAAACACAGTATTCAGGTCAAAAAACATTACGAAAACCTGATTCAACATCTCGCCCATTACAACACGCTAACACAGCTGCCCAACCGCCTCTGGCTCCGCAACCAGTTG
>WRJI01000034.1 GCA_009778595.1 Peptococcaceae bacterium | reverse complement strand
AGAGAAATCATGGAAGCGATGGAGTCAATTGTTGAGGTAAAATATTCGGGTAAGTATGGCAGCCTCATTACTGAGACTGATCCGTTACACAGATCTATCATGGATGCCTTTGGGGTTTCTGTCCAATCATAGTTACACTGGACGGGATTTCAGGATCTTGGTACAAGAGCCCTGGATTATCTGATGGCCGCAGTTTCGCCATTAGCCCAACTGGCACTCAGCTCAGTATTTCGTCGATGGAGGCTCTGGAACACACGCACATTCTTGGACCTCATATACTCTAAAACCCCCGTCGGCGGGGGTTTTCAGCCTTCTCAAATTATATCAAACCTGATGTCTTTAGATGGCAGGGGATGTAGGAGTTGAACCCACATTGACGGTTTTGGAGACCGCTGTTCTACCATTGAACTAATCCCCTGAGCACGATTCTTATTATAGCCAACCATGATGTGTCTGTCAATTTCTTAGTCAATTTCTCTTGCATAGGTACGGGATTTTTGTTAGCATTAATAGATGAGCCCTTTTTGGAAAGATATCGTTCGGGAAATCGTGAATACGAAGGCGCGGTTTTTATCGCTGATCCTTATAACCTTGCTTGGCTCGATGTCGGTGATCGGTATTCAGGCAGCCGCGATTGATATGCGTGATGTCGCCGACAAAACTTATAAAGAGAAGCGGCTTTTTGATGTGCAGCTGAAATCCGCCACGGGTTTCGACGGAGCGGATATGGACGCGATTCGGGGAACCCCCGGGGTTGCGTCAGTTATGGGGGCTTACGGGTTTGATGTGTATGCCCGAGTCTATGGCGTGCTCTGTCCTGTCCGTACCCATTCCCTGCCTGAACCCGACGGCCTTAACGCTGTGACCCTTCTGGAAGGGACCATGCCGGTTAAGCCTGATGAGTGTCTGGTGGAGAAAAACTTGTATGAAGAGGGGTTGTTTGCCCTTGGGGATCGGTTGACTCTGAGTTTGGACAATATGGAGCAGTATGATGAGGTTTTCGCTTCCGATACTTTTACGATTGTGGGGGTTATGTCGTCGCCGCTGTATATTTCTCGAGACCGGGGCAAAACGACTCTGGGATCGGGTGGGGTGTCCTATTATCTCTATTTGCCTAAGGAAGCTTACAGATTGTCTGTGTTTACGGATGTCTATGTGGTTATGGAGGGATCACTGGAAGTGGACAATGTTACAGAGGCGTACAGCGATTTGGCGGATTCCTGGAAACAAGCCCTTGAGAATACCGGCGATAAGCGTGTCCGTGTGCTGAAAGGGGAGAGGGAAGACGCCCAGGATGATATCGATCAAGGCTGGTTGGAGTATGCCGATGGGTTGCAGGAGTTGGAGGAAAAGATCGCCGGCGGCCGCGAGGAATTGGATAAGGCCTGGACGTTGTTAAATAGGGCACGTTCTTCACTTATCAGCTCACAAAATACCTTGAATAATCAAATCAGTCAGGGTTTGGCGGTGATCGCGAAGAAGGAAGACGAGTTGCGTGACGGGCTGGCGGCTTTGGAGAGTCAGCGTGACGATCTCAACAACGGACAGGAGGAGATTGATCAAGCCCGGGCGGAGTTGACCGGGATTCTGGAGGAACTCCGGCTGTTGGGTGAATACGGAGAGCTTCCGGCTTTAGATGAACAGTATGAGGCTGTTTATGACGGGTTGACTCTGTTGGTTTCCCGGCAGGCTGCCCTAGACGTCGGCAGAGAAGCCCTGGTGGCCGCTTTGCAGCAGTTGGATGACGGTGGGGTCGAGTTGGTCCAGGCACGGACGACTTTGGAAAATGAGAGAACAGCGGCTCAGACAAAAATCAGCAGAGGGTGGTCTGAGTACTATAGAGGGTTGCAGAACTACTATTCCGGGCTGGAACAGCTTGCGGCTGAGGAAACGGATGCGCAAGAAAGGCTGGCGGAAGCCAAACTCCTGTTGGAGGAGGCCCAGGCGTTTCTAAGCAACGCGCCGGAGCCGGTCTGGTATCTGATGACCCGGAAGGATATCGCGACTTATGAATCGTATTATCAGGATTCATTGAGGTTGGAAAAGGTAGGGTATGTGTTCCCCATGGTTTTTTTTCTGGTGGCGATACTTGTTTCGTTGACGTCCATGTCCCGGATGGTGGAGGAACACCGGGTTCAAATCGGCGTCTATAAGGCGTTGGGGTATCGTCCGGGGGCGATCATTATTAAGTATGTGCTGTACGCTTTTCTGTCGGGAGGTCTGGGAGGGATCTTGGGGGTACTTGTTGGCAGCGAGGTGTTGCCGCGAATTATTGCGGACGCGTATGGGTATTTGTATGAGATGCCGCCTATCAGTACGCGGATTCCTTTTGGATTGGCAGTGTTTGCCGTGGCGGCGGCAGTTGCCTCAGTAGCGGGGGTGACATTGGCCACATGTGCCGGAGCTATGGTGGAGGAACCGGCGGCAATTATGCGGCCCAAGGCGCCTGTGGCGGGCAAACGTGTTTTGCTGGAGCGGTTGACGTTGGTTTGGAACAGGTTAGGGTTTATCAGCAAGGTGACGTTAAGGAATATTTTTCGATACAAACGGCGTTTCTTTATGACGGTGGCCGGGATCGCCGGGTGTGCCGCTTTGCTTTTGACGGCTTTTGGATTGCGTGACAGCATTGGCGGCGTATCGAGTGCCCAATATGGGGAGATCTCGGTTTTTGACGCCAAGATCTACCTGAAGGAGATAACTCGGCCTGAACAGCGGGAGGTTTTGAACGGGTTGACGCCGGATACAAGGCTGTATTTCCGGGAGGAGGCGGCTGATCTTGAGGTTGGATCAAACCGGAGTGCTTCCGGCGCCGGGATGACGCCTTCGTTGATTGTCCCGGAGGAACCTGACCTTGTGGACGGATATATTCACCTGTTCGAACCGACGGGTGGAGGGATTGTCGCGATACCGGAGGAAGGGGTGCTGGTTACGGAGAAACTCGCTAGGACTTTGAATCTGACCTTGGGAGATGTGGTTGGGTTAACAGTTGACAATGAGACGGTAGAAGCCACCGTAGCGGGTGTTGTTGAGAATTATGTAATCCATTATGTGTATATGGCGCCTCAGTATTATACCCGTTTGTTTGGGCGGGAGCCTGTGTCTAACGGGTTGTTGTTGCTGGGTGACGCCAATTACGAAGATCTCATGAAAAACGATGATGTTCGTACCGCTATCCTGTCGGCGGATTTGTTGGAGAACCTAAAGGATTCAACAGACGCCTTGGGGGTTGTGACCATTGTGTTGTTGGTGCTGGCTTGTGCTTTGGCGTTTGTCGTTTTGTTCAATCTGACGATTATTAATATCAATGAACGGCAACGTGAGTTGGCGACGATTAAGGTTCTTGGGTTCCAGGATACTGAGACAGCGATGTATATGTATCGGGAGAATTTCCTTGTGACGTTCATCGGGATCCTGGTGGGGTTGGTAGCGGGGGTTTTTTTGAACAGGTTCGTGCTGACTTCGGTGGAGATAGACCTTCTGAAGTTTCCCCAAGGGATTGAGGTTCTAAGCTATGTTATGGCGACTGTGTTGTCGTTGTTGTTTGCGTTGTTTGTGAATGTTGTGATGTATCGGAATTTGGTTGGGATTGATATGGTGGAATCGTTGAAGAGCGTGGAATAGAGCAAATCATCGAACCCTGACAAAGAATGTTAGGAATATTATCATTAGGAATATTATCATTGGATCCCATATATGAGTAATACAGATGACACATTATTTAAAAAGGTGGTGTTTGAGTAAGATAATGCGGTCTTCGACCGCAAGTATCCAGTATTCAGTATTCAGGATTCAGAATGTGGATCTTCGTGAAGCTGTTCACTCGCGCTTTGACACTGCAGGAGGGCAGTCGCTGCCGGAAAAACCACAATAGGGGGGGGCGCAATTGGCCAAGTTCAAGGAATGCTGTTGCGGAGTCGACGTTCACAAGACATTCATCATCGCTTGCGTCGCATTTCTGAACGGAGGGCACATCCGGTTTTCAAAAAAGATACGTTTCTCCATTTTCACCAAAGGCATCCGTGAATTCAGGGAGTGGCTCCGAGATCAAGACTGTAACGATGTCTGCATGGTGAGAACCGGTAAATACTGGGAACCCATCTACAGGATTCTGTACAGCGATGGTATCCACGTCGATATCGTCCATCCGAAGTTCGTCAAAGTGCCGTGGGGCAAGGAGAGTGACAAGCAGGACGCCAAGCGTATTGCTGAGATGTACTTGATGGATCACATTGTTGAGTACAGCATCGTGCCGCCGCCCGAAATCCTCGCTCTGCGCGACATCTGCCGCTACCACCGCAAGGTCGTTCAAACGGTTGCCGCTGAAAAAAACCGTATGAGCGGCTGTCTCACGGGTTCTTCTCTCAAACCGGACGAAGTCCTAAGCGATCTGTTCGGAAAGACAGACCAGGCCATCCTCGATCATAAAAATAAAATAGCGGAGCTGGAGCAATCCATGGAATCCCTCGCAGGGGACTTCAGCCGCCAACTCAAACTGTTGTGCAGCGCACCTGGGGTCGACTTCATCTCCGCCATATCTATTTTAGCAGAAATTGGTGCTGATATGAAGGCCTTTGGATCTGTTGGCCGCTTTCTCGGCTGGGTGGGAGTCGTTCCGCAAAACAACGAATCAGCCGGAAAGAAGAATTCTGTTGGGATGGCGCATGGCAATACGTGGCTCAAGCCGGTCATCGTCCGGTGCGCCAACGCGGCCATAAAGGATAAGAAACACCCTGAGATAGGCGAGAAGTACCAGGTTCTGAAGCAACGCCGGGGGCATGAGAAGGCCATTATCGCTATCGCGAAACAACTCTTGATTGCCATCTATTTTATGCTTCTGCGCAACGAGACCTATAATCCGAAGCCGACTGTCGCCCCGGCGCCAAAGAAAGGGAATATTGATCTCGAAAGACTTATCAGTATCTACCAGTCCAAGGGGTACGAAGTCCTCGTGGAAGGGGAGGCTGTTCCTGGTATGGATTCTGTGGCCACAGATACCACCGATATTGAAGAAGCGGGTAAAGAAGAAGCGGGTAAAGATGAAGCGGGTAAAGATGAAGCGGGTAAAGATGAAGCGGGTAAAGAAGAAGCAGGCCAAAAAGACAGCAAAGAATCATCGTACCGTTTCGTTTTAAAAAACGAAACCTCCCTCCAGAAAGATTTGCTCACAGAAATCGTCCTCAAGGAACCCATTCTGGAAATCATCTTGGAAGGAAGCAAGATTGACAACCTTAGCAACGCCATCACGGAACTTCCTCATGACGATGCCAAAAGAGTCATCTGGCAATCACTTCAAGGCGGCTGGATAGCCGAAGACGGCAGTTGTGTTGGATTTCGCCATGCCACCGGTAAGTACTATATTGAACGGGGCAGCCATAATAACCCCGACGTCAACGGAGAATTGCTGGAAGGAAGCGCGACCGGTGAATATACGGCAACCCTGAAATTTTTTGTTCCGAAGAATGCAGCCGGAGATCTTGAGTACACTTTTCTGACAGAAATGAATCTCAGCAACCTGGTTGAGAACAAAAAGGTAAGGCTTGATTCCCGTGAATACACCTGGTGGGGAACCTCCTACAAAGACGCTTATGAAAAATGGAACATAATTCATAACCCACCGCCTGCCCAACCAACAATTCTGCAGCCCATTCAACCACCGGATCAAAAAACGTTCCGACCGCCGATCAAACCGCAACCGCAACCTCAACCACAACCTCAACCTCAACCTCAGACAGAACACTTCCCTCAAACTCCTTATACCGGGAATTCCATCACAGAAGGGCTAAAGGCCATCGGCGTTGATAATTCCTTCGCCTACCGATCCACAATTGCCGCCAAAAACGGTATTACCAGATACACAGGGACTGCCCAGCAGAATATGCGCATGCTTAAGCTGCTCAAACAAGGAGCCCTGATCAAGCCGCTCGTACCCCGTCAAGCCTAAATCACTTAATGTCTTGCAAGTGATTTAAGTGATTTAGGATTGGCGGAATACGAGGCAATGTCTTGGTAGGCGAATCCCTGTCATCAAGACTTTGCAATCAGAGCAGCTATCAAGCCGGAACAGGGATCGTAACTCGGATCAGGACAAAAAGGTGGTGTGTACATTGAAAAAATCGGGTATCACAGGTGTTACTTGGAATACGCACAGATCCAAATGGCAATCGCATATTTCATTAAATAAAAAGACATATAATCTCGGCTTCTACACCGATGTCGAAGAAGCACGGTTAGCCAGAGAGCAAGCAGAAGCTAAAATAGCTGACGGTTCCTTTATAGATTGGTTTAAGAATAGAGTAAAGACGACACGGTACGAAGACTTAACGGGGCAGACCTTCAACCGACTTACCGCCTTGTACCGGGAACATCGGGACGGCAGACCTTACTGGGTCTGCAAGTGCGAATGTGGCAATGAGACCTATGTGAATGCAGGCGCCCTAAAAAATGGAGGCGTGAAAAGTTGTGGGTGTTTAGTGCCGGTGCGAGAGGATCTATGCGGAAGGCGGTTCGGCCGCCTGATTGTATTAGAAAAAACAGAAAAACGAACAAAGGATCATTGTATAATTTGGAAATGTCAATGCGATTGTGGCAAAATCGTTGAGGCTACCAGGCAAATACTTTGCAAGGGATATAAAAAATCATGCGGTTGTTGGAATGAGTCTGTTAAATATGTTGGCGGAACCAATGCCGCATTTCTCAAAAGTGAACAGTTGTCTAGGCGCAATACATCCGGTGTCAAGGGTGTGTCTTGGGTTGAGAGAAGCGGGAAATGGAAAGCAAGGATCACTTTTAAGAGGAAGTTTTATTCATTGGGGTGTTATGACGACATCAATGACGCCATAAAAGCAAGGAAGCAGGCAGAAGAGCAACTGTATCGTCCGTTCCTGGAATGGCATGAGGCGTATGTGGAAGCCGTTATGAAGGGAGAACCGCCACCTGAAGAGCCTGACATCCAATTCACAAGATAAGCCATGCAAGAAATAGCCATGGGTTCATCTTCTTAATCCCTAAAGCGGGCTACGCCCGCAAGTATTCAGTATCCAGGATTCAGTATTCAGAATGGTTGATTTTCTTGTTCTTTTTTGACGCTTCGCGTCCGTAAGGGACTAAGGGGTAATAACCTAGAATCTTAACCCTTTTGCCTCATCTTCCACATGTTGATACTCTTGAACCGCATAGGTCAGCATAGACACAATGGCGCCGGTGATCTGAATATATTTATCCACTTCCGGCGCCCAGTCTCAAGATAATCAGCCAATTCCAAGGCTTTGTCATACTCGCCGATCTCTTTATGGCAGAGCAGGCGATACATATAGGCTTCATATGAAGGTTGGGACTTGGATCGTGAGTTTGCCTAAATCATTTCACAGAAGCCCTTTTTGTATCGCAAGTATTATTAATTAGATATTTGAAATACTTTTGCGAATATTAAAATAAGATCTTGACGAGTGAAGATCTATAGGCTATAATATACGATATACACGCATTTATGAATGGAGTGGTTTTATGCTCATCGGATTTACGTTTCAAAATTTCATGTCCTTTTTTGGCGAAAACGTGTTTACCATGAAATCAAGCGCCGATACAAAATTCCGCGAACTAAACACCGTAAAAACCAAGTATGGCGAGCTGATTAAAAGCGCGTTCGTCCTTGGCGCTAACAGCAGCGGAAAATCTAATTTTATAAGCGCGATTGATTACATGAAAAATATTGTGCTTGCCGAACTTAGTTTGCAAAGCAGAATGATTGCCAATATAGATAACTTTATTTTCTCTGAAACCTCAAGCGTGACGCCGAGCATCTTTGAAGCAGAGTTTATTGCTGACGGCATGGTGTATGAGTACGGGTTTGAGCTTTTGAACGGCGAAGTAAATAAAGAGTATCTGCACAAGAAAACAAGGAGAAAAACGCCTGTTTTCACTCGTACAAGCCCCGATTTCAAAGACATATTGTTAAGCAAGGATATGGATAATGTTAAGGAGCTTACAAAAAACACCCGCCGCGACACATTATTTTTGTATTGGGCAAACGGAGGCAATAATGAAATGGCTATGACGGTATGCCGATGGTTTGAAAATATACAAATTTTTGATACGGAGGATATAAGCCGCCTTTTGACTGCCACTATTGATTATTTGGAAGAAAGCAAAGACGGTAAAAATAATGTGCTTAATCTGCTGCAAAA
Source organism: Peptococcaceae bacterium (assembly GCA_009778595.1). GTDB lineage: Bacteria > Bacillota > Desulfitobacteriia > Desulfitobacteriales > Syntrophobotulaceae > WRJI01. Next base: position 20,175 of record WRJI01000034.1, on the reverse strand, counting down.
AGCGGATGTTAATATACTTGATTTTGATATTGAGCTGTCTGAGGAGAATGAACAAAATAAATTTATGAACAAGGCTCTAAAAAAGAGTTATGCCGAAAAAATGCTACCGGCTAGAACGGTGTCTCTCACAACGAAACATCATTTTTATGATGTTAAATGGGAGAAGACAGGGGTTGTTTCCACTCCGGTTCTTTTTGAATCGGCCGGAACAAGAAAGTTGTTTGAAATTGCCGGACCAATCATAAAGGCGTTGGAAAGCGGTAGCGTTGTGTTCATTGACGAAATAGATTCACGGCTTCACCCAATGCTTGTAAGATTTCTTGTTATGATGTTCAATTCAATAAGTAAAAATCCTAAAAATGCGCAGTTAATATGTAATACGCATGATGTTTTGCTACTTGATGAGGACATTCGCCGCGACCAAGTGTATTTTACCGAAAAGGATGAATATGGAGTAAGCAAGCTGTATTCGTTGACTGATTTTAAGGGTGTGCGTAAGGAAAGCAAACTTTTGAAACAGTATTTGCTCGGAGCGTTTGGCGCTACTCCAAAACTCCAAGATTATTTTTTGGTGAAAAAGGTTCAGGAGGGACGCCTGTGAGTACGGATAAATACAGGCGCAAACCTCCTGCGTTGCAAATCCGGGACAAAGTTCTTATTATGTGCGGAGGCGAAACCGAGGAAATATATTTCAATCATTTTAAGAATAAGCACAAAAGAGATTTGCGGAATATCAGTATAAAAGTCGTTGCTCATAAAAAGAGTAACCCTATGGCGGTAGTGCAGGCCGCGCTGGCGCAAAAAGCCGATTATGACGAGGTTTGGGCAGTATTCGACAAAGATGATTTTATGGATTTTAATGATGCCATTATATTTGCATTAGATAGCGGAATAAACTGTGCCTTTTCAAATGAAGCGATTGAATATTGGTTCTTTCTGCATTTTGAAAACAAAACAGGAGCGATGTCACGGAATACACTCAATTCAGAACTTGAAAGAAAACTCGGTTTTGAGTATGACAAAGGCGCGGAAACTATACAGAGGATTTGCGAAAAAATCGGAAATAGGCTCACCATTGCGGAAGAATGGGCGCAGATTGGGCATGAACGCCATATTATTCATTCAGGCGATAAACCGTCCGATTGGTGTTCCTGTACAACAATATATGCTTTGACAAAAAGATTGAGGGAATGGAGCAAGGCAAAAAAATAGCAAAAAGAGGCGGCGTTGTTTGCCTCTGGAACCCTTGGGCTGCAAGGCACTTGGGCTGCGTGGAACCTTCGTGGAACCTCAGGTTGGGACCTTGGGTTGAATTGACTATGACAAAAGGATTATGTAGAATAATGATATATTCTGCAAAGGAGACATGAGGTTATGAGCGATTTTGAATTCACGATGGATTTGTGTCATAAATTAGCGGTTGCGGCCGAACAAGCTCAGAAGGAACTTGGGGTCAGGATTACGATGTCTATTGCCGATAAATATGGGGCGCTGCGGTATTGTTTCCGTTTTGGAGACGCGATTCTGCCGAGTTTGGAGATTTCGCAGAACAAAGCTTATACGGCAGCGGTGCTGGGGCAGTCTACCGGAGAGTTTGGTAAAATAGCGCAGGCGGGTGCGTCGGCTTTCGGGATTAATGTGACATTTCCGAAGTTGGTGATTTTTGGCGGCGGGTTCCCATTGAAGGTGGCGGGGGAGACGGTTGGGGGATTGGGGATCAGCGGCGGCAGCGTGGATGAGGATGAGGCTGTGGCGGAGAAGGTGTTGGAGGCGTTCAGGCAATTGACAAATTGACAGTTGTCATATCGATTACTGAAAGTGTGAAAAACCAATGATCACAGAATGTTTGGCAGAGCACACAACTTTCATGAAGAATATGCGACTTTTGGCGCATAGCAACAGTAAAGGGGAGAACAATGTCAGACTTGCATGGAGCCTCTTACATCAAGAAATATGAACCTCTCTGGGGCACATGGTATATCGAGGAAGCCATAGGCCAGGGGTCTTTCGGAAAAGTCTACAGAATCCGACGTCAGCAATTCGATAAGACCTGGTATTCGGCGGTCAAAATCATCTCTATCCCTCAGGACGAGGCTGAAATACAGCGGATGAGACTCGAAGGGCTTGATGATGCTTCCATTCGAGAATTTTATCATGAAGTCGCCAGAAACATCATTTCTGAAATAGATCTGATGCGCGAGTTCAGAGGCAACAGCCATATCGTTAGCTTTGAAGACCATGAGATAATTGACAAACATGAGACATTGGGCTGTGATATCCTAATACGTATGGAGCTCTTAAAGAGTCTTCCTGCCCATGTGGCCGCGAATCCCCTCACTGTCGGTGAAGTTGTCAAGCTTGGTGTTCATATGTGCAGAGCGTTGGAACTGTGTGCGCTGAAAAAGATCATTCATAGGGATATCAAAGCGGAAAACATATTCGTATCTCCATACGGTGAATACAAACTGGGAGACTTCGGTGTGGCCAGGCAGATTGAGCAAACCATGTCCGGGTTATCCAAAAAAGGGACCTACACAACCATGGCACCGGAAGTCTTCAATGGCCAACAATACGGTGCCAGTGTGGACACATATGCTTTGGGTATTGTTATGTACACGCTTCTCAACCAGAATCGCGCGCCATTCTTGCCGGCGTATCCGCAATCGATCAGACCCCAAGACCGGGAGAACGCCTTGCAAAGGCGGATGGGTGGCGAAGCGGTTCCCGATCTCAGGCAGGAAGACGCCATCCCCGGAATCAGCCCTCAACTGAACGCGCTGGTCCTCAAAGCTTGTGCCTATAATCGCCGGGACCGATTTCCGGATCCCACCGTCATGCGGAAGTCTCTGGAGGCATTGGCGGCCGCCGAAGGTTATGAACTTGATACAGCGTCCATTAATTTGAGCCGGCAGGAAATGGACTTGCGCCAAGGCCAAGACGGCTTGCGCCAGGGCCGGGACGGGAAGGCGTATTCTTTTGAGCGCAGACAACCATCCGGGACATTACGTCTGATTGAGGCCCAGGATACGAATTACACAGAAGCAGATGGGAGTTATTATAGCGGCCATGGGCAAAATCCTGAAGCTCATACCTCGCCCTTGGAACCGACAACACAACCCAGTGAGATACAGCCCGGTGGGATACAACCCGGTGGGATACAACCCGGTAGGATCCCCGCGTCTGATTCAAACGCCAACCGGGACACCCAAAAGGGCAAAGAGACACGTCCCTCTATTCTGTTGACAGTTCTGAAAAAACATAGAAAGGCTTCTTTCCTGGTTTCCGCTTCGGTCCTTTTCGTGTTGATAACCACAGCGGCACTTCTGTTCTTACCCGCTGTCCTGGGCAGCGGCCAAACCGGTGGAACCGAACTTGAAGCCGGAATCGAGATGGGTCTCGAAGCCGGAAAAGAAATCGGGAACGAAATAGGAATCGGGATTGGGGCCATATTCGAAAACGGGATTGTGAGTGTAATTGGAAACGGGATCGATCCTGAAGATGAGAACGGGTTATCCGACCCGGCTGACGACTCTGATCCGATAGAAACGGCTGTCATCGAGAAAGAAAAAGCCGTGGGATATGGTATCAGTGTTAACTCGCAAATCAAAATGACTCTGGCAGACAAAGCCGAAGCTCAGGCCGTGCTCAAGGAGCTGGAAGCCCATTACAAAGCTCTGGCCACAGCCAAAGGGTACAGTATAGCATCAGTTTCTTTTGAGGAAAAAGTCGAGATCGTCGGAACGGAGCAAGGCGGTAAGATCGTCGGCAAGAAGGAAGCATTGCAGACCTTGATCGACGGCAAAATCATCAATGTCGTTGTGAAAGGGACGTACGAAGTCTCAGAAAAGATACCTTTCACAACAGAAAAGGTGAAGGACCAGTCTATGGATGTGGGGACTTCCGCAACCCGGCAGAAAGGGGTCCAGGGAACCAAGGTCATTACTTGGAGCTATACCACTAAAAACGGGGTTGTCCAGGAAAAGGATAAGGCCAAACTGAAAGAGACTGTAACCAAACAGCCTGTGAAAGAGATTATTGCGGAAGGGAATAAACCTTCTCCGAATAATCCGGTGGCCGTTAGCGGATTCTCATCATCTTATTACAAATTCTATTGCGTTGCCACCGGTTATGTCATGGACGCCAATGCGTTTAGGGATAATTTAGCCAGTGGTCAACCGGTCCGTGCCGCGGTGGACCAGGGGGGATCCTATTTACACCAATTCCGGTTGCAGCATCCGTCAGGTCAAGATAGCCATTGTTACTATATTAATTATCATGAGAATTATCGGAATAACAGCGGCGTTGCCGAATATTATCTTGGCATTTTCGGCGGCGATGCCTTAGGAGCGGCACCGTCAACGGTTAGATGGTATTTCTTCGATATTGGAGGAGGATACTTTGTCATTGCCAACAGCGATAAGATTATCATGAACCAGACACTGGTGGTTACAACACGGACCACAAGCTCTTATTCCCTCATAGATATTAAACCTTACACAGGGAGCAACAGTTCGCAAAAGTGGAGGTTGGTTTCGGTGTAGGTTTTGTAAGGGGCAATTATTATACGGCTTCTGTTTCTGATGGCGGGCGCTTATTTCTTGAAGCCAGATAGCATGACAACTCATATAACCCCCACCCCAACAAGATGAAGCGCATGAAGAACAGCGTCTGGGCGTAACGGCTAAACGCAAAAGTATAGCTGTACAACCCCACATGGAACAAGTAATTGACCAGGACAAATACCGCCTCTTTCCGATGGCGGCGGTTCAGAAGGATTCCCGCGAAGCCGAGGGCGGCAAGAACCAGATCTATGCCGCGCAGAGCGAAGGTTAACTCTCTGGGAATACCTGCCAAAGGTTCCCAGTAAAAACTATGCACCAACATGATGATGGGTTTGCGTACGAAATAACTCTCAAGCATGGAAACAGGATCCCGGTTCCACCATTCGCGCATACGGTATTTGGCGACCATGCCGTCCACTTCCAGCTCGTTGTATTTACGCAGATGTCCCGGGTAACTGTTCTGACTCTCCAAGTCCGCCGGGTTTTCGGGATCAAGGCCAAGATTTATCCTGATGTCTTCCGGAAGCGTGTTATAAACCATGCCCTGAAGATCCAGTTCCTCATCCGGGGGATAGCCCCTTCCCTGATACGTTCCCAAAAGCAGCGGGTTGCCTGTACCATATGTCAGGGGGATAAACGCATCAAAAATCTGGTAATTACGAACTGTCCAAGGAACCAGGAAAACAAGCATCAGCAAAACGGCACAGACAAACTGCTTGCCCATCCGTTTGATATCGTATTTTTTCCACAGTAGATACATGATCAGGAATACCGGAAAAATCCCCAGAACAGGCTTCATGAGGAATCCTGTAAAGAAACAGAACAACAATATAACAAAGTAACGGAGTCGACCTTCTTCTGCCAGTCGAAAGCTGTAATAAAACAACCAGACAAAACAGAACATGAAAGGTGTTTCTGTAAGGATAAGATTATCCATCCAGATAAAGTCAGGGGCAAGCAAAAAGGCTGCAGCCAGACAGGCAAAAAGACTGGGGGCAAACAATCTAACAATTTTATAAACGCCCAGCACGGTGGCGACGCCCATAACAAGCCAGAGGAGTTTTAGACCCAGCCAAAGTCCGGTGCCCGTTCCCAGAAATAAAGCGAATAGCGCGATCAGCCATGTCATTCCCGGAAGAATCTGTGCAGAAATCACATCATGCATCGTGACTTCGCCAGTTTCCAGAAACCGGATACCACTGATTATATACGCGGCGTCGTCGCTGTCCAAAGTATATGTCGCCCCAAGGCTCCATAGTGCCAAGATATGTGATACCAGGGATATGCACAGGATCACAATAATCCCTGTGTGCTTGCGCAGGACGGGTAGAATACCATAACGGAACTGCCGAAATCGTGTTTGTTCTCTCAAAGAATCCATCTCCTTGCATCTCTTTTTGTTATTATCACTTTGCCGGGAAGTCTGTTTCGCGCTCTCGCAATAGCTTCAGGTACTTCTTTTGATACCGGGCTGTTAGCAGCCCTTCCAACATTTCTGTGGTGTTGCCTCTGTCGGTTGTCTGAGAGACCGCGAAAGTGCGGAACCGCTTTCTATCCTGCCAATGATTGATGAGAGATTGATAAAGAGAGTGAAGCAAAAGTCCAAGAATGAGCAGAATTGGTGGTGCCAGCAGAATCGGCAGCCGAATGACGAGAGTTCTCCATAAAATAATCAAACACACATAAGTCAAGATCACGATGGATGCAGAGATAATCAACCGATAATACTCAACAAGGACCCTCTTGAAGCGGAGTCTTAGCCAGATAACAGCAAAGAAATAGGCGCAAAAGTTGGTCGGGAACAAGAGGCACATAAGGCCCAATCCGATCTGCCCTTTCACCAGACAAAAAACACCAATGTATATCAGCAAGAGCGAGTATGACAGCAAGATGGAGGAGAAATCAATGACGTTGTATAGAACCCCAAGTTCGTTGGGGACACCTTTTCGAAAGATCCAGGAGAAGGCTAGTTTAAGAATACCGGCAAGAATGAGGATGATTATGAATTCAATATAGGACAAATAGCGGGCCGAATCAAGTGCGGAAAAGATTCCGGCGGTGAGAACAACGATCACAGACAGCGCCATGAGGGTTGATTGGAAGATGTAGATTCCTTTGATCTTTGGGGATAGAGCGACATGGAAGATGTTGAACAGATTGCGTTTGAGGTTTTTGATAAAGGTTGTTGAGTCCATAAACGCAAAATAGCGTATAATTTTCAAAAACATATTGGGGGTTATGGTTTTCAAGTGGGCACAATTCTGGATGGCGGCTTCGTTTATCCAAGGTATGTTTTTGGTTAGAACCTTCTCCAGCAGAAGGGATTGTTTGTCTGCGGGCAAAATTGGTACGGTTTGAAGGGCGATTTCATGGTATTTCTTGTTGATGAACCTGTTTTCGTCAAGGAGCAAGGCAGCCATTTCGGTGACGACTTCCTCGAAAGGGAGTAATGCCTCCGGCCGATTTGAAAACGCGTCAACCAAAAACATCAGGGCATGTTCTGCTTGGCGGAACTTGTCGTTTTCTTCAATGCGCCGGTTTGTTTGTGTAGGGATATTGAGATATTCGGCAAGGCGCGTTAACCGTGTTGAGAGTTTCTTGGAGCCTTGAGCTCTAAGGGGTTTCTCAATGATGTCGATTGTTGTCAAGAAGGAGCAGCAGAATTCGGCCAGATCATGGGCCTTGTCGTCGGAACACATTTGGGCATACATAGCTAAGGTGTCTCGCCATAGTGGGTCAGTGAAGATATATGTAAACTGTTCACGGGTCAAATCTTCAGTCATGAATTCGTTGGCGACAAAGTATTCAAGAACGCCCCTATGGACGAAACTTACAGCTCGTTTCGCGCCGCTACCAATTCTGACCAATCCCGATTCCGTCAGCGATGTCAGGATATGCTCCGGAATGCCGGTATCTACTAAGGCTTGGTATGGTATATCTCTTTTGTGTTTTTGCGCAAATAGTGCTCGGGCTGTTTTTTGGGCATAGTATCTGAGTTCCGATATGGCGACACTGTCGCGAAAGGAGCTGTCGCGGATGGCGTCGTCGTGGAGGGCATCGTCGCGCAGGGCGCTGTCGCGGAAGGCGCTGTCGCGGAAGGCGCTGTCGCGGTGGGCGTTGTCGCGGTGGGCGTTGTCGCGGTAGGCGCTGTCGCGGATGGAGCCTTCGCGCAGAGAATGAGTGTTGTTTTCCAGCTGTGTCCGAACAAAATGATCGAAGAGATCGGTTTCATATTTTGGCAGACTCTTGGTGTGATTGTAGTACTGAACAAGCAGTTTTGCGTGAAAAGGATATGGTTTTCGATTCATCAATGTTCTGTGCTCGGAATACAGCTTTGATGCCAATTTGGTGGTGCCCTGATGTTTTGTCAAACACAGGCGCAAATCTTTCAAGGGTTGAATGGACATCTTTGTTTGTGTCCGGAAGGTTTCGGCTGGTTGCCGTAATTCGCTTGTTGAAAGGATAATCCTTGTGTTGCGGCCATGTGAACAGAGGTTGTACAACAGTGAGGATATTTCGTCGGCGAACCTTGAGGGTTTCGGTTCATCCAACAGGGCGGGGATTTCATCATATGCATCAAATATGAAATAGAAACACCCTTGTCGGTAAAGTTCCCGGAAATACTCTTCCAGGAATGAAGAACCCGGACTTCCTTCGCCACCAAGCCTTGCAGTTAGTGTTTCCTTAATAAAATCCAGAAGATACGCCAGAGGTATCTGAGCGCCGGTTGGCGCGTGATCGGTAAGAAGGGAGGTCGTGTTGATATTCCAGTGTTTCAGGTCGATATAGAGTGGGATTTTGTCTGTTTTATCAACTTCTTTGAGCAAGTCTTTGGCTAATTTGCGCAGGATTGTGCTTTTGCCGGATCCGGGAGGCCCGACGATTATGACAGTATTGTCACGGGACATTTTTTTCAAAGCCGACATCAAGTTGCTTATGGTGGTTTTCTCTTGATGATATTTTTTCTTGACCACAACACGAGCTTCCAATTGGGTAAAATAATAATCTTTCCATCCTTCGCGCAGATCCATGGTTTCAATATCGGATTGCAAGGAGTTGCAAAAAGCAGTTCTCTTCCTTTTGAAATCATTTCCGTGTAGGGATGCTGAGAGTTTACCTCGGTGTTTTTTCATGACGGAGTTGTCTTGAAACAGTTTGCCGAGAGCATATCCCAAGGAGGCAAGTATTGCGATGACAACGATACCTGTAAGGGATTCCCGGACATCAATGGTCGTTCTGTTTGAAATAATGTACCCGACGATTTTTAGGATGTCAACACCGGTGAGTGTAGCCAGCGCCGCCAGAATCGGCAAGATAATTGCGAGCTTTTTCATTTTAACCTCACATTTCTGCCGCATACACGGCGATACAAATGGGAATGAAACGGGAGGCTAACTCACTTCACCTTAATCTTCGTCGCTTTGGTTATCGCGTGAGCCTGAGCCTGTTTGTACTTAACTGCGGCATAGCGCAGAAACTTGCTCATTTCTTCCTGCATAGAGATCGCTTTCTCGGTTGGTGAGTTCTTCCCGGCGAATTCATCCCATTTCGCCTGATAAGCCAAATAGTCTTTGCCTTTCCATGCCTCCGAAAGACTCTGCACATCTCGCTTAATTCTGGCAAAGTCCTGCCGATAGATTTCAACGGCTTTATCCATAGCATCTGCGTTGCGCTCAAGCTGGGAGTGGTCAATACTTATCGATGACAATAGACTTTCCTCCTTATTGAATGTGCTGCACCAAATGTGCTGGGTGCCCGTGAGCTGTGGGCTATTTGAACAGGCTGGCCAAATCGGTATTTCTTTCTTCTGTTTCTTCGTACCCTTCACCAATTTGTATTCTGAGAAAGTTGGCCACACTCTTAAGAGTCTTGTAAGACCCATTGGAGTCATATTTGACGGATCGGTAAGCTTGCTTGGCATTGCCGGCGGCTTGTCCTTTCCAAACGCTGAAGAGGGATTCCATGGAATCCTCCAAACCATTGAAAGTGTCAAGCATTTCCTGATTCAATCTCTCGATATTCATGGCGATTTGTGACACCATTTCTGTATCAATCCGGATTTCGTCAGACATCAATTCTACCTCCTCTTATGTCGTCATCGTCGTCTTTTCTGGTGGTCACTGACCACTTGCCGGTTCACAGTGTAGCCCGCGTTGGTTATGCCCTGTCTCTCCTCTTCCTCAGATCCACACGCGAGGGCGGTGAGAAGAAGAGTTGTTCGCTGTTGGCGGTGTAATGGATTCTAATCTGGTTAGAGTGCGGACATGGGCTGCCAATATGTCGTCAAAATGGTTGGCACAGACATCATTGCCGATGTTCCTGCAATAATCATAGGTTCTGAGATCCATTTGTAAGACCTGAATCTCTTTGTCAATGATTCTCAATTCGTCTGCAGCTTGCTGGAGTTTAGCGTACCAATTCTCAGTCATAGCGTCCTCCGTTTCGGTTTCAAGTACGATGCAACTTTGAGAACTTATCAACAAGATCCTTTTCGACAGCCTCGAATTCATCCGCTGTCTCATTCAAATACTTCACGGTTTGCTTGAGCGTCTTGCTGCCGAGCATATCGTCTTTGACGCGGAGCAGGTTCCATACATTCTGCCAGCCGGATACGGTTTTGGCGACAGCTCCTTCCAAAACGGATGTCGCCATGGCTTCTCTGTTGAGCCATGTCAACTCACTTTCCAGGTTATCCAGTCGTAGTTGGATTCTTTTGGCGCGTTGCGCCATTTCTCTGAGCTTCATTGGGTTCACGTTGAAACGTGGATTATCAGTTGCATAATGATACCCGGGTGCGTTATTGTACCGGTCAAACTTGATTTGAAGTTGTACAGATAAATCTGCGACAATGAGACTCAGCTTCAGAGCGAACTCAGTGGAAACGTAGTACACTTTCTTGAATTGCTCCCATTGATAGTCGATAAGACCAATAACGGCTATGATAATTGCCGCGTCCATCACCAAATGCATTATGCTTGTTGTCAATAAAAGCATGGATAACGCTAAGGGCGGGAACATGCACACGAAACCGAGAATACACACAGAACCAATGAACAAGGTTGCGGCGTCCATCTTGACATCATAGGTTTTCATAACCGCTTCGACGGCAGAGGGTGGTATGAGAGCCATGGAAACCAGGAGCGAGAAACAGACTTCCCAGAGCTTGGCTGGGTCGTCAAACCCGGATTCTCCGCCGTTTCCTAAAGCAAGCTGGACAAGCTGCATGACCCCACGCCCAACAACGACCCGGACTTCGGGGGGCAGGAGAAGGAGGAGTTCGCTGTAACTGGCGGCAAAGTTGCTGAGGATGCCTCGTCCTTCGACTTGGTCATTGAAGATGCTCTCCCCTTCCCTGTAGTTGTCGTTGAAGATGGAAAACACATGATCAATAGGCCAGGGCCTACCCCTGGAGAAATTTCCTTCTATATACGTGATGTTTTCAGGAGGGGCAACTTCTATCTTATACCCGAAAGCATCAATGACGTTGTTGTCGGCGCGAAGCTGATGGATTCTGGAGCATTGTCGCTGGAAATTAGGATATTGGGATAATTCGGCGAGGGTTTCCGGAGAGTAGCCCTGACCGTCAAATCCGAAGCACAGGTCAATATCGAGATCAGATTTGATCGCGGCGGTTTTGGCGCTGTTATCGCCTTGGGAATGACCGGTGGTGATGATGAAATCGTCTTTCGTCAGACCTTCTTTGGATTTGACGTAGTTCAAATAGTTCAAGGCGAAAGATTGAGATTGGGAAGCGTGCTCATGGATAACGGTTTCAGAGGCTACGCCAGTCACGTCGTAAGTATAGTAGGTGTTGTCTCGGGCGGGACCAAAAGCGTTGGCGTTTTCTACCCAAGCATGCTTTGGGGTGCCGCTGTAGGCTACGGTATATTGATTGTTCGCCGGATCATAGAAGGTCATCGCGAGGAAGGCATCAGGGTTATAGGTTTCTCCTGTGGCATCCATGGGGGCGTGGATACTATGGTCTATCAGTTGGATGTTCTGGAAATCCGGATGGTTATCCGCGTATCGTTTTACGATGTCCCATTTATGGGATAGTTCTGAATCGAGTTTGCTTTGTTCAGTATTGTCTAGGATATCCTTTATTGTCGGAGTTTCATATTTGTTTTCAGGACTAAAGCCCGAATAGACAATGAGGTCGATTATTGCTGATTGTTCTTGTAGTGATTGTACATCAACCATTAAATATATTCCCTCCAGTCTTCAAATTTGAACTGACAATCCTCATTCATATTGAATGTCCCAACTAGCGAGCAATGCGCTTTCATCCAATGACGGATCTGTATGCCGTTCATGATATCAAGATCCTCATTTAACTCATTAACATAATAAATTGTCAATCGAAGGCGAAAATTTTGGCTTGCTAATGCTTGTCGAAGGGACTCAATATCTTCTTCCTTGTAGGCAGAATCATTTGTGGTATGAATAGACAATCCCAAAACACATGCCGTTGTGTTGTTAACGTTTTGAAGATACTCCACTATTTCCATATCAGGACTCAAGCTCGAGGGAAGCAAACCAACGCCAGAAATACCGTTTCTGACTTGACAGGGTCCATAAACGTTGTCGACTATTGGTTTGAGGTATGAATTGGTTTGCTCACGATAATAGAATTCAATATAGTTTTCCGTAATCTCATGTGACTTTTCATCCATGCGAACATGTATATAGTATTCGGGAGCCGGAAACTTGTCCGACGACACGATCATCTCTACATAATTCGCATTCCAGAGTTCGGTACCGATATTAATGAAATGGAAAGTATCATCCGGGTATTTGTTCTCGAGATATGTCATCATGGCTTTCTTGTAGTCAAACTGAAATAACATGCATCCACTCACTCCTATTATCAAGATTGTTATGATAGATAGCAACAGAATTCGTTGAGCGGTTCTTCGCAAAGTCTATCGACCCCTTTCCTGGTTCTGCCGGTTGCCTCTTCAGATTGCTAAAGATGTTTTATGGTTTAGAAGATTTGGTCAACTTACACAACCTTAGTTAATGTTTCTTCTGGCATAACCTTCTCCCCTTTCAAAGGTATCCGGTTTTTAATTTCAACGTAATATGCCAGATTCCTCTCTGTTTAGAAAATTATTTCTAATTCTATGTTCTTGTGACGAAATGTGTTAGAATGTTCTGGAAAGGGAAGGAGATGATCAATTGATGTTCGAGGATATCAGAAAGCACGAACCCCTCTGGGGAGAATGGTATGTCGAGTCCCTCATCGGTCAGGGTTCCTACGGTCGGGTTTACAGAGCTTCCCGGACGGAGTTTGGCCGAACCTATGAATCCGCGGTTAAGATTATCTCTGTGCCCCAGGATGAGAACGAAGTCCAGAGGCTGAAGCTTGAAGGGTTGGATGACGCTTCGGTGCGCGGGTTTTTTTATGAGTCGGCCCAGGATATCGTTTCCGAGATCGATCTGATGCGGGAATTCAGTGGAACCAGCCATATTGTCAACATTTTGGACCACATGATTATTGATAAATCCGTTGCCGCTTCCCAACCGGGTTGGGATATTCTCATAAGAATGGAACTGTTGAAGAGTCTGCCTGCGCACGGGTTGGGCAATCCCCTCTCTGTTGCCGAGGTTGTGAAACTTGGCATTCACATATGCCGGGCCTTGGAGCTTTGCGCTCAAAGGAATATTATTCACAGGGACGTCAAGCCGGAGAATATCTTCATCTCTCCCCGGGGGGATTACAAACTTGGGGATTTCGGTATTGCACGACAGCTCGAGCGTACGATGTCGGGATTATCTAAGAAAGGGTCTTATCTAACCATGGCGCCGGAGGTTTTTTGGGGAGAACCCTACGGAGCCAGTGTGGACACCTATGGGTTGGGTCTTGTTATGTATACTTTTCTCAACAAGAACCGCGCTCCGTTCATGCCGCCTTATCCGGAGGCGATAACCCCCAAGGACCGGGAGAGTGCGCAAGCGCGGCGGATGAGCGGAGAAGTGATTCCTGAAATCGACGGTGTCACTCCGGAATTGAATGCTGTGGTGCTGAAGGCTTGTGCCGCGAACCGGCGGGATCGGTTTACCGATCCGACAGCTATGCGCATGGTGTTGGAATCCATTGAGAAGGGACAAGGGGTGGTTGATTGTGAGGGACGGGGTCGGGGACGACCAAACAAGCACAAGCGGAAGCTTGCGCCGGGGGCTGACGGAAACACACTGCATTTGTTGTCTGACGAAGACGACGAAAGTGACGAACACGAACATATAGATGGAATCGCCGACCTTACACAAGCTGATTTAGCCCAATACCCTCCCGCTAACCATTCAGCGAACAACACCGGCATGGCGAAATCAGACGGCGGGGTCGTTCCTGATGAAACAGACGCGCCGGATACCGCGCAGGATGCCGCAAAGGAGACCTCTCGACAGTACAACAGAGTTGAGCATAGAGATACCCCCAAGAAGAAAAGCAAGAAGAAACCGCTTATCGCGGCGGGAATTATCCTTGCCCTTCTGGCGGCGTTGGGAGCCGGGTATGGGCTTGGTCTCTTCAGACCCCTCACCGATATGATAAGCAACTTAGGGGCCAAGGACAATCCGCAAATAGCCTTCGGTATCAGAGCCGCCGGGGAAAGCGATATCGATGTGGTGTTGTCCAACAGAGCCGCCGCAGATGATGTCCTTGACAGATTCAAAGCCTATTATGAGGATCTGGTGAAAGGTGTTGCGGAGAAGATCCTGTCTGCGGAAATCGAAGAAGCTGTTGAGGTTGTGGAGCTCCGGGTCAATGAGCAACTTGAGGTTGTGGGGATCGTGGCGGAGATGGGTGAATTGGAAGGCATAGGGACACCGGGAACGGATGCGGATCCGAATAAGGATCCCAACGCCAATCCGAATGAGAACCCCAATACAGATACAGATCCTGATTCGAATATAGAGGAATCCCCGAAAGCCAGAGTCACCGGAATCAACGAAGCCGTTGACGCCCTGATCGAAGGGAAGAAGACTACCATCAAGCACCCGGCTGCGGAGGGAGAAACCATCAAGGATATCGCCGAACTGTATAAAGAGGATAACATCACGGCAGAGGCCATCCTTGAGGCAAACCGGGGATTGATCCTCATCACCGCCGACGGTGAAGCGGAAGACTTGACCGCCGCGACCAAGTTGCCGGAAGGCACGGAGATCAAAGTGGTTGCGACGCGGCCCTATTTCCATGTGAAAGTGGTTTGGGTCGGTGAGGAGACAGAGGAGATTGTGTTCGAGACCCAGACTGTGAAGGATGATCAGCTGACCCTCCATACCACCGAGGTCAAACAGGAAGGTGAAAAAGGGAGCAAGACCATCTCCTATGATTATGTATCGCGGAATGGGGTCGTTGTGGAGAGTATCCATCGAGGGGAGAAGGTTGTTAAGGAGGTTGTGGATCGGGTTGTGTTGGAGGGGACGAAACCGCTAAGGTTTGACGCTGCAGGTAAAGAGATAACGAATGAGCAACTTGCCAAAATGGTCAGCAGTGGCGAAATTCCAAAGGGCGTTACACATTTGGATTTGAGTTTTAATCGCATCTCTGATTTTTCTTCTCTGAAAACATTGACGGGTTTAACAGAATTGAATTTGCAAGGAAACGCCATTGGTAACAACATCAACAGTATAAGCGCCCTAAGTTCGCTGACAAATCTGACAACGCTAAACTTATCAAACAACAGCATCAACAGTATTAGCTCCCTGAGTTCGCTGACAAATCTGACGACGTTAAACTTGTCATATAACAGAATCAACAACATCAACAGTATAAGCGCCCTGGGTTCGCTGACAAATCTGACAACACTAAACTTATCAAACAACAGAATCCAGAGTCTTTCAGATTATGCTCCCCTAAAATCATTAAAGCGACTTAGGGAACTGGACATTAGAGAGAACAATGTAGTATCTCAACTCGAAGCAATAGCAAGCGATCTCAAAAAGAGCTTGCCTAACTGCACGATCACATATCAATAGGACCTCTGAAAAATATTTCTTGGACTTCTAATTATGTCATTGGACCTCCATTCAACATTGCCATAATTCCCACCATAACCTATGACAAGCAGTGCTGTTATTATTATAAGAAAGGCAATTTCTTTTTTCCTCATTTCGGATTACTGTCAATCGGGAGCAATAGCAAAGCTTCCACTTCCTCGCGAGTCAGGCCGGAGTATTTGATAATCTTTTCGACTGGCTCACCGTCTGCAGCCATGTTTTTGGCTGTTTCCAAGGCGTTTTCTTTGCGGCCCTCTTCACGGCCCTCTTCACGGCCCTCTTTGCGGCCCTCTTCACGGCCCTCTTCACGGCCCTCTTCGCGGCCCTCTTCACGGCCCAATATCAGTCCCGCTTCTCTGGATGTATTCATGTTGGACTCATAATCACACTGCCACATACGGCGGCTGCGATTGATAGCACGCTCGCGCTCGTCCTGACTGACATGGATCAAGGTTTCCATTGCCATTTTAATTTCCCCTTTCGCTTCAGCTATCTGTTCTACGATGTCCCGGTATTCTTCCTTATCTACATACTGGAGAAAGACACTCCACATTTCAAGGATGTTCATTTCTTCAATGGGCTTTTCCAGAACCTTTTGTAACTTTGTCAGTTCCACAAAGATAATGGTCACAGCATCGTTAAGAGGTTCGCCATCTTCATTCCGCAGGGTGAATTCATTGATGAAGCTCTCCCGATCCGGAAACACAGTGTAAGAACAGAAGGTGACTTGGTAGGTTCTTGCCAATTTGTTATAGTCCCTGCCACGAATGCTTTGAGTTGAGAACAGGTCACATAAAAAGTATATTGATCTGTTCTTCAGGTTTTCATGATTTCCTCCCACAAGTTCCGCCATCCGCGAAGCTTGCATTTCCAAGTTGACTTGTTGTCCGTTGTCGGTGACGCAGTTCACATCAAAACGTTCTTGTTTATCGTTGATATCATCAGTGGGAAGTTCGTTGTTTCTCACTTCAAGATTGTGAACAGGTTTCCTGATAACCCCAGCAACGATATCCGCCAGACTCTCACGTAGTTCGGGACTTGTGAGCAGAAGCTTAAATAGGCGGTCGTCAGTAGGGGACAGTATGCTTTTACGCTTTTCTTGTTCCGTCTCCATGATCTCCATTTCACACTTATCTCCTCTTCTATTTCTGTCACCAGTATACCACGTTTTGGCGTGGAACACAAAGGCTGTTTGGCATTTGAGTCGATAATTCCGCCAATGTACAAATCAAGAAATTCTATACACCGTTGTGAAACTATGATATGATTATTTAAATCCCACGAAGAAGTTGAAGGTGATAACAATGGCCGATATTAGACAATACGAACCTCTCTGGGGGACATGGTACATTGATAACCTGATCGGTGAAGGGGCCTATGGCAAAGTCTATAGTATAAGTCGCGAAGAGTTTGGCAAAACCTACTATTCCGCTCTGAAAGTCTTGTCTATTCCTCAGAACAGATCCGAAATACAACAGATGAAGGTCGAAGGCATGGGCACAGCGGATATTCAGAGATTTTTCCGTGCCCAAGTTGAGGATATCGTTCGTGAAATCGATATGATGAGCCAATTCTCCGGCCATAGCAATATTGTCAACTTCGAGGATCACAGAGTTATCGAATTGGGAGGTGAGACATTATTCCAATGGGATATTCTCATCCGCATGGAACTCTTGAAAAGTCTGAACGCGCTTGCCGAGGAAAGTTTTCTGCCAATCAGTGAAGTCCTTAAGCTCGGTATCCATATCTGTCGTGCCTTGGAGCTGTGCGCCACCAGAAATGTTATCCATAGAGACATCAAACCTGAAAACATTTTCATCTCCCGTCACGGTGAGTACAAGCTCGGCGACTTTGGCATTGCGCGCCAAATTGAACGAACGATGTCCGGGTTATCGAAAAAAGGCACATACACCTATATGGCCCCAGAGGTTTTTCATGGACGGGAATATGGCGCGAATGTGGATACATATGGGTTGGGCCTCGTTCTGTACACTCTGTTGAATAAGAACCGGGCGCCTTTTCTGCCCGAGTTTCCGTTGCCTATTATGCCACAGGATCGCGAAACAGCTATACAAAGGCGGATGGGTAGCGAAGAAATCCCTCCTCTCAAAGGGATGGATCACCGGATCAATGCCTTGGTGTTGCGGGCTTGCTCTTATAACCGGCAGGATCGGTTCTCTTCTCCCTCCAAAATGCGCCAGTTGTTGGAAGAGCTCGTGGCAGAACTGCCGGAGCTATATGTTGATAATTGGCAACAGGCGATTGCCGGTATGGATAGGAATGATGCCGGGAATGGCGCTTTCGGGAATGGTGATGCCGGGAATAGTACTTTCGGGAATAATGATGCCGGGAATGGTACTTTCGGAAATGGTACTGCCGGGAATGGTCCTTTCGGGAATACTGATGCCGGGAATGGATGGAATACGGCACAGGAGAAAGCACGGTTGAATCCTATGGCTGGAGGGACATTGAACCTGATACCCCAACAAGGGTTGGATGTGACTATAGCCGTATTACCGCAAACAGAGGATCAAGAATTTATTGACGAGGATGAAGAGAATGATGGAGATAGAGACAGAGATGGAGATAGAGACAGAGACAGAGACAGAGACAGAGATGGAGGAGACGAGTCAGAATCATTGAGTGATAAGCGACTACCAAACGGACACTCTGGGGTCCCAGCGATCGCGCAGCCAGGTAACGCTCTGCCAAGTGTTCGACGGTCCTCCCGGGTGGCTGCCGGTCAATTGCGGAATTCTTCCGATAATAACGTCCCAAGCAAGAACGCTCCTGGTCAGAACTATCTCGATCAGCTCTTTCCTGATCAGGATTCTCAGGATCCGGAACCCCGCCCCACCCGACCCAATCCGATCGCAAGTGTTCTAACCGCGATTAACAGGCATAAGAAGACAGCCATCTTGGTTTCTGCGGGGTTTCTTCTGGCAATTCTGGTGACTGCGGCAACTGTCTTCATCATGACGTCCGGTTTAGAATTTGGTCGTGGTCAAGGATCCGGTAATGAACCCCTAGATGAAGCTGCTATTCTTACCGCCTTGCAGGAGATGGCCAACATTCCTGCCGGTATGATGAACCATGTTGTTGTTTTCGTTGACACGGAAACGGTCACAGGGTACGGCATCAGTGTGAATTCTGAGATCAGACTCGTTCTGTCCGGCAAAGAGGAAGCACAAGACATCCTCAAAGATTTGGAAGCCTATTATACTGAACTTGCCACGAAGAAAGCCCAGAGCTCGTATGAAGGTTATACAGTGACATCCGCAAAATTCGAAGAAAGAATAGAGATTATTGGAATAGAGGTGTCTGAGGAGCTTGCTGACAAGGTTATGGAAAAGAAGGAGGCTCTTCAAACCTTGATCGACAAGAAAATCATCCATGTGATTGTGGATGGGAAATATGATGTTGTTAAAGAACTGGCTTTTAAGACTGAGACCAGAAAGGATCCGGCTTTGGGGCTGGACGAAACAAAAGTGCAGCGGAAAGGGGTAAAAGGATCAAAGACTACCACATATTCCTATGTAACCAACAATGATGATCTTGTTGACAATACAGTGATCGCAGAGAACACGAAAGATCCTGTGACCAAAATTGTTCTTGAGGGGCCCACGCTATTTACCGGTTCCCTCTCGGGAGCGTACACTATTCGAAATCAGTATTCGAACAAAGTGATGGTCGTTAATGCGTTTGAGGACTGGGGGGAAGAAAATGCTGTGGTAGCTGTTAAGCCCACATATTCCGGTGGCCCTTGGGCATCAAGTGTAAACATTTGTCTTGACAATCTAAATGGGGGTTACTGGCAGAAATTCTCTTTCTCCGGATCAGGAGGAACTTTTCAGATCAGATCTTACGTGACCAGGGAAAAGTATTATTATGTCACAAACAATAACGGGTACGCCCAAGCAGGTCTGAATTCTTCACAGGCTTGGCAACTCTATGATGTCGGAGAAGGGTGGTTTATCATCTGCTCATCTACCAACAAAAATCAGGTATTGGCTACAACCAGTGCTATTAATTATACGAATATTGTTGTTCAAACGTATTCACCCACAAGTACTTATCAAAGATGGAAGCTGGAAAGTGTGACGTTGTAAATAAGCCAATATTTAGCATCCCTTGAATCGCAAAGGTTTATCAAGTATGATGATTACAAGAAAGTAATCATCAACAACAGAGCGTGAAAAACAATGTATGATGACATCAAGAAATACGAACCCCTTTGGGGAAAATGGTATGTAGAAGGTCTCATTGGCCAGGGTTCATACGGCAAAGTCTACGAAGTCCGGCGAACGGAATTGGGCAGACCCTACGATTCCGCGGTCAAGATTATTACAATCCCCCAGGACAAATCAGAGATCCAGCGGTTGAAGCTCGAAGGCCTTGATGAGGCTTCGATTCGCAAGTTTTTTAGCGTGTCCGCCAAGAATATCGTGTCTGAAATCGATCTGATGCGTAAATTCAGCGGTACGGATCATATCGTCGATCTTGAAGACCATATGATCGTTGAAAACACACATGATATTAGCTGGGATATCCTAATACGTATGGAGCTTCTCAAAAGTTTGCCTGCCCACGCCGCGGAGAATCCCATGTGTGC
>WRJI01000033.1 GCA_009778595.1 Peptococcaceae bacterium | reverse complement strand
TATCGATGCTGTTTGCCGGGGTACCCGGCGGGTTCATCAGCAAGAACGTGGTTAAGACCAGTGCCGTGGCCAATGTGAACAAGATCAGGTATGCCGGGAGCACGGAGAGCCTCAAGAATCTGCGGAGGGTGAATGTTAGATCATCCCAGGGTTCGGGGGTTCAGGGCTTGACAGAGAAAGAATTTGAAAATTTCTCCGAGCAATTGAGGAGTGTTCTGAAGAAAGAGGGGGTTCCCGGTGATAATGTCTTTGTTCATGGTAGCAGGGCAAGAGGAACGGCGGCATATGGTGCAGATATTGATGTGAAAGTAATTCTTAGCAATAAGGATTTTGGGAAGATTGCATCACGCCGCATTGCCACAACAACAGGAAAAACAAGAAATAATGTTATCAAACAGGTTCGTAACGAGCAAAAAATAAATGCAAGAGGAATTTCTAGAACTTTTGAAACTTCAATATGGAATGATGTTTACCCAACGCTTCCGGATGGTTTCAAAAAAGTTCAAGTCTCAATTATGACTAAGGGGTCATCTTTTAATACTAATCCGAGTGTGAGGCTTCCGTGAAGAAAAAGAGGATACAAGATCCAGACCTTAGATTTGCAATAGCAATCAACTCTGATTTGGAGGAGTTGGATATGGAAGCTGCTATAAGAAATCTGTTCCCCGATTTTGTTAATGTGACACCCGTAGCCTTAAGGGAGTCCAGAAATATGCTTGTTGTTGATAAAAGCGATTTGTATGACCCCCGAAAAATGGATGAGGAGGACGGTTGGTTATATTACAAATACGAATTATCCGTTTTCCCTATGGAGGAAACGACGTTAGAACATCAAAGGAATTTGGCGGACATTTTATTGAAAAAACTCAGGAGCATAGGGTTTCTAGCTGAACTCATATGCGAAGATGATTTTCTAGAAAATCAGCAATGCTTTTAGAAGAAGTCCAACATCAAATATAGTATACAGATAAAGGCGGCGAGCGTTCCTGTGATGATGATCAAGGAGGTTTTTTATGTCAATGATATTGAAGACCTTCTTTTGTTTTCCCCTTTTGCTTTGCTGTCGGTATGATTATTTAGGCTTTAGTCGTTACTTAAAACTTAAATCTATGAGGAAGTGAAAAATTGATTTACTTTACAGCAGACTTGCATTTCGGGCATGAAAATATCATCCGCTATTGCAATCGTCCGTTCAGAACGGCTAAAGAGATGGATGCCACGCTGATGGATAACTGGAATGATACTGTTAACCCTAACGACGAGGTATATATTCTCGGGGACTTGACGATGAAATCACCGGATCGAGCCCATGAAATTCTGTCCACGCTCAACGGCAGAAAATATTTCATACGGGGTAATCATGACAGGTTTCTAAATAATTATGAGTCGTTCAAGAGTGACCTTGTATGGATTAAAGACTACTTTATTTTGTGGTGTGAAGGCCAGAAGTTCGTGCTGTTTCATTATCCTATTGCTGAGTGGGATGGGTTCTTTCGCGGTGCGATTCATCTGTATGGGCATATCCACAACTCGTCCGTTTCGTTGGCACGGGTAGATGGTACGGGGTTGGCGTTCAATGTTGGTGTAGATTGTAATGATTTCCGGCCTGTGAGCATGGAGCACGCGTATGCCTGGCGCAAGAAAATATGCAAAGGAGATCGAAAAAATATACGCCGATGTACAGCAAGCGTGGTTGAAATTCGTGGCCCCAACTGAAAAGAAACATTGGTGAGGCGGCGGCTTTTGGAGCCGCCGTTTCTTTTTGCCGCCTATGGGCAAAAGGCAGGGGAAATCCTATTGCCCTTGCTGGCGCATTGCCTCCAATTCGCTCATAAGGCTATCCATGGATACATCGGCAAGCAGGCTTTCCCGTTCTGACGTGTAATCGCCTTCGCCTCTGTCGTATTGTTGTATAAAATACGCCATGCCGGCCGGCCCTAATTCTTTTGTGAGAGCGTCAATACCCAGTTTGCGTATAACATTGGTATTTCTGTAATCAATCGCAATAGCGTTACTCATTTTGCAACACCTCCATAAACCATGTCACGGGATTGGCCACGAGAAATAATCGCTAATATGGCGTCCGATTCAAATTTGATTCGGTCTTGCGACAAATCATCAAACGGACGATTCAGGCAACATACGTCCAAATATAGTCTCACGCGCTGCCGTATCAATAGCAGCTAATATAGCGGAAGGCTTCCGCAAACGCTCAAAGTATCCTGAATCATTCTGAATACTGAATCCTGAATCCTGAATACTTGCGGGCAGAGCCCGCATTAGAATAAGTCGGGTTTGAAATCCAAACTTAAAGCGGTTATAATTGTCACATAACCTGATCTTCGGCAGAGATCTTCGGAACCATGTTACCGATGGACCCTTGCACAGGCGGTCATGTGTTATTATTACCAAAAAGGTGGTGGTTGTATTGAGCGAGTCGGGCATCACAGGTGTTAATTGGCTTAGTCGGAGCTCCAAATGGCTGGCACAGATAGCATTGAATAAAAAAAGATATCATCTCGGTCTCTATACTAACATAGAAGATGCACAGAAAGCCAGAGAGCAAGCTGAAGCCAAAATAGCTGACGGCACCTTTTTTGAATGGCATAAGAACAGGAAAAGGCCGCGACAATACGAAGACTTAACAGGTCAAAAATTCAACAAACTTACGGCCTTGTACCGAGATCATAAGAATGGAAAAGCGTACTGGGTATGCAAGTGCGACTGTGGCAATGAGACATATGTGAGAGCGGCAGCCCTAAAAGGCGGACTAATCAGGAGTTGCGGGTGTTTACTTAATATACGGGATCTAACCGGAGAGCGGGTCGGGCGGTTATTGGTGTTGGAAAGAACCGAAGAACGATCAAAGGGTAGTATCGTATGGAAATGCCAATGCGATTGCGGAAAAATCGTTCGGGTTTCTGCGGCCGCACTCAATAACGGAAACAAAAAATCATGCGGTTGCTGGGATGGTTCAGTCAGGTTCGTTAGCGGAACATATGCCTCAGTCCTAAAAAGCAAGAATTTGCCCAAAAACAATAAATCAGGCATTAAGGGGGTGAGCTGGGGAAGGAAAAGCGGGAAATGGGATGCGAACATTACATTTAAAAAGAAGCGGTATTCATTAGGCAGTTATGATGACATCAATGACGCCGCAAAAGCAAGGGAACTTGCAGAAGAGCAACTGTTCCGGCCGTTCTTGGAGTGGCATGAAGCGTATATACAATCTGTTTTGAAGGGAGAAACGCCGCCCAAAGAACCATATATCCAATTAACAAAAGAATACATGTCAGATAGAGGCCGTTCATCTTAGTCGTCGAAGAACCAATGGCAACGCAGAAGGTCCCACTTGAATACACCTGGATCAATGCCAAAAGGATCATCGGATATATCTGAACTCAAGCGTTGGCGCAAACCACGATTTTTCTGTACGCATAACACACGCACAATCCGCACGCACAAACCACACGAAAAATATTTGACGTAGGCTTGTCGTCTAAGTTATACTGTCAAGGGTTGATCTTGAAGCGTTAGCACCAATTTGCATATTATCAATCAGACAGGGACCAATCGACGGGGTATAGCGCAGTTTGGTAGCGCGCCTGCCTTGGGAGCAGGAGGCCGGGGGTTCAAATCCCTCTGCCCCGACCAGCCGTATGTCAAGTCTACGCTAAAACAATTTTAACCGGAGGAAAAAATGAAAGCCCAAAAACAATTTATAAGACTTCTTCTGTTGATGACAGTTCTGGTTGCAACGCTTTTTGCAGGCTGTACAGGTGAATCCGGGGACATGTCGAATACAGGCGATACCTCTGGTGATCAAGACAGAACCCAAACGTTATCAAACTATTCCTGGATCGTTGAACCCAAATTTGATTATCCAAATATTGGTTGGCATCACGGCGCTGCAGTTGGACCTCCCTGTGATTATGGCGAAGAGGATGTCTTTACAGTATTTGAAGAGAAATTATGGATAATCAGTGCCGAAACCGGTGAAAAAATCGAAGAACATATTTTAGGCCACGCTGCTGGGAGTTCCTTTGTGGCTTATGATCCGAACAACAAGAAATATGGAGTTATGAACCTTATAGAGGAGACGTACCTTAGGGTGTATGATAATTGGGGCGAAGCCGTAGCCAATGGAATAGGAGACAACGGTACGCTTTTTCCGGTTATGCAAATTCAAATAACCCAAGAGGAGATCAATCCACCGCACAATGTGTATCTTATTTATGATGGAGAAGGTGTTGCCTTATCAGGTGGGCTCATTTGGGGCAAAAAATACGCTGTAGCGAACAAAGATGGGATCCTGACAGACTTTATTTTTGATAGCTGTGATATGTATTATTCATCTTTTTATACTGCGCATGATACCGGTTCACTCGCCATGGAAATAGACGGCAAATGGGGTTTTGTTGGTTCTGACGGTAAGTTTGTTGTCGAACCTGTTTTTGAAGATGCTATCAGTATCAACGCCGAACGGGCTTTTGTTAAGCTAAATGGTAAATGGGGCATTATTAGCAAAAATGTATGACGATTATGAGATGTATTATGGTGAAGGATTTACGACAACCCGTCCGTTTTCCTCAACAGTGATCAGCATACCGTTTTCCACCATCGCGAGAAAATCATCTCCAAGGTTATCAACAGTTGGCATCGAAGCATCCGACCAAACATCGGCCAGGATCGCGCCCGCTGCCGCCAAACTATCAATAGGCTTGGAAAAAAGCATACAAGCCGGAGCCTTGTTCATCTTGGCGGCGCAAAACAAAACCATGCCTCCGGTGGTGCTGCCGATGGTCTGGGGTAGGCACAAGGCTTTTCCGGCTAAGGGTTTGTTATAGATATCGGGATTGTTCTGGTCTGAACATTTTCCGGATTTGGAGGTCAGGGCTTTTTGGAAGGAAGCTAACGTATTGAAGGCGTTTCGGGTCACCAAGGCTTCAGCCCTGACCGTACCGGGAACCACCACACGTCCTTGGAAGATCTGCATCATGTCTCACCTCCATCCTTTGACGAGGGGACCTTGTTTTTGGATATTAGCGCCAGGATTTCGTCGTCAGTATAATAGCGGGCCGAGGAATAGGTCCGCAGTTTGTTGCTGTTGGTCATGATAGGCTGTTTGCCGCAGAGGGGATTGTTCATATACATTAGGGGGCAGATGCCGGATACGACGACACCAACGGTGGTGAGGTATCGGTACGCCGGTGTGGTTCTGAACTTCTCAAGAACCGGTGGCGCGGTTGTGAAAACCGTGGGTACGTTAAGGGTTCGGCGGTTGTGCCGGGTAAGGGATTCGGAAAGCTTATCGGTCCACTCGATCAATTGAGTATAGGATAGGTGAGGGCACCCGACAAAACACAGCTTAGGTTTGGCGTCCGGGTTTTTCCAGATAACCGGATAATTCTCGCGCACACGCGAGAGTTCGGCGTCATCAATTCGATATTCTTGCGCGTTCCCGGCTATAAGCCTTTCACCTTCCGATTTGGCTTCCGGCGTCAGATTCTCAACATGATATAATCCAACGGCTCCGTCGGCAGCGGTGGCGGCCCCCATGTCCTTTAGGTAGTTGAGGGTTGTGTTGGTGAGTTCCCGGTCCAACCATTTGTCCAGATTCTTTATATAGGGGATACCTTCAACCACCTTCAAACCGATGGCACTTCCCAGTATCTGGGCTTCAGGTTTTTCCGCAGTCGCTACGTCAATGATCCAGGTGGCTTTGCGTCCTTCGTCAGTGAGCAACCCGAAAGAGGGGACGAAGCCGGCGATGCTACCAAACAGTTCGATAATAGCCGAATTGCGGTTGCATCTTGCTCCCAGGACACTGTTGGCGTATACCACCGCGCTGCTTTCCGCCCAACTGAGGATATCACCCTTTTCAGGTTTGTTTCCCACTTCGTCCAGATAACAGGCGCAGGTGAAGGCGTCGGTGTTGATCAGTCCCAGTTTGTTGAGATGAGCCTCGTATTGGGCTTGTTTGGAATACATGATCCTGAAAAAGATGCTTTGGAGGAATCCGGCAGGAACATGGGGATCCAGAGGACGGGGATCCACACTGAAGGGTTGAGACGACAGGACGCCGGCGTTTAATAGATCCGTGATAAGATCATACACAGGTTTCATTGTCGATATGCCAAAGCTTGTGACCAAGTGGCCTTGGGTTCCGGTGACGGGCACCATTTCGTCAGCACCAAAACAATCACCGTATAAAACAAGAGTTTTGACGATTTTGGCCATGCAGTCGCCTTTGGCACCGTCCCAAAGAGCTTGTTGTTCTTTTGTCAGTTTCATGGTGATGGGGCCCCCTTCGTTGACACAATTCTCTATAGGCTCACACCCAGGTGATAGGCCGCGCGGACGGCGTCGAGTATTTTGCCGGGGGCGAAACTGTCGCCGATATTGTAAAGCTCCGTCGCGCTGCGTTCTTTTTGCGCGGTGTAAAACAGGCTATCATCCGATTGACCACCGACCGCCAGGATGATCAAATCGGTTGTTAGGGTTTCTTCTTTCCAGAGGTTTCCGATTTCAGGAGCTCTTGGATTGGAGGCGTTGTCCGGCAGGATGGGGGTCCAGGTGTCAAGAGGGTTGGGGACGTTTTTATGGTGGTTGCGTATGAGTGTGACTGTGGGTCCGTCAATGCCGGTTACTGTGGTCATGTTGAGCAATGTGACATCTTTGGCTTTTAAGGTGTGGAGCAAGTGGGTCCGGTTGGCGGTGCAGGTTCTGCTCATAAAATAGGGTTGTCTTTCCACCACCGTGACTTTGCGGCCATGTTCATAAGCCAGCCATTGGGCTGTTTCACAGCCAACAACTCCGCCGCCAATAACCAATGCGGTGCCCGTGCCTGTCGGAGTGCCCGTGCCTGCCGGAGGATTATCAATAAGCTCGGGTTGCCGCAGGAGCGTCGTTGCCTGTATCACGTTGGGAGCTATCTCAAGACCGACGATCGAGGGGGTGGAATTCTTGTAACCAATCGCGAAAACGATGACATCATAACCTTCTTCCTTCAAACTTAAAGGGTCCGCCTCAGTTTGAGAAAGAAAGCGCATTCCCCAATTGATTTGGGCTTCTCGTACCTGTCTTTCCAGATACCTCAGGTAATTATCCATATCGAATTTGACAATAGCCTGGGATCCCGCGACAATCCGGCCGCCTATTCGATCGGTTTTCTCATAGAGATCTACCTTATGTCCACGTTTGGCTGCAGTTATCGCAACGACCACACCTCCCGGGCCGGCACCGATTACGGCTATACGTTTTTTCAGTTTGGCCTCAACGGGGGAAGTAGGCATTTTATGCTCGAAACCGGTTAACGGGTTGACCGCGCATTGAATATGTCCGGCCTTAAAGACCTCGTCCAGGCAGCCTTCTTGACATCCGATGCAGGGACAAATACTTTCGACGTCTCCTCGATAAACCTTGTTTGGCCATTCCGGGTCGGCCAACAGAGGTCTACCCAACATAATCATATCGCAGTCACCTTTTTGTAGAGCACTTTCGGCGATATCCGGGTATCCCAGTTTGCCGACGCCGACAATGGGTACCGGGATCCCCGCGTTTGAAAGAATACCTCGTTCGGCAAAATGGTTTTTGACCGTTCGGGCTATTTCAAGGAAACAGCCTGCCGGCATGCCGTAGGGCGGATGAGGGAGCCACCAATTGTCATAGCAGCCCAGGTCCGCGTCAAAGATGTCTACGCCGGCCTTAACCAGGGATTCCATATATTCCAGAGTCTGGGGTAGGGTGCGGCTGTCTCTGAATTTCCTGAGATGTGTGCTGTTTATGGTTTGTTCGTCATAACATTCTTCCAGGGCCAAAGATAGATCGATTCGGTACATGATGGGATAATGGGGACCCACCCGGGCGCGGATCCCTCGGACTGTATCGAGCCCAAATCGTTTCCAGTCGGCATACCTACCGAACTTGCGATGGTTGAAAGCGGGATTGGTGAGCTGGCCCAGCAGATAGCCTTCGTGCCCGTGAAGATACACACCATCCAGACCCATAGCACAGGCGTCGGCGGCGGCATGTCCGATGTTCAGAATGATTTTGCCTAATTTTCTGTCTGACAAGGGAATGCAGGGGATCGCGGGGATGAAATAGTTCGGTAGGAAGGAAGCCGATACCGGGAATTTTTTGTGAGTTCCCAAACAGCTGGGGCTGCCGACCCGTCCGAGTCCGGCAGTCAGCTGGATAAATATTTTCGCGCCAAAAGCGTGAACCCCCTGAGCAAGATCGCGCCATCCGGAATAGACGGAACGGCTGAGGTCGATGCGCGGGAAACAGGAGAGAGATCCCGCTTCTGACACGGTGGGATCGATCCCATGGCTGACAGGAACCGAGCCGGTGGTGAGCAACCCGGCCCCGCCGTGAGCTCGGGCGAAGAAATAATGCAACATCTTATCATTGGGTCTGCCGGTTTCTTCGCACATATCAAAATTACACATAGGAGCCATGACAATGCGGTTTTTGACGGTTATCCTGTTTATTTGAATAGGGGAAAACAGCGCATCGAAGGGAAAGAGATCTTTGGTCAAGATCCCGGTTCCTCCCGCACAGTTTTTTTGCTGTGTGGTGCTTATAGGCCAGTTGCTGTAACTGTCCACGAGTTTTTGAATCAAAGGGTCATTGCCCATTGCGTCCTCCTGGTGTACTGATGAATCATTTTCATACCCGGAACTTGGGAGCCGCGAATATCAGGAATCGCAAGGATCAAACAGTTTCGGAGGGACTTAAAAAAACAGCGATGATGAGATAAATTAACATGAAAGAACTCAATATAACTGAGATAATGCCGAGGATGAAGCCGGTAGCTGCTTGGCCCCCGCGAACGCCGAAGTTTTTTGCGGTTTGACTCATTTTAATGGCGATAATACCTAAAACCATCCCTATAATTGGGAAAAAACAGCAGAATATTGAAGAAATCAAGCCGGCTATTCCGCAGGTATAAGCGGTTTTTGCTTGACTACTGTGCGGATATGGTGGGCCATTAGGATGAAAGTATTGGGGTTGCTGCGTGTATGGAGACTGTTGGCTGTATTGAGATTGCTGGGTGTATGGAGATTGCTGGGTGTATGGAGGTTGCTGGGTGTATGGAGATTGCTGGGTGTATGGAGGTTGCTGGGTGTATGGAGGTTGTTGGGGTTTTTGGGGCTGCTGTTGGGATTGTTGGGGAGGCTGCTGCGTATATGGAGGCTGCGAAACGACAGTGCCACAATAATCACATTGATGTTTGTATATGATGGCACCACAACTCGGGCATTTTTTTGACATGATTGACCCTCATTCCGTAATTTCTGAATATATATATTTAGAGTACCATAAAAAGACCTTTTCTCGCAAGGGCACCCATGATAAGGTTAGAATGTAGTCATACCAAAAGCCAAAGGAATGGATTGATGAAACGGAGGTTGAATTTTGATATACAAGGACATCTATGAAGGCATTTTTCGTGCCAGACCAAATCGCTTTATCGCCGAGGTCGAGATGAATGGTAAGATTGAGCGTTGCCATGTCAAAAACACCGGCAGATGCAAAGAACTTCTTGTTCCCGGAGCCAAGGTGATTTTGCATCGACCGGATAACGTCTCTCATACGCAACGTGTCACCGCGTATGATTTGATTGCGGTTTGGAAAGGCGAAAGGTTGATTAATATGGACAGCCAGGCACCCAATCGGGTTTTCTTGGAATACTTGCAATCCGGGAAATATTGTGACAATATCGCTTGTGATAAGGATCTTACTTTCGTCAAGTCCGAGGTCGCCATGGGCAGTTCCCGTCTTGATTTTTATGTGGAGACAGCGTCAGACAAAATATACATTGAAGTGAAAGGTGTAACCTTGGAGGAAAACGGTGTGGCCCTTTTTCCTGACGCGCCCACCGAAAGAGGAATAAAACATTTAAATGAGTTGGTACAATGTGTCAGAAAGGGTTATGAAGCGCAAATCGTGTTTGTTATTCAGATGCGTGATGTTCGGTATTTCATGCCAAATGTCAGAACCCACCCTGCTTTTGGCGCGGCTTTAGCCGAAGCCGCAGACGCGGGCGTGAGGGTGTTGGCGCTGGATTGCGCGGTCATGCCGCACAGTTTAACAATCGGAGAAATTGTGCCTGTAAAAATTTCCAATGGCACAATTTGTCCTTGACAAAACGCCGTCGTTGGTGTAAATTAAGCTATAGAAACCGCTCTGTGAACGGTTTCACAATTAGACAATTTCATAAGAAATCAGACAATTCTCTGAGCAAAAATACCTAAAACAGGTGCGGTTCACCCCGCTAAGTAACGGTATTGCGCCTGGGTTAAACCCACAGGGTTAAACGGGAAACTGTTTAGCCTCCCGTACTTGAAAAAGAGGAGTCGAATTGACCGTCAAAGAACGAGTCGTTTTCGGAATATATCCTCTTACATCCGAAAATGATTTTTTTATTGGGGGAAGATCCTATGGAAACCGGCGTCACTTTGGAAAGGGCTCAGCATCTGCTTCTGGAACAGATCCGTCCAATCGACGATTGTGATAGGATAGCGTTGCCGGCTGCATTAGGTCGTGTGTCTGGCAAGACAATTTCTGCGCAAATGGATCAACCGCCGTTTCACCGTTCGCCTTTGGACGGATTTGCCTTGTGCCATCGAGATGTGGCCCAAGCCCAACCGGAAACACCGGTTGTTCTCCGTGTAATAGAAACGATCCATGCCGGAGATTTTCCGCGGTTGCCTCTGGCCCCGGGAGAAGCGGTACGGGTGATGACTGGGGCGCCGTTGCCGGAGGGAGCTGATTGCGTTGTTCGCCAAGAAGACACCCGGTATGGTCGCGACGACACTGTCAGCATCTTCTCGCCTCAGGGAGAGTACGTCAACTTCTGTTTCCGGGGCGAAGACATCGAACAGGGGGCTCTGCTTCAGGAGAAAGGAACCCGTCTCGATTCGGCTGCCATCGGCGTTTTGGCCAGCCAGGGTATGGAATCGGCGATGGTCTGTCGTCGTCCAAAGGTTTGCGTAATATCAACCGGCAGCGAACTCACTGATCCCGGACAACCGCTGCCGCCGGGAAAAATCTACGACAGTAACCGGCTGACCTTGTCTGCCCGCTGTGAAGAAATTGGTGCGGAGGTTGTGCCTGGATCATTTGTTCCCGACGAACCCGATGTTATCGCTGAGGCGATGATCAAAGCCTTGGACGTTGCCGACCTGCTTATTACCACAGGGGGCGTGTCGGTGGGGGAAAAGGATTATATGCATATGGTGGGCGAACGCATCGGCGGAACCAAGCTTTTCGCCGGTGTCAAGGTCAAGCCGGGAAGTCCGGTTTACGCCATGGTCAGAGACGGCAAAATCATTCTATGTCTGTCAGGGAACCCATTTGCCGCTTTTGCCACTTTTGAGCTTCTGGCCGCGCCGGTGATCAGAAAACTGGAGGGAGTCAAAGACGTTCTGCCCAGGAGGGTCACAGGTGTTATGGCTTCGGCTTTCGCCAAAACAAGTCCCGGCAGACGATTTGTTCGTGCCCGGATGGATGGCGGTGATATTTTTCTTCCCGAATCGGGGCACGCTTCCGGCACGCTGTTCGCTCTGATCGGCTGTAACTGTCTGATCGATATCCCGGCCGGAAACAAAGGATTGCAAATTGGTGACAAGGCGGAGGTGTTGCTGTTTTGAACGGTCTAACACATTTTGATCATAAAGGAGACGCGATCATGGTGGATGTGGGCGGCAAACCCATTACCGCGCGCCAAGCCATTGCGGAAGGCGTTATCCGCGTGTCACCCCTGGTCATGGAGGCTATCCTGCAGGGAAGCGCGGCCAAAGGGGACGTGCTGGGCGTGGCCAGAGTTGCGGGAATAATGGCTGTCAAGAAGACATCCCAGCTGATTCCGCTGTGTCATCCGTTGCCTCTTGATAAATGTTCAATAGAATTTGTTCCTCAGGAAGAATGCGGTTGTGTTCGGGTGCAATGTACCGTTCACACCGAATCCCGGACAGGAGTCGAGATGGAAGCACTGACCGGGGTAAGTGTGGCGCTCCTCACGATCTACGATATGTGCAAAGCCATTGAGAAAGGCATGATCATCGGCGACATCCGGCTTCTGCAAAAAGAAGGCGGCAAGAGTG
The DNA here is from genome assembly GCA_009778595.1 of Peptococcaceae bacterium. Classification (GTDB taxonomy): domain Bacteria; phylum Bacillota; class Desulfitobacteriia; order Desulfitobacteriales; family Syntrophobotulaceae; genus WRJI01. The sequence continues at coordinate 16,713 of WRJI01000033.1, read as the reverse complement.
GGAGATACCGGGCAGTTGACCAAACATCTGACCAAACACCTGGCGGAACATCTGACGGAGCATCCGAAGGAACATCCGACGGAACATCTGACAGAACATCTGACAGAACAGGGGGCACCTCATGAAAGATATCGGCGCGGTTATCCTGGCGGGTGGGCAAAACAGCCGCATGGGTAAAAACAAAGCGTTGTTGCGTCTGAACAATGAGACGTTTCTTGGACGTGTCCGGAGCCAGTTGAGGGCTTTTGACGAGGTGTTGCTTTCGGTTAATCGTGAGGCCCAATACCCACAATCCGATATCGTTGAAGTCGTTGATCAATATCCCCGGATAGGCCCTCTTGGTGGGCTCTATACCGCTCTATCAACTTGCATATCGTCCCGGCTTCTGGCAGTGGCCTGTGATATGCCTTTTTTTACCGATGGGCTTGCCGCATATATGTGCGGTTATGTTTCTGATGATGGGACTGCCGACCCCTATGACGTCTATGTTGTTGTTACCCGGGAGAACCATTGGCAGCCTCTTTGCGCCATTTATCGCAAAACGGTTGTACCGATTTTGAAACAGCAAATAGAGGCCAAACAATACCGTATCGCTGACGCTCTCGCCATGATGCGCGTGAAACACATCCCCTTGAACCACTCTGTCTACACCGATGAAAGCGTTCGTAACATCAATACCCCTGAAGAATACGCCGAATTGCTCCGCCAAAACCAAGTCCCTCCCGTTATTGCCGTTTGCGGACAGAAGAATTCCGGAAAAACCACTCTCTTGGCCGGAATCATTCCTTATCTCTGTCGATCAGGGCTCAAAGTGGCCGTTATAAAACACGACGGTCATGATTTTGTTCCTGATGTACCTGGGACAGACAGCTTCCGTTATCGCGAGGCAGGCGCTTACGGGGCCGCCGTTTACTCCGATTACCGATATATGCAGACAGGAGAAAAGAAAGGTTTGACTGTGGAAGATATGGTCGGCGGTTTTCCGGAAGCCGATATCATACTCGTCGAAGGCGGCAAACAGTCAGCGTATCCCAAAATAGAAGTTGTGCGGGGGGAAATCTCGAATCACCCGGTTTGCAACACCAAAAACCTCCTGGCCTTTTGTTCAGATTGTGAAGTTCAGACATTCTCCGAAGTCTCGACATTCTCCGAAGTCTCGACGTTCTCCGAAGTCTCGACATACCCCCTTGATGATTACAAGGGTATTGCCGAAATGATGATTTCTTGGTTGCTGGATACTTGTGGGCAAACCGCTCTGGGCAGAAAAGGAGACTGAGCCATGATTGACAATTATGGAAGGGAAATCGATTACGCCAGGATCTCGATAACAGATCGATGCAACTTGCGATGCGTGTATTGTATGCCGGAATCCGGTATTGACAAAGTTAGTTGCGGCGACATTCTGTCTTACGAACAGATTGTCCGCGTTTGCCGGAATCTGGCGCGGCAGGGAATTCGGAAACTGAAGATCACAGGTGGCGAACCGTTGGTGCGTAAAGATGTCCCATCTCTGATCGCCAGCCTCAAATCCGTTGAGGGGATCGAACATGTCTCCCTGACGACGAACGGCATGAATTTGGCAACCATGGCTCAAGCGTTGGCTGAAGCCGGTTTGGACAGTATCAATATCAGTCTTGATACCCTTAATCCGGAGCGTTATCGGGCGCTAACCCGGCGAGGGTCTGTCCACAGCGTTGTCCTGGGTATCGCCGGTGCTGTCGCGGCAGGCATAGAGACCGTCAAGGTCAATTGTGTGCCTATTGCGGGTGTCAACGAAAAAGATCTTGTGGGGTTGGCCGGATTGGCCAGAAGCCAGAATATCCATATTCGGTTTATTGAAATGATGCCCATTGGCCTCGGCAAACAATTCCCTCGGGTTGAACCGGAAACCGTTCGCGGGATCCTCGAAGACGCTTATGGGACGATGACGCCCTATCGGGGCAAGTTGGGCAACGGCCCCGCCAAGTATTATGCCTTGCCCGGTTTCCGCGGCAAGATCGGGTTCATTAGCGCAATCAGTGAATGCTTTTGTGAAACATGCAACCGCGTTCGTCTGACAGCTGATGGTATGCTGAAAACCTGTCTGCATTTGGATGAAGGGATCTGCCTTCTGTCAGCCCTCAGCCAGGACGACGACATTTTGTTGGAGCAACAAATCAGCCAGGCGATAAGGGAAAAACCAGCTCAACATGATTTTGCCGCTGAGACAACTTTGGGTACGGAACAACGGATCATGTCACAAATCGGAGGGTGAGCGTTCATCCTAAGCACGGGGGGAGATTGAATATGAGACAGATTAAAACAGAGGATGCTGTTGGACATGTTCTATGCCATGATATGACACAGATCATTAAAGGTATCACGAAAGATGTTGCTTTCCGCAAAGGCCATGTGGTGCGGGAGGAAGATATCCCTGTGTTGCTATCCTTGGGGAAAGACCATCTTTTTGTCTGGGAAGCCGGGCAGGATATGGTTCACGAAAATGATGCCGCGGCTGTTCTGTATAAACTATGTGCGAGTTCAAATATGCATCCTTCGGAGGTCAAGGAAGGGAAAATTGAAGTGTTGGCGGATTGCGACGGGGTGTTGCTGGTGGACACTCAGAAACTGCGCCGTATCAACGCTCTTGGCAAGATGATGATTGCAACGCGACACAATGGGACAAAGGTAAGCAAAGGGGATAAACTGGCGGGAACCCGGATTATTCCTATGGTTATTCATAAAGATAATTTAGAAGAGGCCCAAAGGATCGGAGCAGGCGAGCCGATTCTGGTTCTGAGACCATTTTTGGCCAAAAAAACAGCTGTGATCGCCACCGGGAACGAGGTTTTTTATAAGCGTATCGTCGATAGTTTCACACCGGTTATTACGGAGAAAGTGAGGGAATTCGGCGGGGTGATATGTGATCAGGATGTGTTGCCGGATAAACCGGAGTTGATTACAGCCCGGATTCTTGAGGCTATTGATAAAGGCGCGGAAATGGTAATCTGTACCGGAGGCATGAGCGTCGATCCCGATGACAAGACCCCTCTTGCCATTAAGAATACCGGCGCTGATATTGTTAGCTACGGCGCGCCGGTTTTGCCGGGGGCTATGTTTTTGCTATCCTATTACGCCGGAACAATACCGGTTCTTGGGTTGCCCGGATGTGTTATGTACGCGAAAAGAACGATCTTCGATCTTGTGCTGCCCCGGCTGATGGCCGATGCGCGAATCACGCGGGAGGATTTGGCCGGGTTGGGTCATGGGGGATTGTGCTTGTCTTGTGACGTATGCACATATCCGAATTGTGGATTTGGTAAAGGCGCGTCGTAGAAGGAGGTTTTCATTATGGGAACGATCAAAGCGGTATGTGTGAGTGACATCCGGGGGATCCAGAAAAAAGACGTGACATCTGCTCAGCTCCAAGTGGGCTGGGGGATCAGCGGGGACGCTCATGGCGGTAACTGGCATCGGCAGGTGAGCTTGCTTTCTTATGAGAAGGTTGAGGCATTTAACCGGTTAGGCGCTGAAGTGTTGCCCGGCGCTTTCGGAGAAAATCTTGTTGTATCGGGTTTTGATTTCCGTTCTTTACCGGTAGGGACCAAGCTTCGATGCAACGAGGCGTTGTTGGAAATAACGCAGATTGGCAAAGAGTGCCATCAGCATTGTCAAATCTATCATAAAATGGGCGACTGCATTATGCCTAGGGAAGGCGTGTTTGCCAAGGTTCTGCATGGGGGAACTGTGGCTGTTGGCGACGAGATGGTTTTGGTGGAAGACGACCCGAAACCGGCTTTTCGCGCCGCGATTGTAACGTTGAGTGACAAAGGGGCGGCGGGAGACCGAATAGACCGCAGCGGTGAAATTATCAGAACGCGATTGATAGAGGCAGGGTATGAAATCACCGAACAGATCATTCTGCCTGATGATCGTGCCGAAATCGAGCCGGTGCTTCGACGCCTGGCTGATGAGAACCGGGTGAACCTGATACTGACGACAGGAGGGACCGGGTTCTCCGTTCGGGATGTAACGCCGGAGGCGACGCTGGCTGTGGCGGAACGGAACGCGCCGGGAATTTCTGAGGCTATACGGCAGAATTCCATGCAAATCACGAAACGCGCCATGTTGAGCAGGGGTGTGTCGGTTATCCGCGGCCAAACATTAATGATTAACCTGCCGGGGAGTCCCAAAGCGGTGCAAGAGAGCCTGGACTACCTTTTGCCGGAACTGGATCATGGACTCCAAATTCTCCTGGGTTCGGCTGAAGAATGCGCCCGTTAAATCAGGGAAATATGTCGAAAGAATAGGGATAATCCCTGATGGTTGCAACCTTTGTTCTGATATATGATTTTATAAGAAAGGAGGTTGCAAAATAGTGAAATCAGGTGAAATTTCTCTATCCCGAAGAGCGTTTCTTAAGGTATGCGGTGCGGCCGGAGCCGCTGCCGCCGTTGGAGGCGTAACCCTCGCGACGGGGCAGGAAGCGAATGCCGCCAAAACAGATATTTCCTCAAAAATGAGGATTGTTCGTTCTGTTTGTTCACCTAACTGCACAGGCGCCTGCGGTATGCAAGCGACAGTTGTTGACAACACCATTGTGACACTTGCCCCGGCAGCGGACTATCCTGATCCGGAACATAACCCTCGAGGCTGTTCAAAAGGGGCTTCCATGACCAATTTGATTTACGGACCGGATCGTCTGAAGGGGCCGATGCTGCGCAAAGGCAAACCGGGCGAAGACAAGTTTGAAGAAGCGACATGGGATGAGGCGTTGAATTACGCTGCCAGAGAACTGAAACGTATCATGAACCAATACGGTCCGGAATCTGTCGGGTTTTTTATTCAGGTGGCCGGAACGGGATATGTGCATAAAGGGGCCCTCATCAGGCTGGCGAACTTAAACGGCTGGTCGGTTCAGGGCGGCTACGACATGAACGGAGATCTGCCTTTGCATGCGCCCATGACATTTGGGGTTCAGAGCGAAGAACTGGAAAGCTACCAGTGGCCGGACAGCAAATATATCATGATTTTTGGGTCGAACATTTTGTCCACAAGAACGCCGGACGCTCAGTTTTTACGCCAGGCACAGGAAAATGGGGCCAAAATAATTGTCTTTGATCCTAATTTTTGCGCTACAGCGGCAAAAGCCGACGAATGGTATGCCATCAAAAACTCCACCGACGCGGCGGTAGCCCTAGGTTTGGTAAAAGTCTTGCTGGACGAAAAGACGTATGATGCCGACTTTGTTAAAACTTACACAGATCTGCCCATCCTAATTCGGAAAGACACCAACAAACGTCTTCTGGCAAGAGATGTGGTAGGGGTGTCGGAACCGGCCAACATTCCCGATTACCGGGAGTGTTATGTGGTTTGTGATACCCGATACAACATCATTCCTGTTAACCCGGAATCCCTTGAATTACCGACGAACCTTATCATGGAAGGCGATATTCCCATACCTCTCACCAACGGCAGAACAGTCATATGCACACCGGCTTTCCAGCTGCTGAAAGATACGGTTGCATCCTATACGCCGGAGGCGGTGGAAAAAATCTCCGGCATGCCTGGGGCGGATTTGGTGCGCATCGCCCGGGATATTGCCAACACCAAACCTTTCCATGTGATTTATGGGGCTTCGAACTACCAATGGTACCACGGTGACTTAAAAGGTCGCGCTCTGGCTCTGTTGCCTGTTCTCACCGGCAATCTGGGCATTCAGGGCGGCGGAATGTCTACTCTGGCCGGACAATACAAAGTGCGATTCCCTCTGGCGGCCTGGTGGGTTCCCACCGAAGAAATCGACGGGTTTAAACCTCCCGGCAACAAAGCGTACGCCTTCGAATATATGGTCCATGGTGAAACGGATACCATGACGTGTCCCAGGCTTAAAAACGGGATCAAAGCTTGGATCATGCTCTGCGGCAACCCATTCGATCAGCACAACTTGAATAACAAACTGCGAAAACAAGTTGAAGACGGAACCCTTGAGCTGGTCATCAACCTGGACTTCCAAAAAACCACCAGCAGTTTATACAGCCATGTTCTGTTGCCCGGAGTCAGCTGGTACGAAAAAACCGAGCTCACGGCGACCCCGCTGCATCCTTATATCCAGTTGATGCAACGCGCGATCAGCCCTGTCGGCGAATGCAGGCCGGAACTCTGGATTTTCCGGGAACTGGCGAAACGGCTTGACCCCGTTCAGGAAAAATACTTTTTCCCAGCCCTCGACGCCGAAATGGCGGCAGAAGAAGCCATCAAGCTTATCCTGGAAAAAGATCCTTCGGGGATTGTCAAAGGTATCACCTTAGATCAACTGCGCCATGGTCCTGTTAAGATGAAAAACAATTGTCCCGGGGGCAAAAAAATCCCCTTTTATGATCAGATACAGCTCAGGAAGCCATTCCCACCCCAGAGTTTTCCGGAAGCCATCCCGCGCACAGCCCAATTCCTTAAGAGCGGCCGGATACAATTCTACAGAGACGAAGACGCATTCATTAAAGTGGGAGAACAGTTACCGGTGCACAAACCGCCCTTTGAGGATACAGAATACAAGCTGAATTCCAAAGCCAAGACGCTGTACCCTTACGCCTATTTGACCAGAAACAGCATACACCGCATTCACTCAACCCATTCCAATAATCCGGTGTTCCGCGAACTCCAGGATGACAGAGCCAAAGTCTGGATGAACATTGAAGACGCGGAAGCAAAGGACCTGAAAAACGGCGATACCGTCAGAGTCTTTAACGACCGGGGTGAAGTTTTGGGTACACTTGTTGTGGAACCGGGGCTGCAGAAGGGAACGGTAGTGTTTGAGCAAGGTTGGTGGAGCCGGTATACCGGCGGGACATCCTACAATACCCTCATCTACCCCCATATCAATCCTACCCATGAGGTGTTTTTCGTGGCCCAGATGTGGTCTCCAAACACGAATTGGAATGAAGCCCTTTGCGATGTTGAAAAGGCGGTGAAGAAATAATGCGTTATGGTATGGTAATAGATCTGGACAGGTGTATCGGCTGCCAGACATGCATGGTGAGCTGCCATATGCACAACAGCCAACCCCCGGGCATATGGTGGAACCGCGTGTTCACCCAAGGAGGGGAGACCCACCAGGACACGGTCATAGACAGTAAAGACGAATACAGAATGGACTACCTGCCTGTATCTTGTCAGATGTGCGACAAACCGTCTTGCCAAAGCGTATGTCCGACAGGCGCCACCTATACAGACGAAAACGGGGTCGTGCTGGTAGACTACAAGCGTTGCATCGGTTGCCGTTTATGTATGACGGCTTGTCCCTATAGCGTTCGCCAATTCAATTGGCAAGACGCCAAAAAAGCCAAAAAAGAATTTGGATATGAATACGGTTATCCTTTTGACGTTAATGACGGCAAAAACGACAAGAAACTGGTCTATACACGCCATCGTCGGCTTGGTGTCGCGGAAAAATGCACATTCTGCATCCAATATATCTCCGACAACAAACAACCGATTTGTGTGCAAGCATGTTCGGCTAAAGCCAGATTCTTTGGCGATTTGGACGCAACGAACTCTGATGTCAGCAAACTGGTCAAGAGCAAGAAATTCTCACGCCGACTTTTAGAAGACAAAGGAACGAAGCCGAAAGTCTACTATGTCTCCTCCAAGGAAACGGCGATTAAGGAGGGGAAAGGATGAAAAAAAACAACTCACTCCTTTGGATCGCGATGATCTGTGGCATCATCGGCTTTGTCACTTGGGTGTATCAGAGTGTAGCGGGTTTGGCCGGCACCGGCATGCGCAACTCGTTTCCATGGGGTCTCTATGTCGCATGTTTTGAATTCTATGTTGGCGCGGCAGCCGGATCCATGCTGGTCTGCGCCTTGGCTCACATTAGCGGCAAAAGAATCTATAGACCCGTGGCCAGAGTGGCGGCGTTTGTATCCTTAGCCTGCACCGTCGCCGCCGGCATGTCCATTGTTTTTGATTTGGGATCGGCGCATACCATGGGGCAATTATTGTTATCCCCTAACTTGGCTTCGCCGTTGCTTTGGGATATTGTCGTTATGTCCGCGTTCCTGGCGCTGGCGGTCATCATGGTGCTGCCCCAGATCCGCCCTCAGATCAAACTCCAACCACTTCTGGTTTTGATAGCCTTGGGAATGTCCGCCGTCTTAGGTCTGGTTACAGCGTTGCTCTTTGCCACTCAGAAAGCGCAGCCCATGTGGAACACCCTGCTGTTCCCCTTGGACGCATTGTTGGTTGGTTATGCGCTCGGAGCGGCTCTGGTTATCCTGTTTGCCATTGGCCTGACCAAGAAAGACAAATTGGCCGAACGGTTGACCTCTTTTGGGTTTTTGGCCAAAATCGTGGCGTTTTGTTTAATAGGCCATTTGGGGTTAACAGCCATTGATACCCTTCCTATACTCGTTGGCAGTTCCATCGACAATCAACTTCAGAACCAGGTCTTGTTCGGCCAATACGGCGGATTGTTTGTCCTAGAGATTCTTCTGCTGGCCGGAGCAACCGTGATGTTCCTGTCGAAAAAATTCACCGGTCACTACAAACCCCTTTTGCTGGCCGGGGTATTCGTGGCAATCGGCGCTTTCGTAAACAAGATGCTTCTGCTGGCTTCTTTCAACGTGATATCCCTTTCCCTGGAGGTTGACGGTGCCGGATTGTGGTCTATGCCGGTATCGGTGGGAACCTTCGCGCCGGGGACAGACTCCTTTGTCACTTTCTGGAACTATACCCCGACGTTGACGGAAATTGGGGTCAGCTTGCTGCCTCTGGCCGTAGCCTTGGTGATTATTGCCGGGCTCAACAATTACGCGCTGAAACAGGGATCAGAAGAGCCGCCCGACAGTGACGACGGGTCAGGTATCGAAGATGACGCAGCCGCGAAAGTCGTTTATCGGATCCCTCTCTTGAAACGTATACCACCGCCAAGACAAAACCAATAAATCCCATTATCTTTTTTCAGAATATTCGTGTAAAATAATAGGCAGGAAAGATGAAGTTCATGTCGATCACTGGGAAGGGGTGAGAAACTATTGGAGAGGCGTACGCTGCTCAAGGCGTCAGCCGGAGGGATACTGTTTCTTTTGCTCGGACAAGGTGTTAAAAGTTTCGCGTCCCAGCCTTCGCCGTTGATCAGGCCGCCCGGGACGACATCAGACGACCATTTCCTGTCTTCTTGCCTCCGTTGCGGCCAATGTGCTCAGGCGTGCCCCTGTGATGCCATAGTCATGGCCGGGCTGGGCGCGGGTCTTTCAGTCGGTACCCCGCATATTGTTCCGCGCAAACAACCTTGCGATTTATGCATGGAATGTCTTGATGTTTGTCCCACCGGAGCGATCACGCCTGTGGAAAAAGAGGAAGCCGGCATGGGGCTGGCGGTACTCGATCAGGATCGGTGCATAACATGGCACGGTGATGTGTGTAAATGCTGTTATTCGCGATGTCCCTTTTTTAACAAAGGGATTATATTGGAGGATTATGCCAAACCGGTTGTTGATCCTGAGGTGTGCGTAGGTTGTGGGATATGCGAATACGTGTGTATCCTTGATCCGCCCGCGATCATCGTCGTGAAAGGGGTGTGAGAGCAATTGTATCGGTAAACCGCGTCAGAAGAGTTGTCCAAATCGGGGCTCTGTTGCTTCTGGTGCTTCCCTGGTTAGGGGTTCCTATGATTTGGATAGGGAACTATTTGGCTTCGCATTTGTTTGGAATCGGATTGGCGGATCCTTTGGCGGTAATAGAAACATCGCTGGCCGGACGCGCGTTTTACCTGTCTTCTTTCATAGCCGCGCTTCCGCTTATCATCGTATCCGTTTTCCTCGGAAGAGTCTTTTGCGGGTGGGTTTGCCCGGTGCATACTCTGTTGGAATGGGCTCATACGGCATCCCCCAAATGGCCATTCTTCAAAAAAACCGCAAAAAAAAATATTATTCTACCGACGTCCATTCTCATAATCGCGCTTTTTGGTTCCCTGTGGACAGCTGTACCACTTTTCACGACAGTATCGCCGATTGGCGCGTTGTCCCGGGTTATCTATTTTGGCATCTTGTCGGAACTCGTGCTGGTTCTTATTGTTGTTCTTTTGGAATTCTTTCAGCCGATGTTTTGGTGCCGTAGGCTGTGTCCGGTGGGCATACTGTATGGATGGTTAGGCGCCGGCAAACTGGTGGGAATATCGGTGGATGCTGATCAATGCAACGATTGCGGGATATGCCGAACACAGTGTTCCATGCAGGTTGATCCGGGTGGCAAAGGCCTTTACAACACTGTCGCTTGTATGAATTGCGGTAAATGTGTTTCAGTATGTTCCAAGCGCGCTTTGCGTTTTAGCCTCAAAAAAATTTGGCAAAGGAATGAGGTAGAAGATGGCATATCAACCCAGTTATGAGGACGATTATTATGATGATGATGATGTGAGGTCCGGAAAGAAAAAAGGCTCAAAAGGCAAAGTGATTATCCTAATTGTGATCCTTGTCATTATTGTGGGAGGCGCGTTCACAGTTGAACTCTCATCCCAAACGTTTTTCTGCAACACTTGTAAAGTTATGAACACTTTTCATGACGAATGGGAAAACTCTTCCCACGCAAGTGTTGATTGTATCAAATGCCATTCCCAACCCGGAATCCTCGGGCTGGCAGAAGCGAAGATGAATGGATTGAGTCAGTTTGTTGTTAACCTGACCGGGGCTCCTGATCCTGCCGACATCAAGGCCGATGAGAATGCTGTCCATTGTATCAGTTGCCACCAGGACAAACCGCGTTCAAATGTCGAGCAGGCCAAGGATGCCAAAGACCCGCACTCAGATCGCCATTTCCCTGAGATGAGTTGTGTAACATGCCATACGGGTCTGACCCATGACAAAACCCTCAACAAATCTCGCCCGTCCCGTGATACCTGTTTCCGGTGCCATTTAACGGATATGGATCTCTAGAAAAAATTTTTAAGGGGGAATTCGCCACATGTTAACACGCAGAGATTTTATCAAAACAACAGCGGCCAGCGCCGCGCTGGTCAGCCTCGGGCTCGTGCCTGCGGGATGTGACACAAACTCCGACAAAACCAGTTCCAACAAGTTTAAGGGTGTTTGCCGTTATTGTGGGACAGGTTGCGGCGTCATCGTCACCGTGGACGACGGCAAGGTTGTTGAGGTGAAAGGGGATCCTGATTGTGATGTCAACAAGGGAAAACTGTGCCTGAAAGCTGAGAAACTGCCGGATGTCTTCACATCACCCAAACGTGTCGAGAAACCGCTTGTCCGTAAAAACGGCGTTCTTACCGAAGTCTCTTGGGAAGAAGCCCTCGACACCGTCGCCAAGAAATTCAAAGACGTCCTCAACACCAAAGGACCTGACGGCTTGGGCTACTACGGCTCAGGACAGAATGTGGCTGAAGAAGCCTATCTGGCCAACAAGCTGTACAAAGGATGCCTGAAAACCAACAACATCGACGGCAACCCGCGCACATGTATGGCCAGCGCTGTGGCCGGTTTTATCAGCACCTACGGCAAAGACGAACCCATGGGCACCTACGCGGATATTGAAGAAGCCGATGTGTTCTTCATCATCGGTGCCAACATGGCGGAAGCTCACCCCATTCTGTTTGAACGAATCAGAGATCGCAAAAGAGTGAACCCGTCCATCCAAGTCATCGTTCTGGACCCGCGCAAAACACAAACAGCCAGCATTGCCGATGAACTCATTCAGTTTGTCCCCGGAACCGACTTGGCCCTGCTCAACAGTATCGCCTATGTCTTGATCCAGGAAGACTTGATTGACGAAGAGTTTATTGGTGCGCACACCACCTTTATCAGAACAGTTGAAGGCGAAAACAATACGTTGACATTTGACGAATACAAAACATTCCTGGAGGACTACGCACCGGAAAAAGTGGCGGACAAAACAGGAATCGCCGCCGCGAAGATCACGGAAATCGCCAAGATATTCGGGGAAAAAGGCAAGAAGACCATGTCCCTTTGGACCATGGGCTTGAACCAAAGATCCTTTGGAACATGGCTTAACAACCTGATGCACAATCTCCATCTTCTGACCGGCAAGATTTGCAGCCCCGGCAACACACCGTTTTCGCTGACAGGCCAACCCAGCGCCTGCGGCAGCATCCGCGAAGTCGGCGCTCTGTCCCATCTGCTTCCGGGCGGCCGTTTAGTGGCCAACGAAGACCATCGGAAAGCCATCGCCGAGATCTGGGGTGTTCCCGTCGAGAATATCAATCCCAAGAACGGCTTGCACACCATCAATCTGTTTAAAGCTTGTGCGACCGGTGATGTGGAAGCCCTCTGGGTCATCTGCACCAACCCGGGCCAATCCCTGCCCAACTTGAACGATCATCGCAAAGGCATGGAAAAAGTGTTCCTGGTCGTATCAGAATCCTTCCATCCCACACGCACCAGCGAACTGGCTGACGTCGTCTTCCCATCGGCTTTCTGGATGGAGAAAGAAGGCGTCTATGGCAACGGCGAACGCAGAACCCAGCACATTGCCAAAGCCATTGATCCTCCCGGCGAAGCCAAACCCGACGTCTGGCAGATCGTAGAGATCGCGAAAAGAATGGGCTTCGAAAAAGAATTCGCCCACTATGTCAAAGACGGCGAAGTCAACAACGAAGCAGTTTGGGAAGAATATCGCAAATGCGGTAAAGGCGGCTATATGGAACTCGCGTCTTATGCGGATCTGAAAGAAGCCCACGGTCTTGTCTGGCCTGTCAACGACAAAAACCCGAAAGGAACCAAGATTCGTTACGGCGGCGACGACCCCTATGTGACCGACCCTGGTTACAAAGGCGTTCAATTCTACGCCAGACCGGACAAGAAAGCTGTCATCTATGCCCGTCCGCAATCGGGTCCCAAGGAAACAACGACGGACGAATATCCGTTCTATCTTTCCACCGGCCGCGTCCTTGAGCACTGGCACACCAACACCATGACCGGCGAATCTGAGGCTCTGGTCAGGGTTTTCCCGGAAAGCTATCTGGAAATGAACCCGAAGGATGCCGAGGATCTCGACATTGCCGACGGCGGTCTCGTTAAGATTACGTCTCAACGCGGCACATGCACCATGAAAGCCAGATTCAAAGGGGCCAAAGGCGAACCCCAGCAGGGCATGGTTTTCGCCGCCTTCCATGACCGTGACGAAGCCAGAATGATCAATCTTGTAACCATTGACGAAGTTGACGGCACATCCGCTCAACCGGAGTACAAGATCTGCGCGGTAAAGATTGAAAAAGCCTAAGGTTTCGATCCGAACTGAGGAACGGGAGGAACGGCTTCGTGAACAGTTCCTCAATTCATAGAGGTTTGTGATTGTTTTGAGAACGAAAAGAGCTGATGTTGACGATGATCAAATCGTCGGCATCAGCTCTCTGTTTGTCAGTCTTCTAATGCGGGCTACGCCCGCAAGTATTCAGTATTCAGGATTCAGTATTCAGGATTCAGGATTCAGAATGTGGATTTTCTTGTTTTTTATTGACGTTTCGCGTCTTTTAGTTACCAAAATCTGATTCTTGAACCCTCCCTCGGGTTTCTACCCCTCAAGGTTCTCTTCCTCAAGGTTCTCAATGTTCAAGAAAACGAACATGACACTGATAATGCTCTCGTCCGCTTTCTCCAAGGATGCGCTCAGGGTATGGATATCATTTGAGGTAGGGGCTTCGGCAAGGACGACGATTTCTTGATTCTCTGTTACCGTATGGACACTGAGACCGTTAATGGATTCGATCACAGATGTCGCCTGTTTTTCAAAACCCGGTTTTGTTTTGACGATAAAGCTTGCAATAGCCATGGTTTTCCTCCCGCAAAATAGTCAATTTCCGTGATATGAGCATAACTATACCATGAGACGGTTTCTGCCGCAACTTTAAGAATCAAAAAAGAACTTGGTATGATCAATATCTTCAGCTTTGCAAAACATACAGATATCGTCGGTTTCTCCAAACACGGGGCCGGTTTCTCCAAGCACGGGGCCGGTTTCACCAGGCATGGGTTCGCCGCATCGCCGGCAAAAAGGGGCGGTAATCGTCGTCACACTCGGTCTTGAAGGATCCTGTGTTCGCTTATATGTGCAATCCCCAAGACCATTCCTGGGACAAACCCTTTGACAAAGACCACAATTTGTACAGCGCCAAGGGACGACAGCCATATACCATGTTTTGGTTCCCGGCTGATGTTCGGCGGCCTCAAGGCGGTGCAAAGCCTGACGAGGACAGATTTTGACACAAATTCCGCAGGCTGTGCATGTTGACGTAAACGTCGGAAATATCCAGGAGGAAGCCAGAGGATCCGAGGAATTCTGGAGTTGGAGTAGACGATAAACCAGAATCTGTCTGTATACGGAACCATCCGGATCAAGGGACTTGTCATCCAGCACGAGGGAGCTCATGGTTTTATTCTTAAACTTGGTCAACAGAAAGGTAAAAGCTTCGCGCCGCGATAAGGTTTGATGGGGGACCGGTGTATCCTCTGAACAGACATGGATTTTTTCTGCGAAAGTATCCTCCCCCCAAAAAGCTCGCAGTTTCTCAACAGAGAGCTCCCATTGATGCAAGTGTTCCTTCCGCGGACATTTTGCGCAGTCTTTTTGAATCGGGGACAACTCCCCCTGAAGCGATAACAGGGCCATGATTTCCCAAGGCAATGATCCCAAACAGGATAACTTTAAATCGGCAGGATAATCCTGACGCTCGCAGCTAATAACCCAATGATCCTTGTCTTGTTCCAGGACCTCCAACATGTGGGCCATGAATTTTTTTGAGGGGCGCAAACATTGGGAAGGGCAGACAGCAACACAGGAATTGCATCCAATACAGACAGCCGGGTCAAGTGTTCCATCGACGATGGCACCTGAAGGACAGACCTCTTGGCAAAGGGTGCAAGGATATTTACTTTGAAGGGAATTGAGGCATTGATTTCGAACAAGTTCAGGGGTGTTCTCAAAGAGGAGTTTGTTGATAACGTATTTTTGTAGTTTTGGCATAGGAACTCCTTTGCGGCATCTTGTCACATTCAATTATAACAGAAATAGCCGTCTAGCGCTTCAAAAGCGTTCATCTTGCAGCCACAAGCTGCGCAATGCTATACTATTCTTGGCAGAGAATCCGACATATTTTCTCGAAGGAGAGATCCGGGAAATGGTACCAGATAATCAAAATAAACAACTTTTGCAGCAGAGACTACAGGCCAGAGAGGACGAGCGAAGAAGAATATCGCGAGAACTTCATGATGGTGTCGCCCAGGAAATAGCCGGCCTCCAAATGAGTCTGCGCCAAGCAAAATATCTTCAGAATAAAGAAGATATCCTGGCAATCCTCTCGCAAACCGACGCACAACTAGATGCAATCCATATCCATCTGCGACAATTCGCGGCAGTGTTGCGTCCGGATGTTCTGGTAAACTCGGGTTTGACGGTGGCATTTCGTTCTTATTTTGCCAGAGTGGAGACAACCTATAAGGTCCTTGTGAACTTCGAAGATAATTTAGGGATTTCGCGTTTTGATGCGGATCTGGAATTAGCTTTTTACCGTGTCTGCCAGGAAGCGGTGCTTAACGCGTGTAAACACTCCGGGTGTCAGGAGGTTTCTGTTTCTATGCGGGGACGATATCAAGATGATGAATTTGGAAATCAGCAAATAACCACACTCTGTTTACAAGTTGAAGATATCGGACGAGGTTTTTTGCCTGATGATAGGAATCTCGATCAAGGGTACCATGCACAAACGTATAACAAGCTGGCGAAGAATCGAGTCGGTCTTTCCGCTATGAAGGAATGGGCGGAATTCATAGACGGGGAGTTGACCATTGATTCGCTGCCGGGAGCCGGAACAACCATAAGGCTCACCAGCACGATTCACGCCAACGGGGAGGGATAAGAACCCATGAAAATCATTATTGCGGACGATCATTCGGTGATACGAGAAGGATTGGCAGCTCTTCTCAATTTTCAGGCGGATATGGAGGTCGTTGCCACAGCAGCCAATGGAGAAGAGGCTCGGGATCTTGTGAAAAAACATCGACCGGATATCATTCTCCTTGATATAGAAATGACTCCGGGCGAAAGTGGATTGCTGACAGCAGAAAGAATCCATAGAGAATTTCCTGAGACCAAAATCATTATGATGACTATGCACGATGACAGAGAGTATCTGCTGTATACCATAAAAAACGGTGCTTCCGGCTATACGCTAAAAAACGCGCCGGAAGGGGAGTTAATTGAAGCCATAAGGACTGTGACCAATGGTGGAATTCATCTGTCGAAAGAAATGGTTCCTCATCTGGTTAACGGATTTATCGGGAAGAACCATGAGGACGATGACTATCTTAAGCTTCGGGAACGGGAGATTGAGATTCTGACGCTTATTGCTAAAGGGTACGGAAATAAGGAGATTGCCGACAAATTGTTTATCTCAGTTAAAACAGTGGAAACCCACAAGATTAATTTGATGACAAAGCTTAATCTGAAAACCAGACCGGAACTTGTTGAATATGCCTTACGGAAAAGACTGCTATAGTACCTTGTGGGCGCTAGTACTCCGTCCAGCCAAAATCACTTAATGTCTTGCGTCGTCTTTCGACACGCTGCTTCGTCAGCTCCTCCTAGAAGACACCCGTGTATTTCCAGCTGAAGGATATCAGCTGTCGTCGGTTCTTCCTAGCATCATGTCGAAATACTTGCAATCCATTTAAGTGATTTGGACTGGGGGCTGTTGCAAAACAACAGTCCCCC
>WRJI01000032.1 GCA_009778595.1 Peptococcaceae bacterium | reverse complement strand
CTACCTGGGCTACACCATGGGCTGGACCGGCCGCCAACTCACAAGTCTCAGCGGCAACGGTATCACGAGCGGCAGCTTCAAATACGACGCCAACGGTCTTCGGAGTCAGAAGAAGATCAACGGTCTCACCACCGACTACTATTATGCCGGCAACAAGCTCCTCTGTGAAAAACGGGGCACAACGGAATACCATTACCAATATGACGCCTTCGGCAGACCCTGCCGGATCTCCTACCAGAATTCCGGCGGCACCACAGTCGGCTATTACTTCACCCACAATACCCGAGGTGACGTGGAAGAGATCTACAATGCCAACGGCGCCCTCCAGGCTCGCTACATCTACGATGCTTGGGGCAAAACAGTCTCCGTTCAGAACGCAAGCGGTACAGAGATCAGCAGCCAGACCCATATCGCTCACATCAATCCCTTCCGGTATAGAGGGTATTACTTTGATGTTGAGACGGGGTTGTATTATCTGGGTAGCCGGTATTATGACCCTGAGACAGGTCGTTTTATCAACTCGGATGGATTGATTGATAATCGTGGATTGAATACACAAAACTTATATCAATACTGCGGAAATAACCCAATTAATAATATTGACCCAAGTGGACATCTATTCTTTATTATTGTTGGAGTTGTTGCGTTGCTTGCAATACTTGCTCTTACTGGCTGTTCTTCAAATACAACACCTTCCCCGTTACCAGATCCAACCCCGTTGCCAATTCCATTGACTCAAGACCAAAAAGTTTTGGTGTCAACACCGTATCACAGGGTGGCATCACTTTGCCTTGTCTTTGGAACTATGGCAATCATGGGGGGTAATTACATTAACAAAAACCCTTTGTATATATAAGAGGCTAAATGCTGCAATTGAGGATAATAATTATTCAAAGGTTCAGTCATTACTCGAATCACCTCATCATGGTAACATCGATGGGGTTCCGACGCATCAGAATGGCTCATCGGCACAACCTACTTCGACAACATGCAGATGGAAGCCTCAAGCGTCCTCAACGCCTGCAACCTGCTGGAAAACCTCAGCCTCGAACGGGGCAGAGGCATCAACCCCACCCCATGGATTCACTATACTTATTTATGATCAAGGAGGAAACATCACAACCAAGAAAGAATACCTCTACACCACAGGAACCCCGGGAGCCGCCACAAGCACCGTCCCGTACGCATACGGCGACATGAACTGGAGGGATGAGCTCACAACCTACAACGGAACCACAATAGCCTATGATTCTATTAGGAGTAAAGATTTATGTATGTTCCAATAGGAATAGCCAATTGCTTCGAATTAATCAATGAGAAATATGGTCATAACATTCTAGTAAGAGGGCGGTTATCTTGTTGTGGGCAATATAGCTTTCATATCAAATATTTGGGAGATCTAAAAGCTAATATTTTTGGTCATTACTCAATTTTTCATAAACATGATGATGCCGTAATTATGTCAGCAAAATGCATAAAGTGTGGAAAAATAATTCGGGTTTTTAACAGCTATACTGATGGATATGATAATTGTGTAGATAAGTCTCAACCCCTTATTAGCTCAAAACAACTTAATGACTTTTCATGTCCTGCTTGCTTCGCAAACTGTTATTCTTTGGAGATATCTTATGAATATCTATCAAAAGAAGAGCTTGAAGAGGACGGGATAGAACAATACGAAAACGCTTTTACATGGATATGGGTATCTCTAAGATGCGTAATATGTGAAAAAATATTTAAAAATCTTATTGATATGGAGACTGCATAACCATGACAGCTTCTACACCATAGGCACGTCAAAGTCGCCTACGAATACGGCGCACTAAACCAGCTCACCCGGGAAAACAATGTTTACACGAACACCACAACCGTGTACACTTACTGCCCACGCGCGGACCAAAACACAAAGAGTTATGAAGTATGCTGTGGGATCCCTTGCAAGCAAGGGCCCAGTGCATAACATCCTGCGACAACAGGGTTATGTTATACTTATGATCAAGGAGGAAACATCACAACCAAGAAAGAATACCCCTACACCACAGGAACCCCGGATAGGATCGGTTAAGAAGATTGATTAATAGAATTCAGGTGACAAAAAAAACAAAGTAATGAGGGATGCAGCAATGATTCTGTTAAAATGTAAAATGTGCGGAGGAGAGATTGAACTTAATCCTGAGCAGACACTTGCAACCTGCGAGTACTGCAATTCTAAAATGACCATGCCAAGGATTTCGGATGAGCACAAGGCGAATCTCTTCAATCGTGCAAATCATTACCGGCAACAAAATGAATTTGATAAGGCATTGGGCGTTTATGAAAGCATTTTGGCGGAAGACAGCCGTGACGCTGAAGCTCATTGGGGGATTGTTCTGTCGAAATACGGTATAGAGTATGTTGAAGATCCCATCACTCATAAGCGTAAGCCAACTTGCCATCGTATCCAAAACGAATCCATTCTGGCCGATTTGGACTATAAAGAGGCTTTGGCAAACGCGAAGGATGAGCAGACCAAAGCCCAGTATATCCAGGAAGCCGAGGAAATCGCGGCAATACAAAAAAACAGTTTGGCTGTCGCCAATAAAGAAACGCCATATGATATCTTCATTTGTTATAAGGAAACGGATAAAAGAGGCGGCCGCACCAAAGACAGCGTCATTGCCCAAGATATATATTCTCACTTAACGGATGAGGGATATAAGGTTTTCTTTTCTCGGATTACTTTAGAGGACAAACTGGGCGCCGAATACGAGCCATATATTTTCGCAGCCCTGAATTCCGCAAAAGTAATGCTCGTCATAGGAACATCAAAAGAGAATTTTGAGATGGTATGGGTCAAAAACGAATGGTCCAGATTCTTAGTCTTGTCAAGGAAAGACAGATCAAAGTTATTGATACCGTGTTATTGTGATATGAACCCCGTAGACCTGCCTGATGAGCTTTCCATGCTCCAAGGTCAGGATATCAATAAAATTGGCTTTATACAGGACTTGATTCGTGGAATTAAGAAAGTGATTACAGCACCAACAAGAGAAAATCTGCAGAAAAGCAATGTAGCCGCCAAGGAGCAAATTCTCGAACTAAGTAACCAATTCGCAAGGATCCAATTCGGAAGCTATAAAGTTGTTCTCAGGCATCCCGGAGATACAAAACTGAATGTCATCAAGGTTGTTAATGAAGTCACCAATGTTGGGCTGAAAGGATCAAAAGAAGCCGTGGATTGTGCTCCAAGCGTGATCGTATCAAATCAGTCAAAAGACGAAGCGGAAATATGTAAAAGGCGGTTGGAAGAAGTAGGCGCAACGGCAGACGTTTTTGATCAAGATGAAGAGGTTACAGTTAATCATACCATTGGCGACCACGGACAAAGGGAGAGATATTATGAGGTTTTAGGTTTGAGCAAGGATGCCGGTGCAAAGGATATTAAGAAGGCCTATCGGAAGATCGCCCAAGAGAATCATCCGGATATCAAACCTGGGGATGCGGAGGCTGAGGGACGCTTCAAAGAAGCGACGGAAGCTTATGCCGTTTTAGGCAAAAAAGGCGCCTGTTATGTGGCTACTGCCGTATACGGATCGTATGATTGTCCGCAGGTTTGGACATTGCGCCGTTATCGTGACAGCGTCTTGGCAAAAACTCGGCGGGGGAGGATATTTATTCGTTTGTATTATGCTATCAGTCCGACAATAGTGAGATGGTTTGGGGAGACGCAGTGGTTCAACAGCTTCTTCAAGGGAAAACTTGATTGGATGACGAGGAAAATGAAGAAGGAAGGCCTGGCTGATACTCCTTATAGCGAAATGTTACGCAACTTATGACATGGGGTAATGCGCGAAGTTGTCATTAATGACGGATTTATTATTTGGAGGATGGGTGTGACCGCTGAAGAGTTATGACCAAATCAGAAAAGTTGAGTTATTTGATGAATAAGAATCTTGCCTGCAACCACTGTGAACTTAGGAGCGGG
The DNA here is from genome assembly GCA_009778595.1 of Peptococcaceae bacterium. Classification (GTDB taxonomy): domain Bacteria; phylum Bacillota; class Desulfitobacteriia; order Desulfitobacteriales; family Syntrophobotulaceae; genus WRJI01. The sequence goes on along the minus strand of WRJI01000032.1, from coordinate 24,902 downwards.
TGTCGTGGTGTGGTGTTCGGCGAGGGGAACCCGGATTCCCCTGTTCTGTTCGTGGGGGAAGGTCCGGGCCAGACGGAGGACGACATGGGACGGCCTTTTGTGGGGCGCGCGGGAGAACTGCTGAACCAGATGTTGACGGAAGTGGGGTTCCGGCGGGAGAATGTCTACATTACCAACATCGTCAAATGTCGCCCGCCGGGGAATAGGACACCGAGCCCTGATGAAATGGAGCGATGTTTGCCTTGGTTGCGCAAACAGTATGCTATCCTGAAGCCGCGAATCATGGTGCTGATGGGATTGGCGGCGACCTGCGGTATTTTGGATAAAGACATGAAAATGAACCGGTGCCGAGGCAGATGGTTTCGACGCGGTGATATACAGATTCTGCCGATTTATCATCCGGCGGCCGTTCTGCGCAATTCAGATTGGCGGGAGATTTGTGTGGCGGATCTGCGGCTGGTCAAACAAGTCTGCGATGATAGTTGAACCGTCGGAGGGCGTGCCCTTTCTCAGAAAATTAACAACATGATAATGAATCGTGAAGGATTTTGGGGTTCGTATAAAGAACAACTCTAGTTTAGATGCGTTTAGATGTTTTTGATGCGTTTTGATGCGTTTTGATGCATAGATGCGTTTGGATGCGTTTCGACGCGATGTGCGATAGAATCGTCTCAGAATGTAGGCTCAGTGTGGGCTGTATTGGAGATTCCTGATGAGTAAGGAGAAGTCAGAGTGGCTAACAAAAAGAGGTCGGGGAAGAATTCAGGGACACGTTCGCGTTCGGGGTCTCGCTCAGGTTCGCGGTCGCGGTCATCCGGAAAACATAATGATAAATATGTGAGTCAGATCGTTCGGGATGAGATTATCGGGGTGGTTCTGATCGGGATGGCCTGCTTGGGGTTTGTTCTGATGTTCACTGAGGGTGGCGGGGCGCTGGGAACAGAAGTCATGAAATATTTACGGCTGATTTCCGGTGACGCGATTGTTCTTGTGTTGGTCGGGGTGGCTTTTTGCGGATTTTTGATTATGAGCAAGACCGCTATGCCGTTGCGGTCCCGCATAGTGGGAATTGTGACTTGCTGGTTTGTGATGGCGGCTTTTTTGCATTTGGGTCTTGGATTGGGTGTGGACGCGGCTATGGATGCGGCTAAGGAGGGCAGAGGCGGCGGTTTAATCGGCGGAGGTCTGATGTGGCTTCTTGTGAGTGGAATCGGTCGAAACGGCAGTTATGTTGTGTTATCGGTTCTGGGCGTGGTTGGGTTGCTGCTGATTTTTAACCGATCGCTGATTCAGTTGTTTGGTCGGGCGGGGTCAGGGGTAGCCAGGGGTGTGTCTAAGATCGGTAATCAGCTTAGCGATTTTGGCAGTGAAGTGTTTGGCGACAGCCAACCTTTGCAGGAAGGGGCTGAAACAGGGCGTTTTTCTGATGACCGGATCGGGGGCAAGTCCCGGAATAAGGGCGCTGGTGTCGGCAGTTCTGAGGGGGCGACTCGACGCGGCGCGGCTTCTGGCAAAGCTGTGGGTAAGAGTTCGAATAGGGATTCCGGGAAGGATTCGAGTCGGGTTAAGGATACCGCAACAGAATCGGCTGCCTCCAAGAGCAAGCCTTGGCCATATCAGTATTTTGCCGGTGAGTATGGGCCGGAATTTGATGAGGCTGATGAGGTTGTTGTGGTGAATTTTGACGGGTACGGGGCTTCGAATTCCGAGGATAAGGACGACAAAACAGCTGTTTTTGGGCAGGATGGGGCCGATCTGGCTGCTGAGACGATTTTGCAGGCAGGGGTGGCGGGAAGAGCTTCCGACGGCGGGAAAGGGCTTGCCGGGGCTGAAAAGGATCAGGGATTAAGCAGCCCGGATCATGGAGACGACCCAAGCCGGTCAGGGGATTCATCCGGGGGAAGGGATTCGTCTCATCTGAAGGATACCCGCCAGTTGGTGCAGAGCACACCGATTTCGCGGCAAAGTGTACGGGGTAAAGTGTATAAGTTGCCGGGGTTGAATCTGTTGCACAAACCTGTGCGGGAGAATAAGGCGGGAATCAACAAAGTTTTGACGGAGAATGTGAAGCTTCTTGAGGAGACTTTGGCGAATTTTGGCGTGACGGTTAAGGTTGTGAGGGTGACTCAGGGGCCTGCGATTACACGGTTTGAGTTGCAGCCGGCTCCCGGGATTAAGGTGAGCAGGATTACCAGCCTTTCTGACGATATTGCTTTGGCGTTAGCGGCTTCAAATGTTCGTATTGAAGCGCCGATTCCGGGGAAGTCTGTGGTGGGTATTGAGGTGCCGAATCCGGAGATTTCGCCGGTGCATTTCCGGGAAGTGATTGAGTCGTCGGAGTATAGGAATATGCCGAGCAAGATGACCGTGGCATTGGGCAAGGATATTTCGGGCAACACCATTGTGGGAGATTTGAGCAAGATGCCTCATCTGCTGATTGCGGGGGCTACGGGGTCAGGAAAATCGGTTTGTATCAACAGTATTATTTGCAGTGTTCTTTTCAAGGCTTGTCCTGATGAGGTTAAGATGTTGTTGATCGACCCTAAGATGGTGGAACTGATCAATTATAACGGTGCGCCCCATTTGGTAGCCCCGGTGGTGGTGGACCCTCAAAAGGCGGCAGGGGCCTTAAAGTGGATGGTGACGGAGATGGATAGTCGGTATGAGTTATTTGCCCGGGCCGGCGTACGGGATATTGTCAGATATAATTTTTTGGCGTTGGAGCAGGAGGAAAGAGATAAGCTGGCCGGGAAGGAAGGTCAGGATGAAACGGTGTTTGTACAGGCTGCGGTGAAACTGGGAGCGGATTATGAGTTGGATGAGGCGGAGGAAGCGCGGGCTGAGGATGAGGTTGATCAGGATGAGGGCAAAGAGTTTTCTGCCGGGGTGTTGCCCTATGTTGTGATTATTATTGATGAGTTGGCTGATTTGATGATGGTGGCGCCGGCAGATGTGGAGGATTCGATTTGCCGGTTGGCTCAAATGGCTCGGGCGGCGGGGATCCATCTGATTGTGGCGACCCAAAGGCCGTCTGTGGATGTCATTACGGGTCTGATTAAGGCGAATATTCCGTCACGGATTGCCTTCGCGGTTTCGTCTCAGGTGGATTCCCGGACAATTCTCGATATGGCGGGCGCGGAGAAGTTGTTGGGTCGGGGGGATATGTTGTACAGCAATATGAGTATTGCGAAACCGATTCGTGTGCAAGGGTGTTTTCTTGATGACGGCGAAGTGAAAAATATTGTTGATTTTTGGAAGGAACAGGCGATTCCAAAGTATTTGGAGATTCCGGAAGGAAGTTTCAAAGTTGCGCAGAATGAAGAACCAGAGGATGAGTTTTTCTATAAAGCGGTTCAGATTATTATTGATTCCAACACAGCTTCGGTGTCATATTTACAGCGCCGCCTAAAAATTGGATATACCAGAGCGGCTCGGTTGATGGATTCTTTGGAGGAAAAAGGTGTTGTTGGAAGATCAGAGGGTGCGAAACCAAGAGAAATTTTGATGACAAGAGGTGTTTTTGAACAAAGATTTGGGAAATGGCATGACAATTAATCTTTTATATGATATTATGTCAGTATGAATTTTATGTGTGTGAATGGAAACTTGGAATAATTAATAAAAGAAGGTGGTTAGATTATGGCCGGTGAAGGAGGATATCTACGCAATGCCAGACAAACGCAGGGTTTGACCCTTGCGGATGTTGAGGATGTTACGAAGATCAGGCGGACATATCTTCAGGCTATTGAGGAGGAGGCGTACAACGAGTTGCCCGGTGACGCCTATGTTCGGGGGTTCTTGCGAAATTATGCTCGAACGCTGGGCCTTGATCCTGACGAGGTTGTCAGGATGTATTCGGCGAGTGTCGCGCCGAGTCCCGCATTAGCGCTGACAAAGATTCAGCTTCAGGAAGCGAAGACGTTTTCCGCGCCTTTGATCATTATGGTCGTGATTGTTCTGGCAATCACAGGGTTTATGGGCTGGCTTATTATTACCAAATGGAATGACCCGACTCCCGTGATAACGTACAGTGAACGCGAGTTTAAAGCCCCTGTGGTTCAACAGCAGACACCTGCTCAGAGTGGCAATGATACGTCCGGTGCCCCGGCCAAGACAGGTCAGTTGTCAGTTCAGATGGATTTTGAAGCTGTGTGTTGGCTTTGGGTGAAATCGGATGGTCAAACCGTTATCTATGAGCTCGTTGAGAAGGGCGAGAAGAAGTCGGTGACGGCTTCGAATGAGATTGAGCTTGTTGAAGTTGGGGCTCCCAGTGCGTTGACAATTAAGTTTAACGGTAAAGAGGTCGAGAAGTCAAAGTATGTTAATTCCGGCGGGATTATTCTGAACATGGTATTAACGAAGGATAGTTAGATCGATTGTCCATTACCCGCGGGAGCCGGTTGCAGGGGCAACGGTTCCCGTGGTATTTTTTGCTGGCAATTTCTGTTTGAAGATAGAGCGGAGAGAAGGTATACTGGGGTCAATAGTGATGTGGCGGAGAATGGATCACATGCTGAGGTGGAGCGTGGGGAGTGGAGCGCGGGGAGTGGAGCGTTGAGAATGGATAAGGCGATTGTGATCAATCTTGGGTGTGAAAAGAATTTGGTGGATGCTGAAGTTATCATGGGGTTATTAGCTGAGCGGTATGAGCTTTGTGAGGATCCGGCAAAGGCGCATATCATTGTCATTAATACATGTGCGTTTATTGAGACGGCCAGAGTGGAGTCAATTGACGCGATTTTTTCGTTGGTGGCGTTTAAGGAGACCGGTTGTACCCGAAAAGTGGTTGTGACAGGGTGTCTGGCTCAGCGCTATTGTGATGAGTTGTTGCAGGAAATCCCGGAGATTGATGGGGTGTTCGGCGGGGAGGATTTGGCAGGGTTTGTTGATTTTTTGGAGAAGTTGGATCAGGAGAGGTTGGGTGTGCGCCAAGAGAGGCCGGTTTTTTTGTATGATGAGACTATGCCGCGGATTCGGACGTCCCCTCCTTTTTTAGGATATGTGAAGATTGCCGACGGGTGCGACAATTGTTGTTCTTATTGTGTGTTGCCTCAGACGAAAGGGCCATTTCGAAGCCGCCGGTTGGAATCGGTGGTGGAAGAGGTGCGGCGTATGGCGGCTGAGGGGGTCAAAGAGGTGATTTTGTTAGCCCAGGATACGACGATGTATGGGTCGGATCTTTATGGTGAAGCCAGGCTGCCGGAACTGTTGCGCTGTTGTTGCCGGGTGGAAGGGATTGAATGGGTGCGGGTGATGTATTGCTATCCGGAACGGGTGACTGATGAGTTGATCGAGGTGAGCGCTGAGGAACCAAAGGTTTGCCGGTATATTGATTTGCCTCTTCAACACGCTTCGGATCGTGTATTGGTTGCGATGAATCGTCGCTACAGCCAAGAGCAGGCCAGGGGATTGCTGGAGAAGTTGCGGGTGCGTGTTCCCAAGCTGACGATTCGGACGACATTTATGACCGGGTTTCCGGGGGAGACGGCGGAGGATTTCGCTGTGTTGAAGGACTTTGTACGGGAGATGAAGTTCGAGCATGTGGGGGTTTTTGCTTATTCTCAGGAGGAGGGTACGCCGGCGGGGAGCCGGAGGGATCAGATAACACCGATACAACGTGAGGAACGTCGTGAGGAAATTATGTTGCTCCAGGCGGAATTGTTGGCGGAACGGGCCCTTGGGCGTGTGGGACAGGTTGTTCGTGTGGTGTTGGAGGAACCTGTGGAATCAAAGGAAAACGTCCCCCCCGGCAGTTGGCTCGGCCGTTCTGAAGGGGATGCGCCTGAGGTAGACGGGTGTGTCTATATCAAGACCCGAGGAAATTATGAGCCTGGGTGTTTTATCGATGTTCGTGTAACGGGGACATCCGGTTATGATTTGATCGGAGAGGAAGTGGTGTGGGAGTGAATCCGGCCAATGTTGTTTCGTTGATACGCATCTGCATGATTCCGGTTATGGTGACGGTGATGGCGGTTGCCGTGCCGGCCTCGGAGTGGTATTCGCTCCAGAGGATTGTGGCCTTTGTGTTGTTTGTAACGGCGTCGGCTACGGATTGGCTGGACGGGTATATTGCCCGTAGCCGGGGGCTGATTACGGATCTGGGTAAGTTTCTTGATCCGCTGGCCGATAAGCTGTTGGTGTCGGCGGCGTTGATTATGTTGGTGCAATGGCAGGACGCTGTCGCTTGGATGGTCTGGGTTATTCTCGCAAGAGAGTTTGCTGTGACCGGGCTGCGGGCGGTTATAGCAGCGAAGGGGCAGGTGATGGCAGCGGATTGGTCAGGCAAGGTGAAGACGGTGGTGCAGATGGTTGTGATTGGGTTGTTGTTGTTGGGGATTACAGGCGGCGGATGGCTGCTGCTTACGGCTATGTTGGTGACGGTGGCTTCAGGGGTGGAATATTTTTGGAAGAACAAGGGATTTTTTGAGCAACGATAGGCAAGGTGGTCATATGAACAATAAATCGGGTGTTACCGGGGTTTTTTGGATTAAGCCAACAGGCAGGTGGCTTTCCCAAATCAAGATAAAGAAGAAAACCTATTATCTTGGCAATTATGACACCGTAAATGAAGCCCGTATAGCCAGAGAACAAGCTCAAGGAAGGATTGCCGATGGATCTTTCTTTGCTTGGTACGAAGAGAAAAGCGGTAAACCACGATACGAGGATTTGTCAGGACAGAGGTTTGGCCGTCTTGTCGCTATATCATTCGAATCAAAGAAAAAAAATTCGTATTGGACATGCAAATGTGATTGTGGCAATGAAACCAGTGTATCCGCAAATAGCCTAAGACTTGGGGAAATAAAAAGCTGTGGATGTTTGAAGGAAGAAATAGATAAAGCCAGGTCAAAGGATATGAGTGGACAAAGGTTTGGGCGGCTGCTGGCTTTGGAAAAAACGGGAGAACAGTCGAAATATGGGGGGACACTTTGGAAATGCCAATGTGATTGTGGGAAGATAGTTGAGGTTTCTCGAAAAGATCTTGTTCAAGGACACAATAAATCCTGTGGGTGCTGGGGAAGTGTGTTAGAGAACATAGACGGAACGCGGGTATCCCTTATTAAATGCACAAAAATCCGAAGGAATAATACCTCCGGCTGCACAGGCGTATCCTTCTCAAGCAGAGATAAAAAGTGGCAGGCGGGTATTGGGTTTAAAGGAAAGCATTATTCTTTGGGTTATTACTCTGATATCAACGAAGCCATCAAAGTTAGGAAACTTGCTGAAGAAAAATTATTCGCTCCTTTCCTGGAATGGTATGAGGGGTATCGAGAAGCCTTGCTCAAGGGCCCGCCGGCAACATCGGATGAAACAGAAGAGTAGTCTTGCGGCATCTGTTCACTGAGAGCCAATTCCCTCCAAGGCCTCGCGCATGGCCGTCGGGCTGGCGAACCGCTCCGACCGGTTAAAAGCGCAGGCTTTCAAAACGATATCATTGAGTTGAGGACTGACCTCTTTCAGGATGGGCAAGGGTTCTCCCTTCATACGTCGATGCAGCGCCTCCGTCCTGTTGTCGGGCAAGATGGGTTCCGGGAATGCCGGCATAAAGGGGATCCGGTTCCGATTGAGCAAGCCATACAAGACGATGCCCAAGGAATAGATATCTGCGCTCGCACCGTAGGCCTCATATTTGAAAACCTCCGGCGCCATGTAGGCGTTGGCCCCTTTTTTTGACAGTTCAACGGATGTGCGTTCAATCTGCCGAGCTATGCCGAAATCTCCCAGTTTGTAGTTGCCGTGGGCGGACACAAAAATATTGTCAGGTTTGATGTTCCTGTGAATGACGTTTTTCCGGGAACACAGATCCAGGGCGTGGCACATATGGATGCCAAGCTTAACCACTTCGGAAGGAGGCATAACCGCTTCCGCCACATGGTCGACGAGGCTTTCCAGGAGTTCCATACGGATGAGAATATCCCGGACGAAGGAATCCTCATGTTCGATGATCTGGTAATCCTCAATGTTGACGATATGACTATTCAACCCGGCGTAACAGTCTTGCCGGAACTCGCTCATGAGGTCGATTTCGGTGACGAGGTTTCTGGTTAAAGTCTGAAAGAATTCCTGCATGGCGTCATCATCAAGACCTTCTCGCTCCATCAAGCGGACTTCGCTTTCATCAAGTGGCACGGTGATCATTTTGACAGCGGCGTAGTGGGTTTTCAGAAAGAAGTCTCTGCGCACTTTGTAGACTTTGCTGAACAACCCTTGCCCTATAAGAGACTCCACATACCACACGCCCCAAAGGGGCTCATATTTCTTAATATCGGACATCCCGCTCACTCCTTGTCCTTGTAGTATTGTTCTTTCAAGACATTGACGACTTCGCTCACGCGATAATCAGCGATAAAGTAAGTGACATTCAAGCCTGCCTTATCGGAGTCAAGAATCCCATGGGCTTTGAGCAAGGCTAAATGTTGCGATAAGGCCGAAGGCGTAATTTTTGGTACATATTTGGCAATTTCTCCGACTGTCATCGGGCGCTCCATCAGAGCGCAAAAGATCGCAAACCGGTTTTCATTGGCGAGCACTTTGAGCAATTCAGCGAGCATTTTTGCTTTGTTGTCCACTTTACAGAGCCTCTTTCCGAGCCATAGTTATAAGTCTTTCCTATGCGAATCTTGCCTGGATCATATAAGATACGAAACGGGTTGTCAACTCTTTCAAGGAGAAATCCCAGTCAGAGATAAGGTTTCGGGATAAGTATAACAATTTGCCAAGGGTTTTTCAATTCTGTCGTAATGGGCCATTTTTCTCAAAGTGATTGCACACTTCGCGCATTAATGGCATAATTATTAAAAAAGAATAGCGAGAGGTTATGGCGGTGCCTGACATAAGAAGATATGAGCCCTTATGGGGATCATGGCGTGTTGAGTCAATGATTGGCCGGGGCGCCTACAGCAAAGTATATAAAGTGCGCCGGGAGGCCTTCGATAAAGTCCATTATTCGGCGGTCAAAATCATCTCCATCCCCCAAGATGATAGCGAAATACGGCTGATGAAGAGAGAAGGACTTGATGAAGCGGCTATGCGCAGTTTTTTTAAAACCTTCGCCAAAAATATCATAACCGAAATAGATTTGATCAGTCAGTTCCGGGGGAACAGCCATATCGTCAGCATTGAGGATTATCAAATCATCGAAGAAAAGACGGATACCATAGGTTGGGATATTCTGATTCGCATGGAGCTTCTGACAAGCTTGGCGGATCATGTGGTTATGGCGCCCCTGTCCGAGAATGAAATTATCAAGCTTGGAATCCATATCTGCCGAGCTTTGGAACTATGCGCCCTTAAAGATATTATTCACAGGGACATCAACCCGGATAACATCTTTATTTCCCCGTATGGGGACTACAAATTAGGCGACTTTGGTTTAGCCAGGCAAATCGACCGCACTTCTCAGATGACCAAAAAAGGCACAAACAACTATATGGCCCCGGAGGTTTTCAGAGACGAACCCTATGGAGCGAGTGTTGACACGTATTCCCTTGGGATCGTTATGTACAGTCTGCTGAACCAGAACAGAACCCCCTTCCTGCCGAATTATCCTCAGGCTATTTTGCCGGGGGACCGGGTGCAAGCGGTGCAAAGCCGGATGAACGGGGAGCCTATGCCGAACATAGAAGGGGTGGATTCCCGGCTTAACAGTGTGGTGCTCAAAGCGTGCGCTTTCGACCGGTTGGAACGATTCTCCGGTCCGGCGGAAATGCGGAAAGTGCTTGAATCCTTGCCACCGAGCAGAAGGCATTGGACACTTGTTCTGCCCGGGGATCAGGCGGCGCATAGATCGCTTGATATGGCGGCAGTCAAAACGGCAGACAAAACGTCGGACAAAACGTTGGACAAAACGGCGAACAAAACAGCGGGTACGGCTCAGGACGGGCCTAGGGATATATCCAAGGACAGTATGACAACAAAACCGACAGGGTGGCAATTGGCGTCGGAAGACGGGAGAAACCAGCCGGGCGAAGGTGTCAGGGCTTCGAATACAGATACTATCGATAGGGGAAGTGCCCACAGGGCGGTTGATGAACCCAATCCTGCTCCTTGGTGGGAACCCAAACAAAGGCCGTTTCCTTTTCCTCCCGGGCCTTCTGGGGATGATCCGCCCAGACCAAAGCCGCTTGGAGAGCAAACCAATCCGTTATCGCAGCAAAAGGAACAGAGTCCGCAACACAACCCCAAAGACAGTGTCTTTAAAAACATGGATTCTCGAATTCTCATAGCGATAATCCTTTTTGGGGTGGTAGCCCTTGTCGTATTGACGGTTGTTGTGGTGCTTGTTATCAACAGTACCGGGGACACCGTTCCGGATACCGTGACCCGGTTTCATGGCGAACCTTTGGTTATGTTATGGAGTCGCTATCGGTTTTCGAGGAAGGAGGGATTCTGGAAAGGCGTTTCCTAGGGAAAGGTGATTCCTTGGGGAAGGCCATAATGTGGAATTAATACCAACAAAATTCTCGGGGGATCCCTTGCTATATTATGTAATTAATAATATACTTAATTTATAAACCAATAGACAGAAGAGCGTCATGCCGTATGTTGATGAAGATACGCCTGTCTTTCTATGCGTCGTTCGGCGCATGGGCATGGCGGAAGGAGGGACTTCCATGAATGAAATCGAAAAACTGGCTATTCTGACGGTTCGTCACCAATTGTTTGATGAAATTGACATTCGGGTGAGCCGTGATATTCCTCTTAAAGAAATTATTCGTAATCTCTTTGACGCCCTCTCCCTGGATAAGGGGAGCCTAAAGGGCTATAACGCCAAAACCGAAGTCTCCAATATCCTTATGGGTCCTAACGATACCCTGCGGGATAGAGGTGTCTACGATGGGGATATACTCCATATCCTCTGATCAACGCATATTCTCTCATTGAACGGGTAATCAAAGCGAAACATCTTCAGAAAGGAAACCATTATGGATCTCTTAGCCAATATCGTGCCGTTGGAAGCCGGACTCGAATTGAGCATATCCCGCCAGGACATGCAGTTGCAACCCCACCAGCAAGCCTTGCTCAAGCAACCGGCCGGCAGGTTTTTATTGTGTGAAGACATCACCGCAACGGAGGCCCATCTGATTTTAACTTATCATAAGCCGGACAACTATATCCCTTTCTCACAAATAAAAATGTGCACCCAATTGGAAAAATATCTCATCTTGATTCGCGTTGGCAGGTTCGTCGCCGATCTTAAAAAACGCTACAGCACGAGTTTCGATCCCCGCAATATCTTCTTCACTCGGACATTAGATGTTGCTTTCATGTTGCGTGTATTGCCGGGAACTATCCCTCAATGGCCCCGGACCCCTTTGGATGAATTCAACGACTTCAAAGCCCTTGTGCTTTCGGTCCTTCAGGATAAATATTCCTTCACCCAGCTCGAACAATGCGGGCCGGAGATTGTTACCAAGACCCCTCTCACTCAGGCTCTTATTCAAGCGCAAAACCCTCAGGAACTGGAAAAGATTCTGACGGAGGAATACGAGAGAACCCATCTGCAAGAGAGGCAAAATCGAGTCGGGTTGAGCAAAAAACTTGTTATCACCGCCGCTGTAGCAGCATGTCTCCTCGTTAGTGTTGCCGGGGTCTCGGCCTTCCTCGCTTATGACAATATGACCCAAAACAGAATCAATTTCGCGCAAAAAGCTATCTACGAAAGTTATTATAGCAACGATCAGGCGGCCATCGTAGAAAATGCCCAAGCCCTAAAAAATGAAAACTTGGATACCAATCTCGGCAAGATTGTCGCTGAGGCGCTTATCGCAACGAAAGAACCTGAAAACCTGTATCGCGCCTTCAGCCTTGACCCTTCCCGCCGCCTGGAGGTTGTTGACAGACTCATCTTGCTGCAGGAATACGACCGTCTCATTGCTCTCCCGGCCAAGGATCCCTTGACCCAAGTCTATCAAGCCTATTACGCGAAAGACTATTCCAAGGTCATCGCCTCTGTCGAAAACAACGCTGCACTCAAAACAGAACCCCGGGCCCAGATTCTGCTCGCCAAAGCCTGCGTGTCCCTCAACAACTACACAAGAGCCGAAGCGGTTCTCCTTGAGATGAGCCAAGAACCCGATTTGGAATCCTATGTTAGTGCCGGGAAACAGAGTTGGGCAACAGCGATGAATCAGGAAACGGATCTTGACCGACGCGAGCTGACCGTGTTGTATTGGGATGACATCATCAGGCTCTGTGAAGATATTCTGAAAGCCAAAACCAAATGAAATAAGATATTTGTCATGAAAGGATATGCCCATGGCCAGAGCCGTTCTTGTTGCCGAATATGAAAGAGTACGCTACCTGTGTCCAATAATGCCGGAGAGAGATGTCTATACACTTGCCTCAGACATTGCCGCAGATATCTGCATTCCTCAGTATCCGGAGGCGAGAGCTCTTACCATTTTGACGTATACGGATGAAGGGGGAATCCTGAAAAGATGTCACATCAACAGAGGCGACGACATCTTCCCTCTCCCCACCGAGGAAAGACGCGTTGTGCAAGTGGACGGCGTCAGCTTTCATATAGAATACCAATATGACGATTTCGTGGAGATCTATCTGGAAAACGAAGAAAGTATGCACTTCGGCCGTCATCCGGACAATCAGCTGGTTTTAGCCAATTGTACCGACGACTTCACTTTCGTGTTGGTCAACACCGGAGGAGAAGGCTGGGAGCTCCATCCTTTTCCCAACAGCGAAGGGGTCTATGTTAACAGATCTTTTTGCCCAAAAGACCGCCCAACCCCTCTCCGAAAAGGGGACATCATCCATTTTGCGGGCTACCTAGTCGAGATGAAGGAGATTTCCTGTACCCTCTATCATCAGAAAGCCTATATCCGGTTCCATGATCTGACCTTCTACCGCAGCCCGGAGGAACCTCAGATCCGGTATCCCTATTTTAAACGCCCACCACGTAAACAGTATGCCTTACCAACAGACAAAGTGGCTATACCATCCCCCCCCAGTCAGCCCAGCCAAGATGTGAGTAGTCTGATTCTCACCTTCATTCCTATGTTGGCCTCGATTTTGGCTATGGTGCTTATGGCCAGCCTTATGGGGCGGGGTCCTATTGCTTTCGTTTTTGCCGGTGTCATGGTTATTACCATGATTATCACAGGGATCAAATTTTTTCGTGATAGAAAGAAGAGAAACATAAATGAGGCGGAACGGGTCAGCAATTATCAGGATCTGCTCAACAGAAAACGCTCAGAGATCCGCAGTCTTGTGCGCAAACAGCGGCAAACTTTGGAATATACTTACCCCGCCCCGAGAGATTGTGTCAGAATTGCTGCGGAATTCTCACCCCGTCTTTTTGAGCGGGTATCAAGCGACGATGATTTTCTGAGGATTCGTATCGGCACAAGCAATCAGCCGTTGAGCTTTCCTGTGGACCACAGACCTTCCGACGCTAAAGAGGCGGCTAAAGATCCTCTCGCACAAGAAGCTGCGGATTTGGCGGCACAATATAGTCAGATCTCTGCTTTGCCACAAAATGTGTCTTTGCGTGACGCTTGTGTGGGGATGGTGGGTTCCAAGGAACTCACCATCCCTCACGTCCTTTCGTTGATCATGAATCTTGCTGTCTTTCACAGCTACAACGATCTGACTTTGATTGTTGTCTGCGACAAAGATCTGGAGAAAGACTTTCTGCCTCTGAAATGGTTGCCCCATACATGGATCGGAGACAGGCAGTTCAAAGGTATGGTCAAGGATGAGGCGACCCGGGACAATGTTATCGACAGCCTGCTCCACCTCATTCGGGAACGAAACAATCAATATAAAGACGAACGTTCCGGGAACTTGACCTTTGCGCCAATGGTTTTTTGTGTGGTTCATACCAAGCTTCTTTATGATCATCCTGTCATGGACTATTTATCCAAAGACCACAGACACTTGGGGATATACGCCCTCTTCGTGGTGGAAAAAGAATACACCTTACCCGAATCCGCAAAAACCCTTCTGACAGTGATACGCGCCGACGAAGCCACACTCTTCCAGGAGAAAGATTTCCGACCCCGGTCGTATATCCCGGATTTTGCCGACGAAAAAACTGTCCTCACAGCCGCTCGGGCTATGGCACCGATCCAACACACAGAGAAGTCCGCTTCCAACGCATTGCCCGAAGGCGTTACACTTTTCGAGCTCCTGCGTGTCGAGACACCTGAGGAACTGAATATCAACGAAAAATGGAGTCAGAACAAACCCTACCAGACTCTTGCCGTCCCCATTGGTCTTCGGGCGGCAGACAAAATCATTGAACTCAACCTGCATGAGAAGGCCCACGGCCCACACGGCCTTTTGGCCGGCACAACGGGCTCAGGGAAATCGGAAACCCTTCAATCCTATATTGCCTCCTTGGCTGTTCATTTCCACCCCTATGATGTGGCCCTGCTTCTGATCGACTACAAAGGTGGGGGTATGGCTAACCTGTTTGAGAATCTCCCTCACCTGTTGGGAACCATCACCAATCTCGACGGTGCCCAATCCATGCGGGCCCTCATCGCCATTAAAAGCGAACTGCGCCGCCGCCAGAGAGTGCTGGGTCTCAATAACGTTAACCATGTGGACTCATACCAGAAACTCTGCGCCAAAGATCCTTCCTTAGAGCCCATGCCCCATCTGTTCATTATCTCCGACGAGTTCGCCGAACTCAAAAGAGAACAGCCGGATTTTATCCGAGAACTGGTGTCCGCGGCACGTATTGGCCGCAGCTTGGGGGTACATCTGATTCTGGCCACGCAGAAACCCTCAGGAGTCGTTGACGACCAGATCTGGTCCAACTCTAATTTCCGTATCTGTCTTAAAGTTCAAAACGCCGCCGATAGCAAGGAAATGCTTAAAACCTCAGACGCGGCTAACATTAAGCTGCCTGGCCGGGGATACCTCCAAGTCGGCAACAATATCATTTATGAACTTTTCCAGAGCGCCTATTCCGGAGGAGAATACAAAGCCGATGATAATGTCATCAATGAGGAAACCATAGACCGCAATGTTTATCATTGGAATGAACTGGGCCAAGCCCAGATCATGACCAAAGATTTCAGTGCCTTGCGATCTGATGAAGACGACACAAAGGTTCCAATAACCCAGCTCAATGTCACTGTTGACGCCATTGCGAAGGCTTTTGCGGCCACTGGACTGAAGAAAGTCGACAGCCCTTGGTTGCCGCCTTTGGGTGACAACATCTACCTGGCAGATATTTATCACGACGCAAGAGAAGGAACAGACGTGAAAGATATTAAGGTCGTTGTGGGAATCGTAGACGAGATTGAATACCAGCGACAGACGCCTCTTACCATTAACTTCACCAACGACGGGCATGTTGCAGTCATCGGGAGTTCGGGGACAGGGAAATCAACTTTTCTTCATACCATCGCTTTCAGTTTGGCTCAGAGGTATACACCTGACCAAGTTGCTTTTCTTATTTTGGATTTTGGGAACAACAGTATCCTGCCGTTGCAATCCTTGCCTCATACAGCGGATGCCTTTACCATGGACGATACGGAGAAGCTTGACAAGCTGGAAAGATTCTTGATCAAAGAAATGAAATATCGCAAAGAGGCGCTGGGCGCGGCGAGAGTCAGCTCAATCAATCTGCTCAACAGAATCAGCGGCAAGGCACCTATCCCGGGGCTATTCATTTTTATTGATAATATTGATCCTTTGCGGGAATACGACAAAGATCAAGGCAGAACGGATTTGGAAAACGTCGTTAAGGATATTTCCAGGGACGGACATTCTCTTTCCATGTACCTGATATTTACTGCCTCCCGCTCGGGAGCAGTCAAACATACCATCTTTGGCAACATTAAAAACAAGTATGTGTTCTATACCATCGACAACTCAGAGATCACGACGGTATTGGGCCGCACCGAGCTCCAAGGGGAAAACATTCCCGGTCGCGGGTTGGCCAAAACAGACATGATCTGCAGCTTTCAAGCCGCGCTGCCTGTATACGGCGGGACGGAAGAAGAGCGGGTTCTGGAATTCCAGCAGGCGATGGACAACCTTCGTGAAGCGTGGCAGGGAACCAGGCCCAAGGCTATACCCATTATGCCGGACATCGTTCTCACGGAGGACTTCTACAGCAGACGCAGCGTTTTGCAAGCCTTGAATCATCCTGAGAAGACTCTTCCTATCGCTTTGGACAACGAAGATATTGAAGCCTTCAACCTGGATTTTAGAAGAATTAATCATCTGATCGTGACGGGAGCACACAACACCGGCAAAACCAACTTCGTCAAAGTATTGCTGGAATCCCTCGCACGCAAAATCATCCCTTTCAATGTCCATATTATCGATGATGATATGTTCAAACTTATCAACGCCCGGAATCGCGTTCCCAACAGCTCTTACTTGACAGAACATCAGGAGATTGTCGACCTCTTTCAAAAACTTGCTGAGGAAGTCGGCAACAGGAAGGGCCTTTATGCCCAAAAAATGAAGGCTCAGGCAATAGCTCTGACACCTGCCGAATTTTATGCCGGTCTGCCGCCGCATCTCATCATAATTAACAATGTGCTGAGCCTGATTACGAAATTGGCCAAAGGAGAACAAGAGGAACTGGCAAAGTTGTTGAAAGAATCCCAACTCACCGGCATTCACTTCTGTATTGTGTTCAATCTGGCGGATTTTCCCAAAGGCTACGATACACTGCCCAGCGCCATCAGGAGCATTACCACCGGATTCTCCCTTATTCCCTTGGATCAGCAGGGCCATATCCTGCCGTTGCCTCAACGTGTGAGTCTTTACAAGAATCTTCGGCTTGGCGAAGCCTTCTACCTTGCTTCGGGAAATGTAACCCTTGTGAAACTTCCGTTTGTCGCTTCGGTCAAGTCACTACAGAACAAAGGGTATGAGACACAAGACACAGGACACAGGACACAAGACACAGGACACAGGACGGGATACGGGATACGTGATCCCCGATCTCAATGGCATACTTAACTCAAAGGAGGCGGGAACATGGCAGAAGAAGAACGGTATCAGCTTGAAAGTGCTATCAAGCGGCAACAGAATAGGGTATCCGAGTCCCACAAGCAGATCCATGAATTGGAAAGAAGGGTTGATGATTGTTACAACGAGATGGAGATCCATAATCGTGTTAAGGATGATCATGAACGGTTTATGTATGAATATGAGAAATCAACCGATGCCTTCATTGAAATGGCCGCTTCCTATAATTTCGTAAAGAAATATGAGCAGTATAGGGATGATTTACTTCATGGACCGGAACGGAAAAAGGCGGAAGAAGACCTCTATGACAAGGAGGCTTTAATCAGGAAAAACATAGCGGACACAGAGGAGGAACTCTACCTGGAGAAGAGAAAAGCCCATGTTTTGGGAGATCAATTGGACTCTCTGGAACGGGATCTGAGTCGAGTCTTACAAAACAAGAAGCGAACATGACTGACATAACTCAATTGGCGAACATGATAACCATTTAATGAGCCAGAAGTATAATAATACCAGTTCGTTAGGGGTTGACAATTTTCCGTGACATGATAATATAAGGATATACCGTAATTTAGAATAAACTGAATTACTAAAGAATGGAGGGGAGCAAAGCCTGTTACCATCCGTCCCACCACATCAGTTGACAAAAAAAATTTTTGAGGAGGAGATTTTATGGGTTACGTGTCAAGACCAACAATTATCTTAGGAGGCGACAGAGTCGTTCTGGCCCCGCAACTTATGAGGGATACCTTGGCGGAATTCGGCAATGTTGCCGAAGAGATTCTGGCTGTTGGGAACAAATTCAGCGACAGTATTACCAAAGGATTGGGAGATCCTGAAATTTGGAGCAGCCCCACAAACAAATACAAGCTCCAGGATATCTGTGACGCTCTTTTCCCGGTGTTTGATGATCTCATTCAAGCAATCTATGACAATCAAACCGCATTCGAGACATACATCGCTAACAATGAAGGTGTCTAGAGATTGAGATTCGGAATGGGCTGCTGTGACATGATTGGCTATAATCACGAGCAGCAGCCCGCTTTATTTGAAAGAAGAGCGATCGTAAATTGTGAAGGAGGACTCAAATGGCCGGATATACAGAGCTGACAATTGCTGATCGTGAATATCACAACAGAGCCTCAGAGTATAACGAAAGAGTCTGGGGACTTGACGGGGTGGATGAGACGAACGCCTATTCAACGAAATTGTGTGCCTATGTGAACATCCTGAGGGAGATCGTTGACGCCAAAATGGTCGAAGGGGCTAAAGCAAAGCGAATAGAGAGTTTTTACGAGTTTGCCAATGAATATCTGTTTGGAAAAATTGTTGGGATCATGTTCGGATCCGGGTACTCAAACAGCTACCAACCCGGACTCACCGCAAATATGAGAAACTATATAACAGAAATCGATGTGGCCGATCGAAAGCTTTATTGAAAAGAGGTGCAAATATGGCTTGTGATGATCGTGTAGGGGTTCAGCCCACACCCCTTGAGGGGAAAATTGGGGAGCTGAGGGCTCTGATGAATGGGCTCGGGCAAGGTTGCTGGGACGAATCCTGTTATGCGTTAAGCAAGGGCCCTTGTCGTGATACGATGACGCAGCTTGACAAAGAATTCACTTATGAGCTCTATCAATGCTTGTGGCATTTGATCAACGCGACTGTAAAATACCTTGAAGATACAGAGGCGGAACTCTCACCCCTGTGAGCTTGCTGTATCAAAGAAATGAGGAATTGGCTATGGGGAAAATTAGGGATTTTTCGAGTCAGGCGGAAGCGAATTTGCTGGGCTTAATTCAACAAAGTGAGGTCAAGCTGCTTACACTTCATAACGGAACTTATGTGAGTTTGTCTTATCAGGATTATGTGCGTGAAGTATTGGCCGGGAATATCTTAACCAAAAGCATGGTTAAGCAGATCTTTGATGATGTTCGGGCTGTAGAAGGGAAGTATCATGCCTATTTTGCTGATAAAAAAGGATCCGTTGAGTTTTTCAACACTCTGGTGAGAACGTTATATAACAGTGTGATTGACAGAGATGCGCCTTGTGATCCTGCAGGATTGTTAGGTGTCTCCTTGGATAGGTATTCTTTATCAGAGTACGCTCATGTCTATCCTCAAGGTCCGGACGGTGAAATCGACTGGGAGTATGTCACGGCTTTATTGAACGGCGACATCGAGACGGATTGGCCGGAATTGATGCTTGCCAGAGCCATGGTTCTCAGTGAATTGTATTTCGATACGACAAGAGTTAGTGATCAAGGAATTGTGTACACCAATTATTCGAAATTAGAAAAACTCATTCAAGCCGGATATGGATCCACGATGTCCTTAGATGAAAACGGTCGGGAAGTCTACGAATGTGAACTCTCGCCTATGGCGATACTCGCCATGACAGCATATAGAATGCGGGCGTCCTCTTATACCAGTGACAACAGCCACTATGCTTTCACTGGGCCGAGGGCGGATAGTGAAGGGGGCACAATGGGTTCCCCCACGTCCTCTGACGAGGTCATCAGAACGCGTCTGGTCCTGGCGGAAATGGACAAATGCGATGTTCTTGACTGGTTCCTCCAGAATCAAAGATATACATCGTTTATGCCTTTGGCAACAAGTAAGCCCTCGGTTTGGAAAGCATCTGACGGAACATTGCATTGCAGGACAAGTATTCATAAATCGATATCGTTTCCACCGTTTCAGGGGAATCTCAGTGAAGAAGAACTTGACCTTGACTTAACAGTTTTCGGAAAAAACATATCTGCCGATCTTCGTACCCTCAAGTTACAATATGATCCTGATTCAGCTATAGCTTGGGCCGGGACTGATGCTGTTGTTTCAATCCTGTTAACTCCGCTAAAAGGAGCAGGAGATGTGCTAGGGATTGCTTATGGGGGTGTGAGAGCTTATTTCGACACGCAAAACAACAAGATGTACATTGAGGAGCTTAATGCCAGCATTGATTTGTTTCTGGCGGTCTGGAGCGGACAACTTGGCGAGATTTATAATCAGCATATGCTCACTGAAGCGTTCGCTGTCGGAGGGCGCCCAATAACGAATGCTCAAGGCGAAATCACCGGAATCTCCGGTCACAGTAATGCCACAGATTTGGAACTTCGTGTCAGGGCGTATGGGAATCCGAGTCTAACATCCGGAGCCGATCTCCTGAGCCTGGATCCTAATAATCCTGTTGATCGAGAGATAATCAGAGGATATGTTGAATTCTGTGGTGGAAGCGGACCCGTTGCAGAAGCAGACTACAAGAGAAGGCTTAATCTGTTGCTTCAACAATACAAGATTGAGCATCCCGGTGAACTTATGTGGGTGGGCAGCGTCGAGAATCTTTCGCCGGCTCAGATTGCCGAGTTGGATAGGCAAGATAGAGATAGCCGTTACCAGCCAACCTTGGGAGACGGTTACACGGAGCGCAGGCCTCTGGGAGGGTAGGATCCTATGGATCCCGTGGCGGATCAAGAGCCTATCGCTAAGTTTCGCGCCATAAAAGAATAAAACGTCGGATTGGAGGACAAGGAAATGCCAAACGATATCACGGATTTGATGGTTGCCGACAATGATTATTGTTCTTATGAAGGGACGATTTCTTCGGCATATAAAAAGGATGGCGGACGTATTTATGATTTTTGGGATTACTATATTGTACTCCTCAAAGAGATTCTCGACGAAGAAATCATTACAGGAGATATCTGGGAAGCAAAAATCTCTTCTATGATTGAGGCAGCGTATCGCTTTCGATGGCATAGTGTTTCGGCATATTTGGCGCGGGTTCCTTTCACATCATTTGGCGGGTATTTATTCAAGGAAATGTCCGGATACTTAAATGGTATCGATGAAGCGGATAGTATACTTTACGAGAGATAGAAACAGTCAGAATAAGAGAGCGAGGAGGGGAGCGCATGAGTGCTACAATTGGTGTAAAACCAGGAGATCTTGATGGAAAAATCACCAAACTACAGGATCTTCGGGAGAAGATCCCGGCAGGGGTCTCTAAAAGTGTCCTTTCGTTCGGGCGCAAGAGCCAGGGTCCCTGTGAAAGGAGCTTGAAATCCTTTGATGAGGAAGTCTATACGAATCATGCCAAACTCCTTGGCGATGTGCTGGATGCTACGATTGCCTACCTGGAAAGGGCTAAAGCTGAGCTTAAGCCTCGATGATAAGTTAACAATATGAGTGTGTCAGCAGTATGAATGGGTCAGCAGTGAGGGAGGTCATGATTAATGGGAACAGGAAGAGTTCGGGATTTTCGGGCATCAAAGTACAGTGACTTGCAAGGGGCATGCGGGTTCCTTAGTGTGAAGGGGAACGACAATTTGCAAGAGTCTTCGTATAAAAATCTTGGGAGTTGGCATGAAGAATTGCTGGAAAGCGGGAGGCTATCCGGTCGAGGACTTCACAAAATATTCTTAGAGGTCTACGCGGTTGAGAGGAACTACGAGGGTGTATTTAACGCGCAGAGAGAGGATATAGCCTATTTCAACGCAGAGACAGAAAGTTTCCGAGATATGATCAATGATAAGTCAGACAAACCAATTATCATATCAGAGTTGTCTCTGGTTGCTTCAGATATCTATTTGACAAGTCTTCTTGAAAAGTGTCATGCCAACGGTTCGTGGGATCATGGTTACATTTCATATTTACTGAGTAGCAGTGACCGGCAATTCGGATCATTTGGATCTTATGATGTAAGGGTTGAAGCCTTAAGCGAAGTGCTTCTCCAAATGGGAATTGACGGGAGCAGCGAAGATATTGAGTTTTTTTTCCAAGCCGGATGTGATACCGAGATCATAGATTATTTTAAACATGAATGTGGAATTAAGCCGACTGGTATGTTGACGGCTGTTGTTGCGAGACATGGACAAAAGGTTCAAGGGTTGCTGGACCCTAATGTGTATCCGCTCAATTACTATCTGCTTAATACTGAAAATCCGAGTTCATTGACGGGTGAATACAAAGAACAATATGATGCTATCAATCGGCTATATGAGTTGAGTGGTGCTTATGATGATTTCATCATCAACAGCAGCAATATTACTTTTTCCGGGTATTGGAACACACCGGGATATGTGCAATTCGTAGGATATAGATCTTATCCTGTTGAGGAGGTGAAATCTCCGGTTATTGGTATTGAGTTTACGACAGTAAAAGACAAAGATACAGGTGAAGATGTAAATGTTGTTCAATTATCTGCCGGTTTCGATCAGACTTGGTATTCCGTTACGAGTCCCGCTTCACCCAATTCCCGAAAGCAGCCATCTTTCATATCAACAGCTTATCCCTATAATCCTAACATAGTTCAATATATTGGAGAAACTTATGGAGAGAGCGCGACGCGATCGGCTCAAGAGTTAGGAGAAGACCTTAAGGAAGACTTCGATAATAATAAGTCCAACCCTGGGCAATTATGGGCAACGGCAGTTTTGGGAACAACAATTGGGTTTATTAAACTCCCGGGTGACGTCGTTTCGGGAATTATCGCATTTTCAGGGGTACAAGCTCAAATTAACACAGAGAAGAGACTTATCAATCAGTCAATGGAGACGGTTGAGGATTATCAACAGGCTCTTGCCGAAAGCGTTAATACTCATATTGACGGTATGCTTAAAGGGAATGTCATCGGATACTCTGGGGTGCGAATAACCCACGAATCTGAAGCGCAACTCACAACATTTTCTGTATTTTATGATCCCGTAACAGTCCAACTCAATCTAGATGTTTATAACGATAATAATCAACCCATTCTGACAATGGAGGAGATAAACCGGGATCCCGCGTTATTGGCCCGTTTAACGACTTGGTGTAACGATCCGGCTAACCGTTATACGCCAATTGGAGGTTCCTATACGCTGGCCAAAAAAGATATTAGAGAAAACGGTGGCGGAGCCATACCTGAAGACGTGTTTATTGATAGGTACGCTGACAATAAGTATGGAGTTCCTATTGAGGTGTTGCTTTTATACCGACAGGAGTTGCAGAATCAGTGACATTCCAGAGACGGCTATACGAAATTATTATCATGTCTGACCAAGCCCCGGAAACGCAGTTCTCAGAAGGAGAAACGATTAAGCTCGGTATCCATATATGCCGGGCCTTGGAGCTGTGTTAAGGATTATTGGGCGGAATAAGGTGTGATTGGCCTAATCCAAGTATACCGGCGTCTCTTTGGGACTGGTCACAACATATTTCATGGTCATGGTCTTGGCTTCAGCCGGGTTGAGAGTGATTTTCCATGTTAGGATGCCGGTATCAGCATCCATGGTCGCGCCGTCCATATCAATGACGCTGACATTGATTTGTTTGTTAATTGAGACCGGAACCTGGTCTTTTAACTCGATTTCGATGGGGTAGGGCTTCAGGTTGCGGGCTGTCAATTCCCATTGGCGGGTTTGTTTGATGTTGCCGCCGACTAAGGTTTTGCCCGTGCGATCTTTGCCCCGTTCTCGGGTAACGATTACGGATTTGTCTGTTCCTAAGGATAGATCAATGGTTTCTTCAGCTCGGCGGGGGTCTATCATGGTTTTACCTACGTAGCGGTTTTCAAAGAATATGGAGGCTTCGCCGGCTATGAGGTGCAAATGTTCCCACTCTCTGACAGCGGCTAAGAGGAAGACTTCCCGTTCTAATTTGCTCACGCTGAAGTAGCGGTAGGCAGCTGCCAGGGAATGGGTGGTGATTTCTACGTCTTGACCGTCGTCGCCGCTGGCGATCGTGTAGGGAGGGGTCAGGTTGTATTCCGCGCTTGTGACGGATTCGCTGACCGCCGCAGTCAGCAGAGAGGCAGAAGCGGTCGCTGTCTCAAAAGGTTCTCCGGTCGCCTCTGATTGTTCAAGGTACATGTGTCCCGAATCCTCTCCGTTGATTTCGTCTGATAACCCCGGAGCCCGGGATCTGCCCCTTGCAACCCCTGACGCGAGAACTCGCGGCTGATACAATGGCAGGTCAACATACCATGGTTTCAAATCGGGGCAGACGGCGTTGATGCCGGGGTTGCCGGTGGAGAGTGTGAGTCGGACGTTTTCCCAGTTTTCGCCGGAATTCTGGCTGACTTTGCCTTTGTAGTGAAGGGCGATATCTCCGAAAGCGTTGTTGGCGCGGATATCATAGGAAGGTTGCCAACCGGCGGTGTCAACAAAGTAGGAGAGGGTCAGCGTCTTTGGGGATGTCGTATCCTCGCTTGATTCGTTGGCTGCCAGAGTGACGGTGATTTCGCTTACCGGTTCGGGACGCGCACGGTTGCGGTTGAAACTGCCGAGTTGGGTTTTGAGCGCCGTGATTTGTTTGTTGAGATCATCTATGCGTTCCTGGCAGGATAAACGTGTTTCCCGGACGGCAGACATGCGTTCGTTGTAAAACAGAACGGCGGCTTTGAGTTCGTCGGCTTTGAGGCCGGTTTTGCTGCCTGCGAGGTCCATGTTCCGGGCAAACATTTTTTCTTCAAGGGTTCCCAGTTCGACTTGGTTATTTTCTTTGATGAGCCGGCGTTCCAAGGTTTTCAGCTGCTCTTTGAGGGCTGTGATTTCTTCAGTATGATCCGTTTCCTGAAGGTAGTTCGTGGCGTGTTCCACCGAGTGGATCACGGTACCATCTGTGACGGAGACCTGGATGCTTTCCGGATGCAGTGTACCGGGGAGCCTGCTGAAGACAACACTCAGGCTGTCGGCTGGGGTCTCGATATCGGCGGTGCGGGTGACCTGTGCTCCCGATAAGTAGACAACGACGTTTGAAATGCGGCTATCGACAGGGATTGAGGTCGAAGTGAGGTTTTTCATGATGTGTTTTCCTTTCGATGCAGACAGTCTTTGTCATATCATAGGGTGGGCTTCGCCCACAACCCAAGGCTTTCAGCCTTGTTAGTATCCAGTATTCAGAACTCAGTATTCAGAATGGAGAATGGTGCGGGAGTATGCCTCCAATAATTTACTGGTTTCCAC
>WRJI01000031.1 GCA_009778595.1 Peptococcaceae bacterium | reverse complement strand
TTTCGACACGCTGCTTCGTCAGCTCCTCCTAGAAGACACCCGGTATTCGTCGTCGGTTCTTCCTAGCATCATGTCGAAATACTTGCAATCCATTTAAGTGATTTGGACTGGACGGAGTACTAGGGCCTCGATTTGCTGTGTTCTTATGCTTCCTGTATTCCCCCGAATGGCAGGTTTTTGGAGCTGGGAGGCAGAAATCACGTGGGTTCGTAACAATTGCTGACACGACGAATTGCACCCTCTCCGGAGGCTTCCGAAGGTTCCCGAAGCCACTGTCCCAGTATTTCCATGACACGTTCAACTGCCTGAGGCAAAACCGCGCTGACCTCGTCGCTTAGCTCTGTACCCCAGTCCAAGGTGTGAGGTTGTATACCAACCACTGCGATGTCGGCGGGATAGGCATTGTTGAATTTGGCTATGGTTAGAATATCGGCAAAACTCACCTGGTGAACGGACATTTTTGTGGCAAAGAAGTAAGGAACCTGCTCGCCATGCCAAACAGCGATCTCGCCGGGCGGACGGCCGGTTTCGACTGCGTCGAGGATGAGGAGCTTGCCGGCGGTTTCGATAATACTGAGAAGGGGGAACCCCATGGTGCCCCCGTCTATGAGCTCGATTTGCGACGCGAGGGGTCCCTCTGATGATAAAGTATCCTCTAACAAACGAAGGAGGTGGATGCCCACCCCTTCGTCTCGTCTGACCAGATTGCCGATTCCTAATATCTTTATGACAGCCATCACTTAACCTTGATGCTCATCAGTTCGTTGCCGTTGGGGTCCATGAGATGGGTCGCGCAAGCGATGCAAGGATCGTAAGAGTGAATGGTGCGCAGAAGCTCCAAGGGGGCGTCGGCGTTAGCCATCGGGGAATCGATAACCGAGACTTCGTATGAGCCTTTCAACCCTTTGGCATCCCGGGGAGAGCCGTTCCATGTGGTGGGCACGACGGCTTGATAGTTCTCGATCTTCTTGTCTTGGATCCGGATCCAATGGCCGAGTGAGCCGCGGGGGGCTTCGCAGAAGCCGACGCCTTCGGCTGTGGTCGGCCAGGTTTCGGGATCCCATTTGTCTTTGTTGAAGGTTGAGGTGTCGCCGCTTTTAATGTTGTCGATTAAGTCGTCATAGAGGTCGCTCAGAAGTTGAACGCGTTGCTTGGCTTCCAGGGCTCTGGCCAGCGTGCGGCCCAAGGTGGAGTGCAACGCTTCAACACCGAGGTCGAGGGTTTTCAACGCTTCGTCAACAGCTTCTTGGGTTTGCGCGTTTCCGTTGGCGTAAGAGACGACACAGCGGGCCAAAGGACCGACTTCCATGGGTTGCCCTTTCCAACGGGGTGCCTTGGACCAACTGTATCCTTTGGTTTCGTCAAGTTCGTTGTAAGGCGGTTTGGGTCCGTCGTAGCTGGGAACGGTTTTGCCTTCCCAGGGATGGAGCCCGCTTTCCGGATCCGAGCCGTAGTTGAACCATGAATGAGAGACGAATTCCTGGACTTGGTTTTTGTCTTTGAGGTCGAGGTCGTGGACTTGGCTCATATCGCCGTCCAATACGATGCCGCGTGGGACTATAAAGCCTGCCGGATCATTGATGTCGTCTTTGGGGAAGTCGCCGTAAGACATATAGTTGATAACGCCTTTGCCCCAGAGTTGATCTTTGTAGAAACCGGCTATAGCCATGATATCGGGCAGGTACACCTGCTCAACGAAGGTCTTGGCTTCATCGATTTTGGATTTCACGAGACCCAGCCGTTCGGCGTTGATGACGCTGTTGTCGTTCAGGTTGATGGAGCAGGGGACACCGCCGACGACATAGTTGGGGTGCGGGTTTTTACCGCCGAAAACAGCGTGGATTTTAACGATTTCTTTCTGCCAGTTCAAGGCTTCCAGGTAATGGGCGACACCGAGAAGATTGACTTCTGCCGGAAGTTTGTAAGCTGAGTGCCCCCAATAACCGTTAGCAAAGATGCCCAATTGGCCGCTTGATACCAAGGCTTGGACTTTCGCTTGGATATCTTTGAAATAGTTGGTGCTGTTCAGATGCCAATTGGAGATGCTCGAGGCAATGGCGCTGGTTTGAGCGGGGTCGGCTTTGAGGGCACTGACAACATCTATCCAGTCGAATCCATGGAGATGATAAAAATGGACGGTATGATCATGAACGTCTTGAGCCGCAGCCATGATGTTGCGGATGATGTTGGCGTTCTTGGGGATTTTTATTTTCAGAGCGTCTTCGACGGAACGAATTGAGGCCAGGGCGTGGGTATGTGTGCAGACGCCACAAATCCTCTGGGCAAATGCCCAAGCGTCCCTCGGGTCGCGGTCTTTTAATATGATTTCCAAGCCGCGGAAGATTGTTCCTGAACTCACGGCGTCGGTGATTTTTGTTCCGTCAAGAATGGCTTCCATCCGGAGATGTCCTTCAATGCGCGTTACCGGATCCACCACGATTCTTTGTGCCATAGGTTATCTGTCCTTTCTCGGTTCTCAGTATTGTTATTTCTTATGATTCAGACCGGTTGTCGGATTTGGCGGCATCATCGCTTTGGGCATTCCCTTGAGGACCGCCGTCAGCTTGTTTCGCTTTGTGGGAGTTGTACATTGCGGTTCCCACCACTGCGCCAAGAGCTCCACCGACAGCGAATCCCGCAGTGGTTCCAATCGCGACTTTCAAGTTGGTATAGTCTTTTGTTTCTGCGATGGCGTTCAGGCTAACGGGCTCATAGAAACAGCCTTTGTCATAGAAACCGTCTTCCGCGCAACCGAGACAGGGATGGCCGGATTTGATCGGATAGCTGGTCCCTTCGTTGAATCCGGTGATGGCACAAGCGTTTTTGGTTAACGGTCCGCGGCATCCCATCATAAACAGACACCAGCCTTGTCTGGCACCTTCGTCGTCGAAATCGCGCACAAAGAGACCCATGTCAAAGAACGCACGTCGGTTGCAGTTCTCGTGTATCGTGTGTTCATAGAAGGCTCTGGGTCGTCCTTCCGGCGTCAGTTCCGGTAACGCGTCGAAGGTCAGATAATGGGCTACGGTTCCGGTTATGACTTCCGCGATGGGCGGGCATCCGGATACCTTGATCACAGGTTTGTCTGTGATAATTTTGTGGACAGGTTGGGCATTGGTGGGATTGGGGCTGGCGCCCTGGACGCAACCATCTGTGGCGCAGGTTCCGTAAGCAACGACGGCTACGGCGTTTTCGGCGGCTTCTCTGAGAAGATCTTCTGTGGTATGGCCACCGATTGTGCAGAAGACGCCGTTTTCCCCTGTGGGAACACTGCCTTCAACCACAAGAAGGTAGCCGCCTTTTTTGAGAATGTCTTTCTTGGATTTCTCGGCCTGTTCACCTGCGGGAGCCATGAGGGTTTCCATATAGTCAAGAGAGATTAAGTCAAGAATCAAGCTCGAAGTAAGAGGATGACCGGAGCGGATGAAAGATTCGGAACAACAGGTGCATTCCTGAAGATGCAGATAGATGACCGGTAACCGGGGTTTGTTCTCAAGAGCGTGGACAATTTTTGGAACGGCCGAGGCTTCTAATCCCAGCATAGCGGCCGTAGCCGTGCACAGCTTCAGAAAATCGCGGCGTGATACCCCTCTTTTCACAGCCCACTGGTAACACGTATCCTGCATAATAGTACCTCCCAAAGTATAAGTTCTGCTGATAGGCATCATTGGCTTTCCTTATCACAAACAATAAAAAAAGACAAAAATACCAGCCATTTTTTATGATTATTCTTCAAGCATTCAGCAATTCCTCTTTCCTTTTCGTCTCTTGCGGGGATTTTTTTGACAGGCTATTCAGATTATTTCGTGATCTGACTGCCGGTATTGTCTATAATATTGTCAGCTTGCTGAAGAATCATGCATTTCAAATAATTTCCTTGATTCAAATAAATATTACAATGAATTCTCGTAGGGCATTTTCTGTGCGCTTCATGTATCAAAACCTGATCTCTCACAGGTCGCAAAAAAGTCTTCCAAGAGTTTTTTCATTTGTGCGGATTTGTGGTATAATACCCGATAATACAAGAAGAAGGACTTTGACTGAAGGTTTCTTTAATAAGCTGATGGTCTGCTTTTGTAAATTGGTTTGGTAACAGTTGTTGAAATCCCGGAGGTTTTATCTATGGCAAAATTTCCAGCTTCCAGATTGAGGCATTTGCGCCAAAATCCTGCTATACGTGGTCTCGTCAGAGAAACGTTTATTCACTTGGAACAGCTTGTTTTTCCTATGTTTGTCGTTCCGGGTCAAGATGTGGTTGAGGAGATTGAGGCTATGCCCGGCATCTTTCGCTATTCGGCGGACCGCCTTCTTGAGGAGGCGCGAGAGGTTGTTGAATTGGGTATTCCGGCGGTTCTTCTGTTCGGGACACCTCGGACCAAGGGGCCCGATGCCACCGAAGCCTGGGCAGATGACGGTGTCGTGCCGGAAGCGGTGCGTTTGCTGAAGGAACACATTCCGGATCTCTATGTTATGACTGATGTTTGTTTGTGTGCGTATACCGACCATGGTCATTGCGGCGTGTTGGCCGTTGATGCTGTTACAAATCGATTTACGGTTCTCAATGATGAGTCGTTGCCGCTTCTTGCCAAAACGGCGGTTGCCCACGCCAGAGCCGGAGCGGATATGGTTGCGCCTTCAGATATGATGGACGGCCGTGTGGCAGCAATACGCCGGGCTTTGGATGAACAGGGGTTTAGCCATGTTCCCGTGATGAGTTATTCCGTTAAATACGCTTCGGCTTTCTATGGTCCTTTTCGCGAAGCGGCTGATTCGGCACCGAGTTTTGGCGACCGCAGCAGTTATCAAATGGATCCTGCGAACAGGGAAGAGGCCTTGCGTGAAGCGGCTCTCGATCTTGAGGAGGGTGCTGATATTCTTATGGTGAAGCCTGCGCTGGCTTATTTGGATATTATTCGTGAAGTTAAGGACAAGTACCGGTGTCCTTTGGCCGCTTACAACGTCAGTGGTGAGTTTTCGATGGTTAAGGCAGCCGCAGCCCGGGGCTGGATTGATGAAAGAATTGCGGCCGAGGAGATTGTGACTTCCATTTTGAGGGCGGGGGCTGATATTGTGATAACATATTTCGCCAAAGACATTGCCCGCTATCGACAAGATCAATGGGCTGAGAAATACGGCAAAGGGGGAAGCGCAAGTGTTTAAAGGGATAAGGTTACGGTTGTTGGTAAATATTGTTATTATCATTGTCGCTATGGCGATTCTTAATCTCGTGATTAATGTCTACCAGTATCGTGAACAAGCGGATAAGCAAATGGAGGAGAAGGCCGCTGTGGTTGCGCAGCAGCTTATTGCCATGCGCAAGTTTATCTCGATGGAACAAGACACAATCAATACGGATACCCAGACAGGAAACTTTGAGTTTAAACATCTGAATCCGGCTACTGTCGGCAGGCAAGTGGGGTATATTTTTGAGGATCTTTCCGGGTACACTTACAAGCAGACCCGATTGCGGCCTCGGGTGACGGAAAACAGTCCGGATCAGTATGAGATCAAAGCTATGTTGCTTATGGACACAGAGGAAGATAAAAGGATCACGGATTATTTCAGCCGTGAGATTGTTGAAGGGGAAGCTTTGTACCGGTATGTGGTGCCGTTGTATTTTGAAGAGTCCTGCTTAAAGTGTCATGGGATGCCTCAAGGGGAAACGGATGTGTCCGGATACCCGAAGGAAGGGGGCAAGCTGGGCGAGTTTGCCGGTGCGATCAGCATTACGTTTCCCGCGAAAGCTATTGATCGGGATGTCCTTACCAACACGGTTATCCAAGGCGCCTTTTTGTTGTTGATCCTTTTGGTGACGTTCCTGGTGTTGTATCTGTCCTTGGGCAGGATTGTTGTGAAGCCTTTGCGGGAACTGACAACCCATGTTGATAGACTGGGCAGCACGTCTTGGGAAGACAATCTGACCACCCCCCAAGGATCTTTTGATGAGATGAAGCATTTGAGTCAGGCGTTTAATTCTATGTCTGAAAGGTTGCAGGGGTCTTACTCGAACCTGGAGGATCGGGTTGAGGAGCGTACCGTAATGTTGCGGGAAGCCAATGAGGAGTTGCGTGTGAAGGGCGAAGAGATGCAACGGATCAATTCGTTGTTGAGTGACAGTGATCGCATGAAATCTGAGCTTATGGCAAAGATCAGCAGCGGTTTGCGCCAGCCCTTGACTTCTATTATCGCTTTCAGCCAGATGGTGCTAGCCAATCCTTCTTCTCAGCAGGATCAGAGTCAGTATCTGATGGATATTCTTTGGAACGCGCAGAACCTGGACGCCCAGATCAATGATTTGATGACCATGTCAAAGATTGAAGCCGGGCTGATGGGGTTAGAGTATATGGAGTTCCGGTTTGAGGATATTCTCAAGGAACTCAGAGCGACGATGAATCCAATCTTCTCAAGAAAGAACCTGAGGTTCAATGTTGATATTGCGACAACGACGCCGTCGGTTGTGGCCGATTTTGAGAAAATGAGACATGTTTTCCGTAACCTCCTGGCAAATGCTCTTAAGTATACCCCTGAGGGGGGTTGGGTTCGCGTTCGGATTGAGCCTATGCCTGTTGGTGTGGATGGCAGGGAGTTCATCCTTATTCAGATCAGTGACAGCGGTTTGGGGATTAAGTCCGAAGATCTGCCTAACATTTTCTCAAGTATGTGGCAGAGTAAAAGCGGTCAGGATGGCAAGGGCGGCATGGGATTGGCCATCGTGAAGATCTTTGTCGAGCTCCATGGCGGAACGGTTGATGTCAAGAGTATCTGGCAGAAGGGATCGCTGTTCACACTGAAGATACCGCGGTCACCAGAGGATTGACAGGTGATTGTCAGATAATTGGTGAGATGCCAAAAATATCATAGTAAAAAATTATTGGAGCGTTCCGGCCGGGAATTTGGCCTTCTGCCAAAATCGAGCTTATGACCGTTTTTGCCACAGTTTTTTAAAATCTTCAGCATGTATTGCTCTTAGAATACACTTGTGTTATGATTCTTATCATAAAGGGAAAGATTCGACATTTGGGCATGGCATACGTGAGGAGGGCATGGGAAACCGGTTATGGTGAATTCCGAGGTTGTGATAGAGGCAAAAAATATCACCAAGAAATTCGGTCGACGAACACTGTTTACAGATTTATCTTGTCGGCTGGGTTCGGGGGATTGCCTGATTGTTACAGGCAAGAACGGGTCGGGAAAATCTACTCTGGTTAAGATACTGGCTCGGCTGTTG
Source organism: Peptococcaceae bacterium (assembly GCA_009778595.1). Classification (GTDB taxonomy): domain Bacteria; phylum Bacillota; class Desulfitobacteriia; order Desulfitobacteriales; family Syntrophobotulaceae; genus WRJI01. Next base: position 21,655 of record WRJI01000031.1, on the reverse strand, counting down.
CGGCCCACATCCGGATCTGTAACTCTTTTCGATGAAGGCAAGGTTTGCGGGGATTGGGAAAAGTTCATGCCCTATATCGGATTCATTTCGCCGGAAATTATGTTCTATGAAAATTTGTCTGGTCGGGAGAATTTGGAGTTCCTGGCGCGGGCGCGGAGCCTTCATCTGCAACCTTCACAGGTCGAAGACGCCTTAACGAAGGTGGGTCTTGGCTCGCGTGGAGCTCAGTTCGTCAAGACTTATTCGACGGGAATGAAACAACGTTTAAAGTTTGCGACGTTGCTGGCTTTGGAGCCAAGGGTTTGGTTTGTGGATGAAGGGCTGTCCAATTTAGACGCGGAAGGCCGGGGTCTTGTTCTGGGTTTGGTGAAGCAGGCACGAGAAGAGGGCCGATTGCTGATTATGGCCACAAATGATCTTTTGGAGGCGGAGTATGCAACGCAAACCATTGCTCTTTCCTGATGCCTTAAAAAGTGTCTGGGCCGTGTTACGAAAAGATGCTCTCAGCGAGTTGCGCAGCAAGTACGCTTTCAGCACTTTGGCGGTATTCGCGCTCACCTGTCTTTCGGCTATCAGCATGAGTATTGCGGGAGGGGATCTGACGCCCTTGGTGCAGTCGGTGCTTCTGTGGGTGATTCTGTTCTTTTCCGCTATGGCCGGATTGGGCCGGGTTTTTGTCCAGGAACAGGACGCGGGGACGCTGTTGATGCTGAAAGTTTACGCGCCTCCGCAAGCGGTGTATTTTGGGAAAGTCATTTTCAATGTTCTTGTGTTGTTATGTCTGAGCTTGTTGGTGCTCCTTTTGTTCATCATGTTTTTTGGTATGGCTGTGACGGATTGGGTTGTGTTGATAGGGGCCCTTTGGCTGGGCAGCGCCGGGCTATCTGTTGTGGCAACGATGACGGCGGCTATGGCGGCTCAGGTTCAGGGAAGATCAACACTGTTTACTATTTTAACATTTCCGATCATTCTTCCGGAGTTCTTGACCGCGATTGAGACGACACGGGGTATCCTGGCCGGAGAAACAGTTGCGGCGTCACAGTTTTTATTTCTGGGGGGATACACGCTGGTTGCATTGATTGTTGGGTCTATCTTGTTTGACTATCTTTGGGTAGAGTAAAAGAAAGGGGGGCCGGAGAGATGGCCAGGGTTCTGTCACGAGGAGATAAATTGTTTGGTCTTATTATTGGGTTGTGGCTTGCCGGGGCAACGGTAGCTGTCTTTCTGCTTCCGCCGGTTGTCAATTTAGGATACAAGGCGCGGATGCTTTTCTTTCATATCCCCATGGCTTGGATAGCGGTGGTTACCTTTTTCATGGGGGCTTGGTGGGCGTTCCGATATCTGAGGACGAGGAGTTTGGATAGGTTCTACCTCAGTTCTTTGTCGAACAGGATCGGTTTGGTTTTTAGTTTTCTGGCGACAGTCAGTGGCATTATTTACTCCAAAATGACTTGGTATTCTGAGGCCCCTTGGACTTTTTGGACTTGGGATGTCAGGCAAACGACGATCTTTATTCTTTTATTAATCTATACAGCATATGTTGTTTTGGGTTTTTCCATTGAAAACGAGGAGACACGGGCTACGATTTCATCTGTGTATTCTTTGTTTTCCTTTGCCACGGTTCCTTTTTTGGTTTTCATTATTCCGCGGTTGTACTTCTCTGTGCATCCGGATCTCACGGATAATGAAGGTGGTCTGGGCAGCGGTTTGGGTTTCAATATGATTATTGTTCTTGTGATTGCGTTGGTTGGCATTACCGCTTTTTATGTCTGGATGTTACGTTATGGCGCCGCACATCGCCGGAGCCAAATTGCCGAGTTGGCGCGGATTGATGCTGAAGAAGGATCAACACGAAATGGAGAGGAATCGGAATGAAGAGACGTCATTTGATACTGCTTATCATAGTTGTTATCGCGATCGTTGCGTCCGGGGTGGTGTTGTCGCAGAATCTGTCACCATATGTGACGTTTTCGGTGGCTCAAGAGAAGAGTTCGTCCGTTCAGGTTCATGGTGTTCTTGTGGGCGATGTCCAGACTTTAAGCGAGGGGCAAGGGATAATGTTTAGGCTTAGAGACGACGACGGAACCATAGCTTCCGTTGCGTATCAAGGGCTGAAGCCGGATACCATTGACCAATCGGACGGTGTGGTTGTTATTGGCAAGTTTGACGGCGATATTTTTCGCGCGGACAAAATCATTGTCAAATGTCCTTCTAAGTATGAAAGCCAACCGGGAGGTGATGCCTCGTGATCGGCATGATAGTTCTCTGGATTGCCGCTATTTTGACACTTGCCGCCTTCGTGGCTAACCTCGTGCATGTATTCGATTATCATAAGCAAAAGAGAGCGTCTCAAGCGTTGCGTAAGACGACCCAATCGCGTGATACAGCATCTCAATCCCCAAAAACTAAGACCAAAACGTTGGCACCTAAGATTGAGGAGCCGAATAATCAAGTGGCTGAAACCCGTGCCAAGGTTTTATATGGACTGTCTGTCGCGGCTATAGCTGCTGCTGCGGCGATTTTATGGATTATTCTTTTAACAGATCAGTTCACATACCAATATGCCGCCCAATATTCTTCCGCCGATCTGTCGATTCTCTTCAAGATTACCGCCTTTTGGGCGGGGCAGGAAGGATCGTTCCTGTTGTGGGTGTTGTTACATGGGTTGATCGGGTTGATGATCTATAATCGTAAGGATATAGCTCCGGGGGCCAAGACGGTTTTCAGTTTTGTGCAGCTTTGTCTTTTGATCATTCTTCTTGTGAAGGATCCCTTTGTGCAAACAGCTGCTCCGCTTGTGGCGCGGGGCCTCAATCCGTTGCTGCAGAATTTCTGGATGATTTCACATCCGCCATTTTTGTTCTTAGGTTACGCAGCGCTGGCGGTTCCTTTCGCGCTGGCGGTGGGATCTTTGCTGGACGGAGAATACAAATCCTGGATCAAAAAGGCGCTACCTTTCTCATTGTTTGCTTGGGCGTTTCTGGGTCTTGGCAACTTTTTAGGAGCATATTGGGCGTATGAGGTGTTGGGGTGGGGAGGCTATTGGGGCTGGGACCCTGTAGAGAACTCTTCGCTCATTCCTTGGTTGGTTTGCGGGGGGTTGGTTCATTTCATGTTGTTGGCTCTGAGGAAACCCAACCTTGTTAAACCGTCCTATATTGCGGCGATTTCCGCCTTCGGCTTGGCCTTATACGGAACATTTCTTACCCGTAGCGGGATTTTGCAGAGTTTTTCAGCCCATTCTTTCGGACAATCAAATCTAACAAGAAATTTACTGGCGTCTGTCATTTTCCCACTTGTTGGGGCAGCGTTTATTATCCTTATCGTTAAATGGAAGAAACTACCTTCGCCGCGGGAAGAGGATCCTATTCTGACAAGGGGATTCATGACCTATGCGGGAGCGCTTGTTCTGTGTTTATTCGCGTTGGTGGTTTTGATGGGAACATCCATTCCGCTTATTACCGGAATAATTGGGGAGTCGTCGAATGTGACGACTTCGTATTATAACTCCTCCGGGCTGCTGTCGACCTTGGCTCTTCTGGCGATACTTTTGTTGTCGGTGTTGTTCCCGTGGGTTCGTCCTGCCAAGGCTGAGGTTGCCGAAATTGAAGAGGCTGGTCCCGCTCTGTATATCAAAATCATCGCGGCGTCGGTGGGGGCGATTGTGTTTGCCGGCGTTGGATTCCTCTTTGGCATCAACCAAGGACCGGTTATGACCGTTTTGGTCTTGCTGGGCCTAGCCGCTGCCGGCGCGGTATTTGCCCTTTCAATCCTGTCTTTCTCGAAGGATTTCGGCAGAGGGATGAACAGGGCTGCTGTGGTAACTCATATCGGGTTATCTGTGCTTGTGGCGGGGGTGCTTTACTCGTCTGCGTGTATGGAGAGGGTGGCCCCGGTGACCTTTGAGGCCGGCGAAGAAAAAACGGTTTTAGGACATCAGGTTACCTTTTTGGGTGGCGAGAGATTGGATGACCCTACAGGATATTCTCAAAGATTCTTGGTGGACAACAAGACGGTCGAAATCAATTCGCGCTATTATGAGGTCTATGGATTTGAACACAAGCCGACGATTCGTTGGTCCTTGTTGGGAGACTTCTATATTGCGCCGAATGTTGTGGATGTGGCCGCGAGTATTGATTATGTTCTTCCGATGGGCAGTCCGGTGGTCATCGATATCGGCGGCGAGAAGATTGAGCTGACCCTCAAAGATTTCCTCATGCCGGATATGGAATCGGGGGACAGCATGTTAGCCTTTTATGTGGATGTCGTTTATGGCGACACCCGGGAAGAGATCGTTTTGAATAGGGTACGATCCGAAATCGGAATGACCACCGATACAGTTGTGGTCGGCAAGTACAAATTGACTTTGAATCGAATGAATATCATCGAGGGCGCGATTAGTGTTTTGATTTATGAGGTCAACCAAACTCAGGATGAAGCTATTGAGGAGGCGTGGCAGAGAGCTTTTGAAGAGGCTATAACAGAGGCTGTGAGTCATGTCAGTGTGGAAGTGTCGACCAAGCCGTTGATTATTCTTGTCTGGCTCGGAACCATTATTGTCAGTCTAGGGATACTTTGGGCGGCTCTGCGAAGATGGGGTCCAAGTCCTTTTCAGGATTTGCATAACAAAAACAGAAAAAGGAGGCGATAATGTGAAAATGGCAGTGATTGGTTTTGTCGTGTGTTTGGTCGTAGTGATCGCCGGCGGGGCTGCTTACGCGCAAATGGAAAAACCTGAATTTTGCGGAAGTTGTCACGCTATGTCAGAAAACTATGGCACTTGGTCAGATTCTTCGCATGCATCGGTTACATGCAGCGAATGCCATCTGCCCAACAATAATATTGCGGCAAAATTAGTAGCCAAGGCTCAAACCGGTATGGTTGATGTGTGGCATCAGACCATGAGGGATTATGACCTCAACATCGAAATGACGGACAAAGGCAAAACGACTCTGAGAAACAACTGCATTCGCTGTCACGAACCCACTATCAAGAACACAAGCATGATTGACATCGGTAAAGACGGTGACGACAGATATTGTGTTTCTTGTCACAGGAATCTCGTTCATGGCAACATGACCATTCCTATTTCTCAATAAGGAGGGATCAGAGTGAGTAAAGTCCAGATATTACTGATTGCTGTCGTGGTCCTCGTCGTGGGTGCGATTCTTGGGTTTATCTTTGGCCGTAGCGGCGGTGCCGATCTGAACACAACAGTAGAAATCAAGACTGCGGTTACAAAAGATATTTATGATCCAGCATCTTATAAAAAACTGTATCCATTGGAATATAATAGCTATATGGAAGCCAGCAAATTCCCTGATGGCCGCGACAAACCCGGTGAGTTTGGCGGAGACAAAATGTTTGATCACAAACTGAGGCAAGTGGGCCTGCCGGTGCTGTTCGCGAACAACGCTTTCAGCAAGGACTATAAAGATGATCGCGGCCACGTCTATGCGGTGCCGGATCTGTATGACACCTTGCGCGTCAACAGAGATGACACGCAACCGTCGGCGACAAAGGGTGCATGCATAACCTGCAAAACCCCTTACCTGGAGCAATTGTACAGCGATTATCCGGGCAACGGCGGTTGGGACTATGCGAAGCAGCCTTTTGTTGACATCGAAGCAAAAGTTCCGAGAGACCATGCTTCGATCAACTGTGCCACCTGTCACGATCCTGCGACGATGGAACTGAGAGTTATCAATAAAGCTCTCATTGAAGCGTACGCCAAGCTTGATGACGGTTTTGATCTTACGGCGGAAGCGGTTAACAAACCCAGCAAGCAGGATATGCGTTCCTTGGTTTGTGCCCAGTGCCACGTTGAGTACTACTTTGAGCCTGGCACGTACAAGGTTGTTTTCCCGTGGACTGACGGCTGGAAACCTCAAGAAGCCTATCAGTACTATGAGAAACTTCGTAACGGCGACAACACGCTTTTCAAACGGGATTTCGTGCATGGTGTTTCGGAAACATTGATTCTGAAAGCCCAGCATCCTGATTATGAAACATGGATCACCGGAACACACGGCAGAGCCGGCGTGACTTGCGCGGATTGTCACATGCCGTTCATGACGGAAAATGGTGTGAAGTATTCCACCCATGATGTGACCAGCCCATTGCGCACGGTTGAAGAATCCTGCATGACATGTCACACTCAAGACAAAGATTGGTTGACTGAGTCTGTGCTGACCGTTCAGGACAACTTCTGGTTCAACCAGCATGAAGCTGAATCGGCTGTGGTGGAATTGCACAACACGATCAAAGCGGCTATGGATTCCGGCGTTGACGGCGATCTGATTCAGAAAGCTCAGTTGGCTGCCAGAGAAGCCCAATGGTATTGGGATTTCCTTGCTGCTGAAAACAGCATGGGCTTCCACAACCCCGATCAAGGCATGCAAGTTGCTATGGAAGCAGTTGTTATCGCTAAGAGCATGACCGTGGAGCTTACCAAAGCAATGAGGTAGTGAGTCGGTTATGTTTGATCGGTAGAGAATTTCGCCTTGTAGGTTTTTACACTTCTTAGATGTTATGATAGTGGAAAGGACTGGACCTCTTCTTCATTATCAGGATCCGCAAGGCATTCGCGTTGTTTGCTTTCAACTTCGGTTGAAAGCAAACATCGCGATGGGCAACCGTGGTTCAGTTGTGTGTTTTGTTTATTTCTGATATTATTGTTCTATATTCTACAAAGTTAGCGGGGAACACATGGAAACCTATCCAATTGCACTGAAGCTTGGTGGTCGTCTTTGCTTGGTTGTGGGCGGCGGAAAAGTAGGCGAAAGAAAAATCGCGTCTCTCCTGGAATGCGGAGCTGTTGTGCGTGTTGTTAGCCCTGAGGTTACGGCTCGGATCGAGGATTGGGCCCGATTGGCACAGATTGACTTGAGGCGGCGATGTTTTCAAGAGGATGATTTGGATGGGGTTCTGGTTGTCATTGCAGCAACGGATAGTTATCAGGTTAATCAGGATATTTCTCAATTGTGCGAGAATCGTCAAGTGATTGTTAACGCTGTTGATATTCCTGAACTTTGTAGTTTCTATGTTCCGGCGGTTTTACGGCGAGGGGCGCTGACGATTGCTGTGTCCACCGGCGGTGCCAGCCCGATGTTGGCGGCCAGGATCCGGGATGGGATCGGGGAGCGGTTTGGGGCTGATTATGAAAAATATGTGGAGTTGATTGCCGATTGGCGGCAACGCGCCCTTGCTGAGATTCCTGACTCCGGTCGCAGAGAAGCTTTTTTGAAGCACATTGTTGATGATGTTACGATGGATATGATGCAGAAAGAGCAATTTGATCTCCTAAAGGAGCGATTGGCAGATGTTTATTGCGGTTATGGGGGTTAATCACCGCAGTGCCCCGGTTCATTTCCGGGAGAGGATGTCTTTTTCGGAGAATAAGATTAAAAGGGCTTTTCCTGAGTTACTTGCTTTTCCGGGTATTGCGGGGTGTTGTATTCTATCGACCTGCAATCGAACCGAAATCTATGTGGCTTCGACGGAATGGGAAATGGGTCGCAAAGCCGTACGGGCTTTCTGGGCGAAATCTTCGGGTCTTGCTCATACGGATATCAGCAAGTATACTTTTTGTTATACTCTGGAGGAAGCTGTATGTCATCTTTTTCGGGTTACGGCAGGGTTGGATTCTATGGTGCTGGGGGAGACGGAGATTCTGGGGCAGGTCAAGCGCGCCTATATGACGGCCCATGAAGCCGGCGCCACCAATGCGGCGCTGAATACTCTTTTTCAACAGGCGTTGAGCACAGCGAAACGGGCCAGGTCGGAAACAGGTATTGATCGTAATCCCGTGTCGGTTCCTTCTGTGGCTGTCGAACTCATTAAGAGAGAGCTTGCCGGGCAAAGTGCCGGCAGACAAGAGATAAACGGCGATGAGGTTGGCGGGCAGGGGCTTGCGGAGCTTAACGGCAGAGATGTTGGCAGAGATGTCGGTGGAGATGTCGGCGGGAATGTCGGTGGGGATGTCGGTGGGAATGTCGGTGGGAATGTTGGCGGCGGTGATGGCGGCGGTGATGGTGTTCGGGCGGGGTTGCGGATGCCTAAAGATAGTCCGGGTCCGTTGGCCGGTCGCACGGTTCTTGTTATCGGCGCCGGCAAGATGAGTGAGCTGACGCTTATGCATTTGAAAGCAAGCGGGATCAGCGGTATTGTTGTTTCAAACCGTTCTTATGACAGGGCGATGGAATTGGCGCATTCTTTGGGAGGACGAGCCGTATTGTTCGATGACATTCTTGACGCGCTGACTGAAGCGGATATTGTTATTTCCGGGACGGCGGCTCAGCATATTGTGTTGAACGCGGATACTGTGGCTCGTGCTATGGCGCGGCGACCGGAGAAACCGTTGCTGCTTGTCGATATTGCCGTGCCCCGGGATATTGATCCCGAGGTGAAGGCGTTGTCCGGTGTTACGTTGTTTGATGTTGATGATCTGCAACATGTTGTGGATAGACATTGGCAGGTCAGACAGCAGGCTGCGAGTCAGGGGGAAATGATTATTCAGGAGGATTGTGAGGCTTTTATGGAAAGGCTGGCGATGAGCAGCGTGAATCCTGTGCTGAGATCATTGCAGGATTTTGGTGATGAAATTAAGGAACAAGAGCTGAAGAGGGCCTTGTCCAAACTGCGCAACCTTTCTCCTAGAGAAAGAACGGCTGTGGAAACTTTAGCGACAGCTATTACGAATAAAATCATGTTACAACCGCTTTTAACGTTACGGCAGGCGGCTTTGTCCTCTGAAGGACATTTCTATACGCAACTGACTCAGAAACTGTTTGGGCTAGAAGGAGCTGATGAGGATGAAGAACAATTTCGTGGTCGGAAGCAGGAAGAGTGCGTTGGCTCTGTGGCAAACACAGTGGGTTATCGAATGCCTGAGGGCAAGCTTTCCTCAGTGCAGTTTTGAGATAAGAACGTTCCAGACCTATGGTGATCAGATACTGGATGTCGCTTTGTCAAAAATAGGTGACAAAGGACTTTTTACCAGAGAATTGGAACAGGCTCTGAGTGCCGGGGAGATTGATTTTGCGGTTCACAGTTTAAAGGACATGCCTGGTGATATGCCGGAGGGTCTTTGTATAGGGGCTGTTTGCCGGAGGGAAGAACCACGGGATGTTCTTGTGAGTCGGGGGATTTCGTTTTGGGATCTGCCTCAAGGGGCATTTCTGGGAACGTCGTCGTTGCGCCGGTCGGCGCAGCTGTTGTTTGCCCGGCCAGATCTGAGAATAGCACCTCTCAGAGGCAACATTGAGACACGGTTGCGCAAGTTGGAACGCGAAGGGTTTGACGCTATTGTTCTGGCGGCGGCGGGTGTGATTCGATTGGGGTTACAGAGCGCGATTACGGAATTCTTGTCTGGGGATATCTGCTTGTCGGCTGTAGGCCAAGGGGCTGTGGCGGTGGAGTGTCGCACGAAAGATGAGCGGGTGCTGAAAGTGCTTGAAGCTGTTGACGATAGCCCGACGCGGCTGGCGACGACGGCTGAACGAGTGCTTATGCGGGAACTGGGCGGTGGTTGCCAGGTTCCTGTGGCGGCGTTAGCCCGATTGGAGGAGAATTCTTTGGTGATGGATGCCTTGGTGGCGCGATTGGATGGGTCGGAAGTGATTCGGGTCAAGGGGGATGTGAAGGGGACGGATGAGCATCATGCCCGGGAATTGGGTGTTCGGATGGCCTTGGATTTAAAGGAACGGGGTGCAGAGGAGATATTAGGGCTCTGTCGAGGCTGAGTCAGGCTCGGTCGAGGGGCGGTCGAGGGACGATCGAGGGTTATCGAGGGTCGATCAAGGGGCGATCGAGGGTCGATCAAGGGGCGAGACAATTTCCCCAGCAGTTGCTTATTGAAAATAAATCATTTATATGATATTATTATAGGTAATCCAGCAATTTGATATTGAGTTGTTGGATATGTACTTTTTTTATGACTTTGGTTTGTAAAGTTGGATTGTACATCGATTTGCGTATACCGATTCGCGATTGATGAATGATGAATGATGATTGATGAATGTTGACTGATGAATGCTGATTGCTGAATGCCGCATGCCGAATACCGAATGGGAGGGAAACTGTGGAAAAAGGTGTAGTCTATTTGGTGGGAGCCGGTCCGGGGGACCCGGGCCTGTTGACCGTGAAGGGGCTTTCCTGCATACAGAGAGCCGATGTCCTTGTCTATGATCGTCTTGTTGCGTCGAAAATTCTTACGTATGCGCCTACCCGGGCTGAAATGATTTATGTGGGGAAGTCTCCGGATCATCATGCCTTGCCTCAGGAAGAGATTAATTTGCTGCTGGTTGAAAAAGCGTTGGAGGGGAAGTGTGTCGTCCGTCTTAAAGGCGGTGACCCGTTTTTGTTTGGCCGTGGTGGGGAGGAAGCGGAATGCTTATTGGAACACGGGGTTTCTTTTGAGGTTGTGCCGGGGATTACTTCGGCGTTGGCGGTACCGGCTTACGCGGGTATTCCTGTGACCCACCGGGATTATACTTCTGCAGTGTGTATTGTCACCGGAAACGAGGACCCTCTCAAGGAGGATTCTTCTTTGGACTGGAGTAAAATCGCTTTGTCGGCGAATACGTTGGTATTTTTGATGGGGATGGCTAATCTGGGCACGATCTGTATACGCTTGATTGAGAACGGCCGGGCTCCGCAAACACCGGTTGCGTTGATCCGTTGGGGAACGCGGCCGGAACAGCGTACACTGGTGGGGACCCTGGCGACGATTGAGACGTATGCCCGTTCTACCAATTTTGCGAATCCGGCTGTTATCGTTGTTGGTGATGTGGTTAATCTCCGGACGAAGCTTTCTTGGATCGAGAAGAGACCTCTTTTTGGCAAAAGGGTTTTGGTGACACGGGCGCGGGAACAGGCCAGTCGCCTGTCTCAGGCTATTGAGGAGTTGGGTGGCGAGGCTTATGAGTTCCCGTCAATTCGGGTTGTGCCGTCTTTGCCTGAGGAGGCGGAGAAGCTCGATGGGGCGCTGCGGAGAGCCGGAGACTATAAGTGGATTATTTTTACCAGTGTCAACGGTGTGATCGCTTTCTTTGATCGCCTTGAAGCCCTTGAGATGGATGTTCGGGATTTGAAAGGGCCGCGGTTGTGTGCTATTGGCCCGAAAACGGCTGAAGAGTTGCGCAGGAAAGGGTTGCGGGTTGATTTTCTTCCGGAGCTTTTCAAGGCGGAGGAGATTGCCGAGGGTCTCAAAGGCAAGGTTGATGCCGGGGATAGAGTGCTGTTGCCTCGTGCCAATATTGCTCGTAAGGTTTTGCCTGAGGCGCTGGTGGAGATGGGGGTCCTGGTGGATGAGATTGTGGCTTATCGTACGGTTCAGGCTGAGTCGCCGGAGTCCGGGGAGCGTGTATGTGAGGAACTGAAGGATGGGCGGATTCAAATTATTACGTTTACAAGTTCATCTACAGTGACGAATTTCCTTAAGCTTGTGGGTGTGGAGTCGATTCCACAGTGGCGGGATAAGGTTAAGGTGGCCAGCATTGGGCCTATTACGTCGGAAACAGCCGAGAAGATGGGTTTGTCTGTTGATATTGAGGCTGAGGAGTATACGATTGACGGGTTGTTACAAGCGATCGCCCGGTCGGTATAATTTTGGGGTTGTCGGTTGAGTTGAGTCTCAACAAGCGAGGGAATCGGAATTGAGTGAGCGGAGAATGTGAGTTGGAATAGAGCGAGCCGAAATACGAGCAAATGAGAAGGAGTGGTTCGACTGTGATCAGCATTAGCAAGTTACTTTGTGATACGGAGAATTATGGAGATTCTTTACGTTATGCGCCGGAGAGCCACGGACAGCGGGACGGGGCGGTTTCGGGGCGCGGGCCGGTGGTTGTTTGGAATTGTACCAGGACTTGTAATCTTAAGTGTATTCATTGTTATTCCGCGTCTGATCACAAGGTTTATGATCAGATGAGCCATGAGCAGGCGAAGGGGTTCATTGATGATTTGGCGGAGTTCAGGGTGCCGGTTATTCTGTTTTCCGGCGGGGAACCGCTGATGCGTCCGGATTGCTTGGAGCTTATCGCGTACGCCCGGGAGAAGGGGCTTCGTACGACTTTGTCAACGAACGGGACGCTGATTAATGAGGAGAAGGCCCGAGCCCTGAAGGATCTGGGTGTGGGGTATGTGGGCATCAGCTTGGATGGGTTGGAAGATGTCAACGATCGGTTCCGGGGGCAGAAGGGGGCTTTTGCTAAGGCTTTGCAAGGGATTCGTAATTGTTTGGCTGTGGATCAGAAGGTTGGTTTGCGGTTTACGATTAACCGGCATAATCATAAGTTTTTAAATGATATTTTTGATTTGGTTGAAAGAGAGAATATTCCCCGGGTGTGTTTCTATCATCTGGTCTATTCAGGCCGGGGCAGTACGATGGTGGAGGAGGATATCAGCCGGGAGGAGAGTCGGGAAGCGATTGAGTTGATTATGGAGAGGACGTTGGATTATCATCGGCGTGGATTGAATAAGGAGATTCTGACGGTGGATAATCACGCTGACGCTATATATGTGTATCTGAAGTTGAAGGAGACGGATCCTCAGCGGGCTGAATATGTGCGGTCGCTGTTGCTTAGAAATGGCGGCAATCGCTCCGGGATTGCTATCGGACAAGTGGATTGGCAGGGGAATGTCCATCCTGATCAGTTTACCGGCGGCCATTGTCTTGGCAATGTTCTGGAACGAAAGTTTGGTGATATCTGGTCGGATACGTCTCACGAGATTATGGGGGGTCTGAAGGACCGCAAGGCTCTGTTGAAGGGACGCTGTGCCGCGTGTGCCCATCTTGATATGTGCAATGGCAATTTCCGGACCAGGGCTGAGGCTGTTTATGATGATTTCTGGGCTCAGGATCCGGCTTGCTATTTATCGGACGAAGAGATTGAGGTTTGAGGTTAGAGGGTAGGGGTTAGAGATTAGAGGGTAGAGGGTAGAGGGTAGAGGTTAGTCAGGAAAGGGAGATAGATATGATTATTTCTTGGAATACGACGAATGCCTGCAATTTGTATTGTGCGCATTGCTATAGGGATGCGGGTGCTAAGCAGGATGAGGAGCTGAACACGGAGGAAGGGAAACGGCTGCTGGATCAGATTGCGGAGGCGGGTTTCAAGATTATGATTTTTAGCGGTGGGGAGCCGTTTATGCGGTCGGATATTATTGAGTTGGTGGCTCATGCCCGTTCGAAAGGGTTGCGGCCGGTTTTTGGGACGAATGGGACGTTGATTACACCGGAGATTGCCCGTGATCTGAAGACGGCGGGAACTATGGGTGTGGGGATCAGTTTGGATAGTTTGGATGTGGAGAAGCATGACAAGCTGAGAGGTCAGGCCGGTAGTTGGGAAGGTGCGGTACGTGGTATGAAGAATTGCCGGGAGGCCGGTGTGGCTTTTCAGATCCATACAACAATTATGGATTGGAATGATCATGAGGTTGAGGCGATTACGGATTTTGCGATTGAGCAGGGGGCTGTGGCCCATCATATTTTCTTCCTTGTGCCGACAGGCCGTGCGGTGGATATTGAGCAGGAGTCTCTGCGGGCGGAGCAGTACGAGAATGTGTTGGAGCGGATTATGAGAAAGCAACAGACGGTGGATATTGAGCTGAAACCGACTTGTGCGCCTCAGTTTATGCGGATCGCGAAAGAGATGGGCATGGATCTGCGTTTTGAGCGGGGGTGTTTGGCTGGGACCTCTTATTGTATTATCGGGCCCAAAGGGGATGTTCAGCCTTGCGCATATTTGAATATGCCTCTGGGGAATGTTAAGGAGCAGTCTTTCGTGGATATTTGGAAGAACAGTCCTGTTTTTGAGAAACTGCGTTCACTGGAATATGAGGGCGGTTGCGGGTCTTGTAAGTATAAGTGGAACTGCGGCGGGTGCCGGGCCCGGGCGGCTTTTTATCATGATGGGAACTATATGGCGGAGGAGCCTTGGTGTTTGTATCATGGGAGGAAAGGGTATTAGCGGGTAAGGGTTAGGGGGGTAGGAATCGTGGATCTGATCGATCGGGAGTTGTTGAACCGGGTTCAGGAGGGGATTCCGGTGACAGAGCAACCTTATGCTGAGCTGGCTGCGGGGCTGGGGATTTGTGAGGATGATGTGATGGCGCGGTTGCGTTCCCTTATGGAGGCGGGGGTGATTCGCCGAATGGGTGGGGTTTTTGATTCGCGTCGGTTGGGGTATAAGGGGACTCTATGTGCTATGCAGGTTCCCCAAGATCGGATTGAGGACGTGGCGGCTGTGGTGAACCGGTATCCCGGGATTACCCATAATTATTTGAGGCGCCATGCTTATAATATGTGGTTTACTGTGTTGTCCCGGAGTCAGGAGATGACTGAGGGAATTTTGGCGGAGATTAAGAAGGATACGGGGATTGAGAATCTTCTGAATTTGCCCTCACGGCGGTTTTTTAAGGTGCGGGTTAAGTTTGATGTGAAGAAGGTTTGAAGGAGAGATCGTACGTATGGTTTTTGACGAGACGGATAAAAAACTTATTGTGGAGCTGCAAAAGGATTTGCCCCTTGTGTCCCGGCCTTATGCCGTTCTGGGGGAGCGCGTGGGGCTCAGTGAGGCCGAGGTGCTGGAACGGGTGACGTCTTGGCAAGAGTCGGGGGCTCTGAGACGTGTCGGCGCCGCGTTGCGGCACCGGGCGGTGGGGTTCGTGGCGAACGCCATGATTGTTTGGCGGGTGCCGGAGGCGCGGATTGGTGATGTTGGGGAACTTCTTGCTTCTCTGCCGGAGGTGACCCATTGTTATGAGCGGGATATGTTGCCGGAGTGGCCTTACAATCTCTACACGATGATTCATGCGAAAACCGAGGATGAATGCCGGTCTCTGGCGGTGAAACTCTCGGAGATGACCGGGGTGGACGACTATGATGTTCTGAGCAGTTATGCGGAACTGAAGAAGAGTAGTATGCGATATTTTGTGGAGTAGACCGGATTTTTATGGCGAACCTATGGGTGGTGGTACACATAACAAAATAGGCGAAAGAAGGTGTCTGTGGATGAAACGAATGCCCAGTGCCAATACAAGAGTATCTGAGGAATTGTTTGCGCGTGGGTGTGATGTGATACCCGGGGGTGTCAACAGCCCGGTACGCGCCTTTGCTTCGGTGGGATTGTCCCCCCGGTTTATTGCCCGGGGTGAGGGTTGTCGGGTTTGGGATGAAGACGGTAACGAGTATATTGATTATGTCTGCTCTTGGGGACCTCTGATATTGGGACACCGGCATCCGGGAGTGGAAAAGGCGTTGCATGAGGCTTTGCTTAAGGGGACGACGTATGGGGCGTCAACTCGAGGGGAAGTGGAGCTGGCCGAAAAAATTGCCGAGGCGTTGCCCAGTGTGGAGATGGTTCGGTTGGTGAATTCGGGGACGGAAGCGACCATGAGCGCGTTGCGTTTGGCCCGGGCTTTTACAGGGCGGAATAAGATTGTGAAGTTCGCCGGGTGTTATCATGGGCATCATGATTCTTTGCTGATTAAGGCCGGATCGGGGGCACTGACTTTCGGTGTGCCGTCAAGTCCGGGGGTGCCTGAGGATTTGGCGAGAAATACTTTCACGGCGGTCTATAATGATGTGAGCAGTCTGGAGGATGTGTTGGCGGAGGCCGGAACGGATGTTGCCGCTGTTATTGTTGAACCTGTTGCGGGAAATATGGGGCTTGTGCTGCCGGAGCCGGGATTTTTGCAGGAGGTTCGCCGGTTGTGCGATGCCTGCGGCGCTGTGCTGATTTTCGATGAGGTCATTAGCGGGTTCCGCCTGGGATATGGGGGCGCCCAAAGTTATTATGATGTGATGCCGGATCTGACCTGTTTGGGCAAAATCATTGGCGGGGGTCTGCCTGTCGGCGCTTACGGCGGTAAAAGGGAGATTATGCGGATGGTTTCGCCGAGTGGGCCGGTGTATCAAGCCGGGACGCTGTCCGGGAATCCTTTGGCTGTGGCGGCCGGGTTGGCTATGCTGGAAAATCTGGCGGTGAGTGGGTTTTATGAGGCGCTGGCGGCGAAGACAACAGCTTTGGCGGACGGGTGGCGTCAAGGGGCCCGGGCGGCGGGGGTGCCTGTTTGTATTAATCAGATCGGTTCCCTTATGACTTGTTTCTTCCTGCCGGATGATCGGGCTGAGGGGGAGGATGCGGAGGATGCGGAGAAGGATGCAGGGGTCAGAGATTTCCGGAGGGCGAGTTCGGCGGATACGGTGAGGTATGCCGCGTTTTTCCGATTGATGCTTGAGCAGGGGATATATCTGCCCCCTTCGCAGTTTGAGGCGCTGTTTGTTTCAGCGGCTCACGATGACGGCGCTTTGGCGAGAACGGTGGAAGCGGCTTTTAAGGCTTTTCGGGGATGTGCTTTGCAAGAAGCGCGATAGAGGCGATGGTGCTAACGCGGTCTTCGACCGCAAGTATCCAGTATTCAGTATTCAGGATTCAGAATGTGGATTTTCTTGTTCTTTTTTGACGCTTCGCGTCCGTAAGGGACTAAGCGACTAAGCGGCTAATCGACTTTCAACCTCAGGCCAGTTGATCAGGTTGAACCAGCTTTTCACATATTTAGCTCGATCGTTTTGATAGCTCAAATAATAGGCGTGTTCCCAAACATCGCAGACTAAGAGGGGAAGGATACCCCATTGGGTGAGGTTCTGGTGTTTTTCTGCTTGTAGGATTTCCAGAGATCGGAAATAAGGGTTGTAACCGAGCACACACCAGCCTGATCCTTCCACAGCATTAGCCGCGGCTGAAAACTGCGCCCAGAAGTTATGGACCCCGCCGAAATCCCGATTCAGATACCCTTGCGTTGCCGGCTGGGGCTGCCCGCCTGAGCCTGGCGGACACATAGATGTCCAGTAAAGGCTATGCAAAATATGTCCTGATCCATTGAACGCGATTTCTTTCTCCCAATGTTTGATGAAGGTGAAATCTCCACTGTTTCGAGCCGTTTGCAAGGCGCGTTCGGCTTTGTTGAGATCTTCAACGTATTTTCGATGGTGTTTGTCGTGATGGATCCTCAGGGTTTTTTCGTCTATGATATCTTCCAAAGCATTGTAGGGGTACGGCAGAGGCGGCAGGATATGGTGCCCCGGCTGATCTGGGTTCATGGGGATTCGGTTTTGGTGTCCGGGTGGAACAGAGCCCATGGGCGGCAGGTTATGGCCCCCTGATGGCGTACTGTTGGGAGACTTATTCTGTGGTGTTGGCATCTGTTGGGGGGACAGTTGTTGTTCATACATTATAGATTCTCCTTTCTAATGCGGTCTTCGACCGCAAGTATCCAGTATTCAGTATTCAGGATTCAGAATGTGGATTTTGTTGTTTTTTTTGATGTTGTTGCAACCTAAGCGACTAGAGGAAAACAGGCGATTGCCGATAGCTGTAAATTAACATATGTATAGATTCTGCGGACTGTCACTTGATTGTGGGAGATTTCAGTATCTTTAGGTACAGGGGGATTTGTGTTAGAATAGTTCGTAGATTGAGAGGGTTACATAATAAATGAGGGGAGTGTCTGATGTCTAGTGTAAAGCTTATCGCGACAGCGGCTTTTGGCTTGGAGGCACTCGTGGCACGCGAGTTGGCGGAGTTGGGGTATGGGGATACTTGTGTTGAGAATGGGCGAGTGGTTTTCAAAGCGCCTTTGGATGCAATTAGCCGATGTAATCTTTGGCTGCGGTGTGCCGACAGGGTGCTGCTTGTTCTGGGAGAATTTTCGGCAAAGAGTTTTGAAGAGCTGTTCCAGGGGACACGGGATCTGCCGTGGGAAGCATGGCTGGGGAGGGACGCACGATTTCCGGTGACCGGTAGTTCGGTTAAGTCTCAATTGCATAGTGTGCCGGGGTGCCAGTCGATTATCAAAAAAGCTGTGGTGGAGAGGCTGAAGTCAGTCTATCACAATTCCTGGTTCCCTGAGGATGGACCGCTGTTTCCCGTCCGGTTCTCTCTGTTGAAGGATCAGGTAACTCTTAGTCTTGATACATCCGGGCAAGGGTTGCATAAACGGGGGTATCGCGCTCTGACCGGGGAGGCACCGCTAAAGGAGACATTGGCGGCGGCTTTGATACGGCTCAGTCGTTGGCGGGAGGATCGGGCGTTGATTGATCCGTGTTGTGGGACAGGGACGATTCCTATTGAGGCTGCTTTGATGGCTCTGAACCGGGCGCCGGGGCTGGGGCGTTCTTTTGTGGCTGAGGATTGGCCGGTACTGGGTGCCGGCGCGGGCGCGGGAGCGGAGGCCGGAGTGGGCGCGGGAGCCGGAGTGGGCGCGGGAGCCGGCGTGGGAACGGGAGCGGGAGCGGGCGCGGGAGTGGGAGTGGGCGCAGGAGCGGGAGTGGGCGCGGGAGCGGGAGTGGGCGCAGAAGCGGGAGCGGGAGTGGGCGCGGGAGCTGAAGTGGGAGCGGGGGTGTCGATCTGGGCCCGGGCTCGGGAGGAGGCTCTTGATCTGGTTCGGGAAGAGAAGTGTTTGATTTATGGTTCGGATATTGATGAGTCTGCCTTGAGTCTGGCCCGCCAACATGCGCGGGAAGCAGGGGTCGAGGGAAAGGTGTTTTTTCAGAGGTTACCTGCGCGGGAGGTCCGTTCGCGGTTTTCTTATGGACATTTGATTGCTAATCCGCCTTATGGTCTGCGGCTGGCCGCTGATGCGCTTGATATTGCGGACGTGTCGGAGATTTACCGTGATCTGGGGGTTGCTTTACAGGGTTTGCCGACTTGGTCGCTGCATGTTTTAACGTCTCTGGAGAGGACGGAGGATCTGATCGGACGGCGTTGGGATAAGAGCCGCAAACTCTATAACGGCCGCATTGAATGTCACTTTTATCAGTTTTTCGGTCCAAAGCCGCCGCCGCGGATTCGAGAAGACAAATGTAACGGGGAATGATTGAGAGAATGATCGTGGATGGTGGGGGGAAGGCTAATTCTGGAGATGACTCTGTTTATGGTGATACCCATGCAGACGAGGAGGATATTGGCGTGTCAAGGATCATAACGGCCCAAGAGATCTTTCTGAAGGGTTCGGAACTGGTAGGTTCCGAGGTGTGTCTGGAAGGTTGGGTGCGCACGGTGCGCGCCTCGAAGGATTTTGGGTTTATTGAGTGCAATGATGGGAGCTGTTTTTTGAATGTGCAGATTGTTTTTGCGGATGATTTGCCGAATTTTGTTGATGTGGTTCATCTGAGTGTGGGGTCTTCGATTCGGGTGGAGGGGGTATTGGCGGATTCCCCGGGGGCGAACCAGCCTTTTGAGATTAAGGCGGAGGTTTTGAAGATTGTGACGTTGTGCCCATCGGATTATCCTTTGCAGAAGAAGCGGCACAGTGTTGAGTTTTTGCGGACGATTGCCCATTTGCGGCCGCGGACGAATTTGTTTGCGGCGGTGTTTCGTGTGCGGTCGGTGTTGACTTTTGCTGTACATCGGTTTTTTCAGGAGCGGGGGTTTGTCTGTGTACATACACCGATTATTACAGCCAGTGATGCTGAGGGTGCCGGGGAAATGTTTCGGGTGACGACTTTGCGAGGGGGCGAAGAGTCTGGAGAGGATTTCTTTGGGCGGGAAGCGCATTTGACGGTGAGCGGTCAGCTGAATGCCGAGGCTTTTTGTATGGCTTACAAGAAGGTTTATTCATTTGGTCCGACTTTTCGGGCGGAGAATTCCAATACGGCGAGGCACGCGGCTGAGTTCTGGATGATTGAGCCGGAGGTGGCGTTTGCCGGGCTGGAGGATGTCTGCTGTTTGGCTGAAGAGATGATGAAGTTTTTGATTGAATCGTTGTTTGTGGTGTGTCCGGAGGAGATGGCGTTTTTCGGGAAGTTTGTGGATAAGGAGCTGATTCAGAGGCTACAGGGGGTGCTGGCGGCGGATTTTGCTCGGGTGAGCTATTCGGAAGCGGTAGAGATGTTGTTGGGGTCGGAGCAGGATTTCGAGTTTCCGGTGGCGTGGGGGCGGGATTTGCAGTCGGAGCATGAGCGGTTTTTGACGGAAAAGGTTTTTGGGAAACCGGTGTTTCTAACGGATTATCCCCGGGATATTAAGGCTTTTTATATGAGGTTGAATGATGATGGCCGAACGGTGGCGGCGATGGATTTGTTGGTGCCGGGGGTCGGCGAGATTATTGGCGGCAGCCAGCGTGAGGAGCGAGCGGATTATTTAGAGCGGCGGTTCGAGGCGTTGGGTATGGTTTCGGAGGGGTATGGATGGTATTTGGATTTGCGTCGTTATGGCGGGGTGCCTCATGCCGGGTTCGGGCTGGGATTTGAGCGGTTGCTTATGTATGTTACGGGGGTTAGCAATATTCGGGATGTGATTCCTTTTCCGCGGACGGTGCGTTCGGCGGAGTACTAGGGGCGTCTGGGTGTCCGCAAGCATCCTATATTCCGGATCCTGGAGTGGGGGCTGGGTTCGGTGCTCTGTTTTTTCCGATAATCTTATGAAGGGCGAGCAAGGAACCCAGGACTCCGACCCTGGTTTAGCCGATTTTCGTGATAATGATGGAAGCGCTGGTTACGGATGTTCCCCCGCCGATGTGGCTGATGGTTTCCTGGACAAGATCAAGATCATCAATGCGGTTCATTGTTAAGATATCATCTTCTGTCAAATGCGCGATCACCTGGCCTTGAATGATTTCATCATGTGACATGGCACCATAATTGCTGCCGGGGATCATGGTTGGCCCCGGTATGCCTTGATCATAAAAGAGGGCAAACGCTGTATCGTATCCTGTTTTATACACTTCCCAGCTGATACAATAGTAGCCGGTTTCCAGGATATTGATTTTGGTTGGCGAGGTAAATGTTATCGCGGTGCCTTTGGCAAGTGAGTCGGTAAACGTGACAGCTGTTCCCTGTGCGCCTGCTGTCGGTGCCGGGCTGAGGGATTGTGCTAAAGAAGTCCATAGGAACAGAAAAGCCTGTTCGGGTCCGGCAGGTCCGGTAGCCCCAGTGGGCCCGGTGGGGCCGCTGGCAGGTCCGGTAGGCCCGGGTGGCCCTGTGGGTCCGGTTGCCCCGTCAGAACCGGCGGGGCCGGTGGGACCTGTGAGGCCGGCGGCTCCGGTGGGACCTGTGGGCCCGGTGGGTCCGGTGTCTCCGGAACCGGTGGGGCCGGTGGGACCTGTGAGGCCGGCGGCTCCCGTGGGCCCGGTGGGCCCTGTGAGGCCGGTGGCTCCCGTGGGCCCGGTGGGCCCGGTTGGGCCTGTGAGGCCGACAGCTCCCGTGGGCCCGGTGGGGCCGGTGGGACCTGTGAGGCCGGCGGCTCCGGTGGGACCTGTGAGGCCGGCAGCTCCCGTGGGCCCGGTGGGCCCGGTGGGGCCGGTGTCTCCGGAACCGGTGGGTCCGGTGGGTCCTGTGAGGCCGGCGGCTCCGGCGGGACCTGTAGGCCCGGTTGGGCCGGTGTCTCCGGAACCGGTGGGACCTGTGAGGCCGGCGGCTCCGGCGGGACCGGTGGGCCCGGTGGGGCCGGTGTCTCCGGAACCGGTGGGTCCGGTGGGACCGACAATGCCCTGATCCCCCTGGGGTCCCTGTTCACCCTGAGAGCCTTGTTCCCCTGGGGGCCCCGGACATCCCATAGGGCCTTCCGGTCCCATAGGGCCTTCCGCTCCGGCCGGGCCTCCCGGCCCTATTGCTCCTTGGGGTCCGACTGACCCGCTTGGGCCTGTAACCCCT
>WRJI01000030.1 GCA_009778595.1 Peptococcaceae bacterium | reverse complement strand
ACCGATCCTTCTTCGGATGAAACCGCGCCTTTGCGATGAATCCAGACTCCTTCTTTTTGTGCCAAATGGTTATGAAACAGATCGATCAGCGGCCGCGGTTCTCCTTCATAGCCGAGCCATCCGATCAACTCCGCGGCCACAATCGCGCGGTTGCGCCGCGCCCAAAGCAGGGCATGGTCGTGTTTTTGCAGATAGGCGACAGCTTCCGGGCTGTCGGCTTTCAGGCCGATAGTGTAATTCAGCGATTTGTAGATTGTCTGCCCGTAACCGCGGGAACCGCTATGCACCAACACAACGATGTTGTTCTTCGGTAGGTTCAATTCGGCCAGATCATCGGAGCTAAACACCGTCTCAAGCCGCTGGAATTCGACAAAATGGTTGCCGCCGCCAATGGTTCCAAGATCGCTGAAAGGACACGGCTCCGGATAATAAGGGTTCTCTGGCGCGAGATCAACCAAGGCGCGGATGTGATTGAGGCGCGAAAGCCAGCGCTTCTCGTTGTATCTGCCAATACCCAGGCCCGTGTCAAAGAGCCCCATGCCGCAGCCGATATCGCCGCCGATAAGGTGCGGATAGATGATGTTTTCAGTTTCCAGCGCCATGCCTACCGGGGATTTGCCGGCGTGCAGGTCGGGCAGACCGACAACACGAACGACCCCCGGAAACTGAGCCACCCCTTCCAGCTGGGATAAGGCTGTAGATTCCATCCAGTTTTTGGCGCCGGAAATAATATGAATGTTCGTGTTATTCAGATGTTGCGTGTTCAAAATGAAGTATCCTTTCTAAGATAGGCGTTTGCGCAGGCCATATGGCCTGCAAGCGGACATAAAAAAACCGTGACAACTCTGCCACAGCCAAATACAGATTCCATTTGGTTGGATTGTTGCTTTCAGAGTTTTGCTATGGAGTTGTTGCCACCTGAATAGAATCAATAAAATCCGTCATAAGAATCACTCCCACAAAACAGAACTTGCTATGAAACATGTGTTAACAATACAACAAAAAAGACCCTTATGTCAACTCCTTTTTCCGGCACGGTCCAGCAGCTGCTTATTCACATAATTCAAGCCACTTTAATAATCGTGGCATTCTAATTGAAAATCACTTTGACTCAGGCATAGAGGATTACCCAAAGAGCGCGAACAACGGCAGTTTATCGAGGCCCCATAAGAATATAGACATAGGCTCGGCAACAGTCGCGATGCATGATTGGGCTTCGGGAGCCTCCAATAGCCCACAAATTCAAGGCAGAGTTGGAAACATTGCTATCGCTTTGTGTCCGCCTGGAATATTTAACAAAAGCAGATACGGGAATCGCTCAAGGTCTGCTAAGTGAAATCGGGAAAATGCTGAATTCTCTGATTCAAAAACTAGCCACTAGCCACTAACCACTAGCCACTTGCGGGCGAAGCCCGCCTTAGTCGCTTAGGTTGCAACAACATCAATAAAAAACAAGAAGATCCACATTCTGAATCCTGAATACTGAATACTGGATACTTGCGGGCGAAGACCGCATTAGACTTCCTTATTCTTTTTCACAACCAAAACGATCCCATCATCACTCATCTTCCCACCGGAAAGTTTCACCGCCTCTTCTACAACAGCATTGGCCAAACTTTGTGACGACTCTTCCCCGGCATCCTCCAAGTATTTCTCAACCCAATTCTCTCCCTCGCCAAACCGTCGGCACGCGTCAATAACACCGTCCGACGCCAGCACCAGAATATCCGATCGGAAAGGACGCTCAATCAGCGGCACCTCAACCTCATTAAAAACCCCTACCGGCAGACTCGACGTCCGCAAAACCTCCACATGGCTACCCCGCTTAATATAGCTGGGCGGCGTCCCCACCTTAAAAAGCTTGAGGGTGTTTTTCCCCATATCCACAACAGCCATATCCAGGGTCACAAAACTTTCCTCCGGCGACCTTAAGACAAAAATCGCATTCAACGCCTTCAACGCGCCGGCCGGATCGAACCCTGTACTCAACAGCTGCTCCAAAATACTGAGCGCCAAATTGCTCAGCTTCGCCGCTTCCTCCCCTGTCCCCATACCGTCACATACAATGAAAACGACTTTATCTTCCCCAATACCAAGGGTCAGATAAGCATCACCGCTCACATCCTCCCCCACCGGCATAAAGGAGGCAACCCCAAAATCGATCTTGCTCATATGCCTGCGCTTCCAGGACTGTACAGGACTTTGGGCGCGATGATTAAACAGCTCATGGGCTACGCTGTGGATAACCTGGGACACACTTTTATACTGACCGGCCAATTCCTGCCGGTTCGCTTTTGCGTTCAATTTCCATACTTGACGCTCCATCTCTTGAGCCACAATGAAATCAGCCGCCAGCTCCATTCTCTCCAAACGCATACAAAACGGCTCTTTACCCCCCTTCTCACCAACACCTCTTTCCTCAGACCCTTTGCCGATAGTCTCAGATCCTTTACCCCTTGCCTCAGACCCTCTATACACAGCCTCAGGCCCTCTGTATGCGGCCTCAGATCCTCTGTACGCGGCCTCAGACCCTTCAGGTCCTCCAACTACCTCAGCCCCTCTATCCGCCTCAGACAAGCCCTCACGCGCCTCCAGAGCGTTTTCATCAATCAGTAGCTTGGATTCGGCCCCTTCCAACACATCCAAAAAAAACTGATAGGTACGATAATACTCTTTGTCCCAGCACCGGTTCACCGACGGGCACCCGTAACACACCTTTTCCGCCAAAACATTCATCATCTCTGTTAACTCCGGCTCTCTCACCTCAGCCTCTTCACCGGCAGCCTGCATCCCCCAAGCCACCTCCTCGAACATATTCGCCAAAGTCTTAACTTTATTCACTGTCGTCTCAATCTGCGGCATCATATACTCTTTCAAAGTCATCCCCACAGACCCTCGTGGCGCCAAAAACAAATAGGCCAAAGCCGCTATCAAAGCCGATAAACTAAAATCGGCCAAACTCCCCACATTAAGCGCGTAGCCACCCACCAAACTCAAAACAAAAAAAGCCAGAACAACCCCCAGACGCCCTAAAAACCCAAACACCGCACAACCCCATCCCAGAAGACCAAAAACCCCGGCATAACCGAAACTTAACATCAGTCGGCTCACCTGTATCGGCAATCCTCCCATATTCACGCTACCCACACCGGTTAACCCCGCTCCGGCCACTTCCGGCGCCGCTGCCCCCATCAGCACCCCCAACAGGATCCCCGCTCCCGCCGCGGCACCCGATCCTCGGAACTCTGCCAACAACATCACCACAATGCCCAGAAACACAAGTTGAGCACTGATCCCAAATAGCTGGACACCGGCCAACCCCATCACCGCCACAGCACTCACAGCCATCACCGAAACCTCGAAACGGAGACCTTTCCAATTGCTCAGCCGCCGGAGCCCGTTTTGTGACGCCTCCAGCTCATCATCCTTCTCTTTGCGTTTTTTCTTAATCCATGCACCAACAGCGGGAATATCCGCCGCTACCGGCCGAATATCCGTTCCTTTGACCAAAACCCCTTGCCAATTGTTCGGATGACACAACCATTGAAGCGCTACCGCGAAACCGGCAGCCAGAACCCCAAGCAAGACAGCCCCACCAAACTGCTCGGCCCCCACAGGGAACCCTCGCCACCCCCACACCGCGCCACAACAAAGCACCCCGGCTAAAAAAGCGCTATGATATCCTTTAAAAATCTTAGTCCCCATCAAAAACTTAGCCAATATCACAAAAGCCATGATTAACAAAAAAGACGATTTGACCCCCCAAGGCGTTCCCCCAAAAAGAACCCCCATGGCGACACCCGCAAAAGCCGGCCAAAACCGACTGCCCATATTTATAAAAACAACCATAGCCGCCAAACCCCAAACCGGGAGTCCAAACAGCCCGGCATGAGCCAGCACACCACCCAACCCAAACAATCCCAGCGACCCCAGGAGCCCCTTCGCCCATTTGGCCCGCATCGTCTCCACTATAGCCCACTCCACCCCAGAACACCCCTTTCATTTGGTTTCACGATCAGCAAAAACGCGTCACCCTTGCATTATAGCCTGTCCCAAGATGGATCCGTGTCAAAACACAGTGACAAAAATTAGGCGAAAAAAAAAGCTCTTAGACGATCTACGCAAGATCTCCAAGAACACCATTCAGGATAACGGATGAGCCGCTTTTATCTGTTAAATATTTCCAATATCGCTACCTATCTTTCTTTGGAGCCACAACATATTCGCCTTTTCGCACCAAACCGAGCTTATCACGAGCTAACTGTTCAATATAATCAGGCGTTCTCAAAAGTTCAATCTCCTTACGATATGTCTCATTCTGGGCAACAAGGTCTGTCTTTTCCTGGGTTAACTCGTGAATACGAGCCTCGAGTTCCCGTTCAGTCTTGTTCAGCTGCACTGACCATGTGACCACCAACGTCAAAAAGACAAAGGCCACAAACAAATACAGCCGATTGATGTTCCGCCGTTTTTGACGCTTTTTATGCTTCCGCCGATTTGTTAACGAGTTTTTCAAAGTCGTCCCCCCCAGATCGAGAACATCCACAGACAATAATCGAACCCCTGCTCGTTTCAAGAGATGCTCTTTTATTCTACAATATGGAATTAGAAATATCCAGAATTTTTTAAATAATTTACGTGAATAAAAATATATGTTAACCTCTCGGCCTGCTTCTTCTCTCTTCTAGCGGGTTTCTCAAACCGGCAAAACCCTCTCAACACCACATTGAAGGCGCAATCGCAAGCACATATCCCTGTTGATTTCCGGATGAACAAACCATTAATATGGAAATACTATGACTTTTTATCTCTTCGCCTGTCCCTCATAAATCCGCGTGCTGAATATGCCATTGCCTCCAAAATCCTGAATACCAGCAATCCAATCCATCTCAAGATCCCATAGGGAATCGCAAGGATAGCACGACAGGCGTAAACCAACGACCTGAAACAAGCTCTCGTCCATCTGGATAGTATCCCCCCAAGCCGTTGTAACGCATCAAATAACTTGGCAAAAATCTTTCTGAAAGCACTGCTCAACACCGCAAAATAGAGAGCAAGCCCTGCCAAACTAGCCAAAAAAGGATAGAACCGCAATTCAAGATAGTTCACTTTGCGAAAAACCAACACCAAAATCCCCAGAACAGCCAAAGAAAAAAGCAGATCTCCGGCAAATGTCGCCATGCGACGCCAGTGGCCCTCTCTTCTCAGCATCCTGTAAAAATCGAATAACAGTCCTGAAAAGGCTCCGCCCAGCAGCAAAAGCCCTAACATCATCAGATCGGCTTTCACTTAAACAATCGCTCCACAAATTTTTTCCTGCGGGAATGCTCTCCGGCTAAATAACTCAAAACACGGACTGTACCTTCAATCTCCACCTGGGACTGTTCCAGATTAAGATTTTTGATACCCAGTTCCTCTCCGCCGACAACAAGAACCCCTTCTAACGTCTCCAGAAGGATCTCTTTCTCATCAAAAGATTTGACGTTATCCACACCTGTCACTTTCAACGATTGGCGGCCAATCATCGTTAAAGTATGCTTCGCCATTCCCGACCCCATGCCTAGAGATCCCTGTCCTTGAGGCCTCAGTCCGCTTCTCTGTTCAGTCATGTTCCAACCCTCCTACCCGGCACACAAATGTTTCACCGTACTAGACTATTCGCCGGGTGGTAGAATTAGACATCCTGATCGGATCCTTCGGTGGCCCGATCCTGCAAAACTTCATACAATGATTCTGCCTGATCAGCTCTTATGGTCGCCGGTGTCGCAAGTATTTTCACCTCCAGAACGCGGTTTTTCATATCGATGGTAATAATATCGCCCGGATTCACCTGAGCCGACGGCTTCACCAGACGGTGATTCAGGCTGACTTTTTCTCCGTCACAGACATCTTTTGCAACTGTTCTCCGTTTGATAAGCCTGGAAACCTTCAAATATTTGTCAAGACGCATACTCATTTTTGCTGCCCTCCTTTCAACATGGCCTCTGCCCAAACAGCCTGATCCCACTGACCTAACGCGGGTTACGCCTGCAAGTGGCTGGAGGCCGGCGCTCCTATCACGGATCGCAAAAAAAACCGGGATTATATCCCGGTATTTCATGCGACCCGTTTACTTGTTGACTGCGTCTCTGAGATCCTTGCCAGGTTTGAATTTGGGTACCTTGCAAGCAGGAATCTTCATGGGCTCGTTGTTCTGAGGATTGCGTCCCATCCGTTCTTTTCTGTCGGCAACTTCAAAGTTACCGAAACCAAGTAACGCAACTTTCTCCCCATTCGCTAACGATTCGCGGATGACCTCGAAAACTGAAGCAACCAGTTTATCAGCATCCTTTTTCGTGACCTCAGCCTTTTCGGCTACCGCGGCGACCAGTTCTGCTTTATTCAACAGCAGTCCCTCCTATAAAAGTATAGTAACAATTTTGTCCTATATTCGCTAAACACGGCTATTCTCCTGCTAAATCCCTTCAAGAAAATCGAAATCCTTATGATTTTCTGAGCTTAATCACATTCCAGACCCTATCGAGCACTTCTACAGCTATGTTTTCAAATTTTATCGCATAAAACCTATTGTTTCCACTGTCCTCTGCGAAGCGCTCACGGAATTTCGTTAGGCTCTTTCTCAACCCGAACCCATCCCATCCGACCTCTGCTCCTTCCGCGTCACCAAAAACTTGGGGATGACGGCGAACCATTTTTTCGTTGAGACTGTCGATAACATCCTCTAATGTAAACTCACCTTCTTCTTCGGCAATCTGGGCATGAAAAACTACCTGCAATAACAAGTCTCCCAATTCTTCCCGTAAATTATACATGTCAGACACATCAATCGCCTGTAAAACCTCATATGACTCTTCTAAAATGACGGCAATTCCACGAAAAAAAGCTGCCGGGCAACCACCCGGCAGCTCCAAAACGTATCCCAATTCAGGCCCTGAGCCAAAACATCGAATATGAGGCAAAAAGGAATGTTATTGCTCCATCTGTTTTGCTAAAAATCCAGCGGCCGTTTCCACTAACTTTGCTTCCAATTCACCCATTTTGGTGTTGGGATCCTTAGACATAAGTATGACCACACCAATGGGATCACCTTCAGTAATGATGGGAGCGATCACTTGGCTGACCATGCGGCCTTTTTCGTCACCTTCAGACAAAACGCTGCCGTCAGACGTAAAAATCGTCTTACGCTCATCCATAGCCCTTTCGGCTTCGGCACTGAGAGTTTTGTTGAGAAAGTCTTTCTTGGAAGCACCCGATACAGCGATGATAACATCTCTGTCCGCAATGCAAGCAATGTGGCCGGTTGTTTCAAATAGAGAATCGGCATATTCTTTCGCGTAATCACCCAATTCACCAATCGGTGAATACTTTTTCAGGATAACTTCCCCTTCTCTATCTACAAAGATTTCCAACGGATCTCCTTCACGGATACGCAAAGTTCTACGGATCTCTTTTGGGATAACGACGCGACCTAAATCATCAATTCTTCTGACTATTCCCGTTGCTTTCATTATCTCCCTCCTTTTCCTTGGCAACTAATTTCAGTGATAGTATATATCCGATTTGGGTTTGTTATTCATATTTTCCACCTGGTAAATGCGTTACAAGAGCGATAGAATTAACATTGTCCAAATCACCTTATCACCCACCTGGTCCGGCTCTAACTCCGGCTCTCTCTTTTTTGATCTGTTTCAGCTTCAATCCAACTCTTGAGAATCCAACAGTTCATCCTTCAAATACTCATACTTCTTGGGATACTTGATCGTAGCCTTTGCGAGTAACGTCTTGTAAGTCGAGTCATATCGGGTGTTTTTGGCCTTGTCCAGCGCATAAGATTCCATCATATCACGATACTCTTCGAAATCATCCATGGTTTTCCCAGGGGTATTCTCAAGCGTCTCAATAATATAGAACCCGAAGGCTGTCTTAACCGGTTCCGAGATCTGACCGGGTTTCATGGCAAAAACCGCCTCTTCAAATTCCGGTCTCATTTGTCCGCGAACGATGCCCTCAAATGTGCCGCCGGTTTCAATTGTCTCAATGCCCTTGGTTTTTTCCTCAACCAGCATGGCAAAATCTTCGCCGTTCCTAAGCTGTTCGAGGATCGTATTCGCTTCTTCTTCTGTATCCACAAGGATAAATCGCGCCGTGGCTTTCTCACCCAATTCATTGCTGAATTCCAGGTCACTCAAACTGTCCATAAAAAACTGTTTGATATTCTCTTCTGTCACGGTCACTTCCCTTGTAACATACTCGTAGTGAGCCAACCAAAGGACCAACTCTTCTTCAGTTAGACCGTTGCTATCCAAACTCATCTGAAACCATTCTTCTCCATCGGTTTTCCTGGCCTCAATTTCCTCCAAAACCTTGGGTAAATTGATGTCCCAACCTTGCGCTATCATATCTTTCCGGATAACTTCGCTCATAATCATATTCACAGCGAGATATTTCCTAAGATTATCCTTCATCTCTTCGTCGCTGAACTCATACCCCATATTCTCATAGAGCTCTTGCGCCACCTCATATTTCTCTTCAAGAGCCGTTGCCGATAACTTCACGCCATCAATCTTCACAAAATAGCCGGTAGAACATCCGGACAACACAAAAGCACAACATAACAGAACAAATGATCCCAAAACCCAAAGTTTCACCTTCATGACCTCTCTTCTCACCTCCTTCTCCTCAATATCCCTTCCAACACATACTTCAACGACGTTCCAGTAAATTATAACAGTTTCTGCCAAAAAAAGCAAACCTCTTTTTTATTTTGTCTGACAGCTCTGTTCTCGTCATTCAGTCAGTGAACAGAGCAGTTTCTGCATCTCAAGAAGTATATTCGTCTTCTGTGAAAGAGTATTCGTCCTCTCCCTTAAATTATTCTTCTCCTTGGTATTAACCTTCAATTCCAAAGACGAAGAATTCGCCGCGGCAATGGTGATCGAGTACGGAGACTGGGCGGTGATCCGGAGGAATTTTTCGCCGCTTAACCCGGGATCAGCGTAGAACCGAATGGTGAAGATATCGCGGTTTTGTTCGATCTGATCGATTTTGAGTTGCTTCATCAACAGTTTGATGCGGACGACGAAGAAAAGATTTTCCACCGCCTCAGGGGGTGTCCCAAACCTGTCAACCAACTCATCCCACATAACATCGGCTTCGTCCTCGTTAACAATCCCCAGGATTCGCTGATACAGGTTCGCCTTAACCTGCCGATCGGGAACAAAATCGTCGGGTAGCAACGCCGGAATATTGATGTCAATAGCCGGCATGACCTCCTCTTCATCTTGCCGGGCTGTTGTGTCTCCGTCGACGGAAACCCGCCGCAGTTTCTCCACTTCCTGCTGCAGCATCTGGGTGTACATGTTGAACCCCACTGCCGCCATATGACCGTGCTGTTCACCTCCGATCAGATTGCCGGCACCCCTTATTTCCAGATCACGCATGGCAATCTTATAACCGGCACCCAATTCCGTAAACTCGCGGATCGTGCGAAGACGTGTTTCAGCTTCTTCTGTGAGAACTTTTTGGGGCGCGTAAAGGAAATAGGCGAACGCCTTGCGGTGGGATCGACCGATGCGCCCCCTAAGTTGATAGAGCTGGTTTAGCCCGAAACAGTCGGCTTCGTCCACAATCATAGTGTTCACATTGGCAATATCCAAGCCTGTTTCGATAATCGTTGTGCAGACCAGAACATCTTTTTCTTTGTTGATGAAAGATAACATCTCTTTTTCCAGCTGAGCCTCGGGCATGCGGCCGTGAACCATACATAAGCGTGCTTCCGGCACAAGTCTGCCTAGATAGGCTGTGATTTTTTCCAGCCCCTCAATCCGGTTATAAACATAGAAAACCTGGCCCCCTCGTTGCATCTCCCTCTGAATAGCCCCTCGAATCAGCTCCGGAGAGTATTCGGCGATATATGTCTGGATCGGATACCGGTGTTCCGGCGGTGTGCTGATGATGCTCATATCCCGGAGTCCCACAAGCGACATATGCAGCGTACGCGGGATCGGTGTCGCCGACAAGGTCAGGACGTCCACGTTTTTCTTTAGAGACTTGATTTTCTCTTTCTGCTCAACACCAAAACGTTGTTCTTCGTCAACAACGAGAAGGCCCAAATCCTGATATTTGACACTCTCAGAAATCAGCCGATGGGTACCCACCACCACATCAACCGTCCCGTCACGCAGCCCTCTGATGGCGGCATTTTGTTCTTTAACAGACCGCAGTCGGCACAACATATCCACTGTGACAGGATAATTCTTGAAACGTTCTTTAAACGTTGTAAAATGCTGTTGCGCCAAAATCGTCGTGGGTACCAACACCGCAACCTGTTTGCCACTGGACACAGCTTTGAATACAGCCCTCAAAGCCACCTCGGTTTTCCCGTACCCCACATCACCGCAAAGCAACCGATCCATAGGCTGGCCTTTCATCATATCCTGTTTAATCTCGAGAACACAACGCCGTTGATCCGGGGTTTCTTCGTATTCGAATTGATCCTCAAATTCTTGTTGCCAAGCATCGTCAGCAGGAAAAGCGAACCCTTTGATTTTTTCCCGCTCAGCATAAAGGGCCAGCAAATCGATCGCCAGTTCACGAATGGCCGACTTGGCCCTGCTCTTGGCCTTCTGCCAGTCGCTGCCTCCCATTTTATTCAACCGGGGACGAGCCTCGGCTTCAGCTCCCAGGTATCTTTGCAAGAGCTCAACTTGATAGACCGGAACATACAACCGGTCCGCACCTGCGTACTGCAAATTGAAATACTCCCTGGCTACCCCATCAAACTCGATTTTCTCCAACCCGACGAACATGCCGACACCATGATGGCTATGGACAAGATAATCACCGGGTTGGAGGTTCCCCAAAGGCATGTTTTTGTCGGACTCAAACCCTTTTTCCTGTCGCTCGGCCAAAACCTGAGCCCGCTTAGCGGCGATACGCCTCTCTTTGCGATCCCGGCGATAGATTTCCAGTTCGCTAAAAACAACCAGCTTGCTTTCAGGTAGCGCGAACCCGTTCTCCAATGAGAAGGGGGCAACAAAGACCCGTTTGGGATCCATGGTGCGCTCAAGAGATAACATCCCGGCCAGGACATCCCTTTCCTCCAGTCCTTTCAGCAACCTTTCCGCGTAATCCTCCGAACCCGCACACAAAAGCACGCTGAAACCCTGTTTAAGCCAACGGTCCAGATCCTCCAGGAATTGCGCGGTCTTGAGATAAGGATCGAGAATCTTAACCGGCACAGGTAAATGAAAGCGAGGGGTCAGCGTGAGCACACTCTGTTCCAAAGAGGACAACCCATTCAGAGCGAACCCTTTAGCTGCGTCAACAACATCCTCGAAACGGCTGTACATCGCTTCCCCGTCAACAAAGGCTTCACCTCGCTCAAGATCGGCTGTATAATCCTGCAACCGTTGTTTTTGCATGAAAACAACCTGATCTTTCATCTTATGAGGCTCATCGAAAACAACCCGGCTCTGGAGCGGCAGATAGTCCAGCAAAGTCACATAAGGCTCATTGAGCAACATCAAATAAGGATAGACACTTTCGTCGATGATACCCCCATCCAAATGATCTTCCAGGCGTTTCACCCGATTATCCAGTCTCTGGCATATGTCTTTGTTCCCCAGACTCTCCAGCCGCCCCCGAACCTTCTGGGCCTGTACCCGGGCCGTCCAGCGGATGGTTTCAATCTCATCATGGTTCAGAACAATCTCCGCCACCGGCGACACCGTCACAGCAGTCAGGTTGATCAACGATTTCTGGGTTTCCAGATCAAAAGTCCGGATGGAGTCGATCTCATCATCAAAGAACTCCAACCGTACAGGCAGCGACGCTAACGGCGCGATGTCACAAATACCGCCTCTGAGGGCAAAACAACCCGGCTCTTCAACAATTTGTTCACGTTTGTAGCCCATGCGCACCAATTCACGTATCAAAGAATCCGGCGAACAGGTTTGTCCTGTTTTCAGGGGCAGGCGGCTTTCCTGACGGCGCCTGGGGGAAACGAGCTTCTGGATGAGGGCTTGGATAGGCATAATAATCAACGGTCGATCCAATTGACCATTGTTCTCGGATGCTTCCAGGTATTGTGTCAGGATGTCGAAAACCTGGCAGCGGCTTTCGGCGTTAGGGCTGGTATGGCTAACGATGTCCAGATCCATCCATTCGTTGGGCATGAAAAGATGGACAGGCCGATCCGGCAGCCAGAACTGCAAATCTTCCAGCCACTTTCTTGCTTGCTCTTCACCGTAAGTGACAATAAACCCGGGATGATCACGCAACCAGCGGGCTGCCCACGCCGTTTTTTGGCTCCCGGATACCTGATAGATACTTTGTGGGTTCAAGCCCTTGGCAAGAGCCGCCTCGGCTTGAGTTATCCCAAGACCTTTGTCCAAATAATCATTAAGTGTGTCCATAGGCATTCCTATTGAAAATAGTTGTGAGTATGTTCTCTCGCCAAATCTTTCATGCAGCTGTTGCACAGACTGTAAGCCACATTTCCCCGAATTTCCACGTCATTGGCATTCGCCAAAGCGTGTTCGTCTAATTCTCCGATGATCGCGTCGCAACACTGGCACACTTTCAACATGTACATAGGGGTCTCTCTCCTTTACTGCCCACGCGCCCATTGGCGCACAAAATCTTAATGAAAGCAGCCTCTTGCCACACTTATTATTAGGGTATCCGATTCCCTATGAGGTTATACCGATAAATCGCACGAAGTCAAAGCGCCTTCCATATTATTACATATGATTGGGACAATCGCAACCCCTGAATATCAGGTCAACCATCGTTTTCTCTTTCTAACCTCACAAACAATAACGGTGATATTATCAACACCTCCCTTCGCAAGCGCTTCATCCACCAATATCTGAGCTGTAGGCTTCGTTTTATGGCTCCTCGCAAAAATATCCACAATTTCCTGTTCAGAAACCATATCCGTTAATCCATCAGAGCAAAGCAAATAGCGGTCGCCGATATTGTAATCACCTTTAGCCACATAAGGGTCAATCAAAAACTCCGTCTCTGGAACCCCCAGATTTTGTGTCAAAGGAGCTTTCCTGTCGGTGATCCTCGCTTCAACATGGTCCTGGGAGATCTGCACCATGGTTTTGTTGCTATATTTATATACCCGGCTGTCCCCAACATTACATATGAAAACCTCCTTCTGACCAAACAGAATAATAGCCGCAGTGGTCCCCATATGACGAATAAGATGTTCTTTTTGAAAATCGCATATTTCCTTATTAATTTCACGACACGCGTCCAGAAGAAAATTCTTCGCATCTTCTTTAGAGCTATTCCGATAGATTGAGTCAAAATGATGGGCAGCAAGATAAGCTGCCATCTCCCCTTGCTGTTCGCCACCCATGCCGTCAAAAACAGCAAAAGCAGGATAAGCAGAAGAATACGCACCCCCTAATAATACCTGTGGCATCCCTTCATTTTCACTTTCAAGATAAGTATCTATACACCATAAGTTGTCCTGATTCGTACTACGAATCAAACCTTTATGGACAAGAGCCGCAACCTCAATATAATAATCCATATAGCCCTCCCTCTATCATCCGCCATTGAATTGATTCATCGCCCGATCCCCTTCACCACGCAACCAAAGCTCCAAAACCTGGAGCCCGTTGATAACAGTCTCCTCAATCTCTTTCTTCTCAGCTTTTCCAAAAGGACTCAACACATGACCCGCGACATCGTCGTTCGAGGGACGACCCACCCCGATTTTCAGCCGCCAATAGACAGTCGTCCCCAAATGAGTTTGAATCGATTTAAGACCGTTATGTCCCCCTGCTCCCCCTTGAGCCCGCAGGCGTAACTTTCCCAGAGGCAAATCAATATCATCGTGAACCACCAGAAGGTCCTCCGAATCCATCTGATAGAACCCAACCAGTTCAGCCACAGCCATCCCGCTCAGGTTCATATAAGTTTGCGGTTTTAACAAATAGACCTTTTCCCCATCAAATCTGTCCTCAGCAAACTTGCCACGAAAGCGCCCCTTATAGCTCAGCCGTCGGGCCTTGCTCCATTGGTCCAGCAAAATAAATCCCACATTATGGCGGGTCTCAGCATAGTCCAACCCGGGATTCCCTAACCCAATGACTGCTTTCATCTGAACACTCCCCTTTCTTGGCAGCGGTTCTCTGCATATTTTTACCGACTCCGGAATAGATTCACAATGTGAATTGCAAATTCTTAATTCACTACCAAACACAAGGAGGCGAAAAGATGTTTGCCAGCCGCAAAATCTTAGCATTACCTATTTTCTCACTGCAGGAAGGCCAACGGATCGGACATGTCCGTTCTCTTGTTATCAACCCCAATAGCAAATCAGTCGCCGCGTTGGTGGTTGATCCCAAAGGGTTTTTTCAGGATCAACGGATCATCCCCTTCAACCGAGTCTCTAGCATTGGCGAAGACGCCATCACGGTAGCCAGCGGCAATCAAGCCGAAAAAGCTGCGAGTCTTCCGAACATTATGGGACTCATCAAGGAACGAACCATGGTCATTGGGTTACGCGTGGTCACAGACTCAGGCAAAACCTTGGGCTTGGTTGAGGAATTCTATGTTGACCCCGAAACAGGCAATATTATGGAGTTGGAAGTCTCCGGTGGTCGCATTGAAGGATTCTTCTCCGGCCGATTTCGCCTTAAGATCGAAAACATTATGACGTTTGGCAAAGATGCTGTGGTCATTCGCCATGAAAACCTGGAAAAGCTGGTGGCTTACAAAGGTCTGAACGAAAACGCCCGTGAACTCTGGAACGCCACATCCGACAAAGCTTCGGATCTCAAGAACCGTCTGGCTAGCCGTATCCCGATAAAAAAGAAAAAAGAATCCACTGGAACATCGGATCCTCTCAAACCAGATCCCCCCGCAAAAGGCGACTAACGCAGGCGCGCGTGGGCTCAGCTCGCAACATTCTGCGTTGACAAGTCTTCACACGCTTTCCACCCACGCGCAAACCGACGACAAGTTCCACATGGGGCACGCGTGGGCTCAGCTCGCAACATTCTGCGTTGACAAGTCTTCACACGCTTTTCTTCTGGTTCGTAAACAATTTGCTGATCGACCGATTCTCGTTGACATGAAGGATAGCTTCTCCCATAAACGGCGCGACCGAAAGCACACGAACTTTCGTATTGAAGGCTTTTTCCCTCACCGGAATGGTGTTCGTCACCACAACCTCCTCAATGACGGAATTGTTGAGATTGTTCACCGCGTTATCCGAAAAAACAGCGTGGGTGCAACAGGCAAACACTCTGACGGCACCCTTTTCCTTCAATTTTGCAGCCGCCTGAACAATGGTACCTCCCGTATCGATGATGTCATCAATCATGATGACATTCTTGTTTTCCATGTCGCCGATCACATGCATAACCTCAGAGACGTTGGGAGCCGGACGCCTCTTGTCCACAATCGCCAATCGGGCCCCGATGATCTCGGCGAAATTCCTGGCTCGACCTACGCCGCCAATATCTGGGGAAACCACACAAATGTTATCCAGGTTCATTTGCGTGAAATAGTCGGCCAAAATCGGCGCTGCCGGTAAATGATCCACAGGAATATCAAAAAAACCCTGAATAGCCGGCGCATGCAAATCCATCGTCACCACACGATCTGCTCCGGCAATGGTAATCAGATTGGCGATAAGTTTGGCGGTGATCGGCTCCCGAGCACGGACTTTTCTCTCTTGTCGGGCGTAACCGTAATAGGGAACCACTGCCGTTATACGGCTCGCGGATGCGCGGCTTAAAGCGTCGATCATAATCAGCAATTCCATCACATTATCATTGGTCGGAGAACAGGTGGGCTGGATGACAAAGACATCGGAACCCCTTACACTTTCCGCGATTTCGACGCTAGACTCCCCGTCACCAAAACGTTTGACACTCGCCACGCCCAGCTTAACGCCTAAATAATCAGCGATTTCCCGAGCCAACGCAGGGTTGGCATTACCACTGAAAACTTTCAGATCCTGAGACATAAACGCCGCCCTCCTATTTTTTGGTTTCCCAATTGTTGATAACTCGCTGGTCAGCTCGTTCAACAGCCAAAGCCCCTGCCGGGACATCCTTGGTCACAGTGGATCCGGCACCAATTACCGCGCGAGTCCCCACAGACACAGGCGCAACCAAATTGGCATTGCTGCCGATAAAGGCATCATCGCCAATGACTGTTTGATGCTTATGGATCCCGTCATAATTGCAGGTAATCGTCCCGGCGCCCACATTGACATGCTTTCCAACTACAGCATCCCCAATATAGGTCAGATGGTTCGCTTTCGACTCATAACCGATCGTGGTGTTCTTGATCTCGACAAAATTGCCGATATGGGCCCGAGCCTCAAGGATACATCCTTTGCGCAGCCGACTAAAAGGCCCGACAAGACACCCTTCCCCAACCACAGCCTCTTCCGCCACAGAGTAGGAAACGACACAGTCCTCACCGCACCGGCAGGATGTTATCGTGGTCTGGGGCCCTATCCGCGCCCCTTTTTTGATCAGAGTGTCCCCTTGAAGCCATGTATTGGGATACAACGTAACGTCCGCTTCCAACCGAACATCCGCGTCAATGAGGATGGTTTTGGGACAAACCATCTTGACCCCTTCCCGCATCCAATACCTGCGGATCTTATCATAAAAAAACTCTTCGGCAACGGCCAATTGACAGTGATCGTTGATACCCATAGCCTCTTGGGCGTCACGCATCCTGTAGCCCGTAACCAACATATTCGACTCAGTCAGATAGCCGCAAACATCCGTCAGGTAGTATTCCTTCTGGGCGTTATCAGGTCGGATATGCGCCAACGCTTCGCGGAGAACATCCCCTTCAAAACAGTAAGTCCCTGTGTTAATCTCTTTGATACCTCGGACAGCGTCATCCGCGTCCTTTTCCTCCACGATCCTGGCAATGGAAGACACGCTCCGGAACCGGTTCTCAGACATGACCTTCTCTTCGCCGCGGACGATACGACCCAACCCCCTGGGGTCATCCATATAGGCCGTCAAAACCGTGGCCGCAGCCCCGCTGCTCCGGTGAACCGACAGGAGTTCCCCCAACGTTTCCTGGGTGAGAAGAGGCTGGTCGCCGCTGACAATCATCACGGTACATCCGGCCGGGATCTGAGGCAGGGCCTGCAAGACGGCATGACCTGTCCCCAACTGCTCTTCTTGAAGAACAATTTCCCAAGCTTTGGATTCCAGATGAGGTTGCCCCACTTTGGCAAGATACCCTTCCACCTGTTCCCGGCCATGACCAACAACGATACCAATCTTTGTGAAAGGCAGCCCGTCCAAGGTTGTGAGCACATGACCAATAAGTGGTTTCCCGGCCATGCTGTGCATAACTTTCGTCACCGCAGATTTCATACGGGTTCCTTTTCCTGCCGCCAGAACCAAAGCTGTTACCTCAGAAGTAGCCATAGTCTCGATCCCCCCAATGTTCTTATGTTCTTATTCTACGACGAAATAGGAAGGAAAACAAATTTCTGAGAGAGATTAGTCCCTTACGGACGCGAAGCGTCAAAAAAGAACAAGAAAATCCACATTCTGAATCCTGAATACTGAATACTGGATACTTGCGGTCGAAGACCGCATTAGTTGATAGACCTCTATTTATCCCTGCACCTTGTGAAAAAGTCTTACGATATTGGCTGACGACAATTCAGCAATTTCTTCATAGGAACAGTTTCTGATCTGGGCTAACCGCTCTACAACATGGTGAACATACGCCGGTTCGTTGCGTTTGCCGCGGTATGGCTGAGGAGGCAAATACGGGCAATCCGTCTCCACGAGGAACCGGTCTCCGGGCACTTGGGCAGCAACCTCAGCCGCTCTGCGGGAATCAGGATAAGTCAGCGGACCAGAAAAAGACAGATAGAAGCCTTGATCCAACAATCCCTTGGCCATTTCCCAAGAACCTGAATAAGAATGGAAAACACCTCCAGAGGTGGGCGGATGGTTCTTAACAATATTGACCAGATCTCCGTGAGCATCTCGGTCATGGATGATGATGGGTAATCCGGCCGCGTTAGCCAACGCGATCTGCTCAATGAACACCCTCTTCTGCAGATCCCGAGGCGACAGGTCCCGGTAATAGTCGAGCCCGATTTCTCCCCAGGCAACAACCTTCGGGTGTTTTGCCCATAACGCCAGCTTGTCCCAGGTCGCAGAGGTGCAATCTTTGGCGTCATGAGGGTGAATACCAACAGAAGCATAGATAAAGTCGTAACGCTCAGCCATATCCATGGAATGGCGACTCGAGACCTCGGAGTGACCCACATTCAACATTCTTCGGATCCCAACCTCCTGGGCCCGTCCCAGAACCTCTTCCAGATCGCCCTTGAAACGGTTATCGTCCAGATGGGCGTGGGAATCCCAGATCAGGGGGATTGTGGCGGCATTCGAGGTGCTGTCCGTGTTGATGTTTGTGTTGATGTCTGTACCTGTGTCTGTTGGTAACATTATTCCACCTTCCCTTTGCCGGCGATGATTCTTTTCCATTTGCTATCTGCGAACATGTTGCGGTCTTTGGTTTTTACATAATACCGAATTAGGTGGAAGATTTCCGGAAACATCACATACTCGAATGTGTTTTCAACAACATCATTCATGCTA
The DNA here is from genome assembly GCA_009778595.1 of Peptococcaceae bacterium. Taxonomy (GTDB): domain Bacteria; phylum Bacillota; class Desulfitobacteriia; order Desulfitobacteriales; family Syntrophobotulaceae; genus WRJI01. The sequence goes on along the minus strand of WRJI01000030.1, from coordinate 10,594 downwards.
CAGCCAAGAGTCTCCATCAACAGACGAATATCCTCGAAGTCTTGAACCCGCGCAAATTTCCCGCTAACTTCCAACTCAGAAAATGATGTGTCAATTGCAATAACCTTCATCCTGAGAAGACACGGCTTGTCCAACACATTGACTGTGATAACCTGTAAGTCAAAAGCATGGTTAAAAACCAACTGTCCGGTTAACTCCTCCAATTCCTCAAGAGTGCTGCCTGCAAGAAGAACATCATTGTTTATCCATCCGCGGCCCAACCCATACCGGATGCCAACCTCATCAATGATTTCTCTTAGACTGTCTGGAAATGGAGATCCCACATAATCTATATCCGTATAATCACTCATTCGTATTTGTTGTACCATTAAGGCAAAGCCCCCGACAACGTTGAGTTCAAAACGAAGAACCTCTTGAGCGTGGAGTATCGCGTCCAATTCTTCCAGGGCTCGATAGACCACCTTTTCTTTATACAAGATATTCATAGATATCATACCTTCTCTCATCAAGTAGGGGAAGCAAGCCTGTACAAGACTGCCATTCGCTCTCTGAAAAACAGTCGCGGTTCTTTCGGAGAAATACATATAAACCGTTTTCACTGACTTGCAAACATTTATGCAGCCAGATGTCAAAGCACTCTATATTACCTCTGGAGGTTAAAAGATGCTTTGATATTTGATGAAAATCACTAATACAGCTAAAGAGTTCGGAAAGACTGTCCTCTTTTCTAATGGGTTGATAGCTCATAGAACACTTCCTTTTGTGAACAGACTCCGCATATCCCCGAATAGGACTTCTAGGACTTTATTGTATCACATAAGCGGTTCTTTTGCACAGACCGCGCATTGCGGCAGTTTGGGCTAGAAATTGAAGGCGAATCATGCTATCATAACAAAAGAAAACGCAACAAAACCAAGATTTGGGGTGTGAAATATATAGCAAGAGGGATTGGGCACAGTTGAGTTTCGAAGAATTTTTCCATTCGGCGGCAAGAGAAAGGGGCACTATCAATCATGAAAAACGACGGACTTAAACAGCATCTCACCATATTGCATACTGCTTTTGAGGTTGGCGCAGTATTGTAATGTTATGGGATGCAGAGACTGGAGAGTGCAGCAAAGCCTTGGATTGCGGGAAGGCGGTGAACAGGCTGGCCTTTGGTGAGATCGGCGGACGTACCCTCCTTGTTACCAGTCACGGCAATTCATTGCGATTGTGGGATCCTCGGACTCATGAACAGATTAAGGAGCTGACTGGGGAATATGACTGTGTGGGCAGAATAGCAATTGGTCAAGTCAACGGCCGCACAATCCTTGCTGCTGTCGGGAACTGGGATAATCAAACGGTACAGCTGTGGGATCCCCAAACAGGGCCGATTGGTTCCCCAATTTATCTGATGCACAAAGGCATCAGTGTTAACTTCTCCCCAAACGGTTGTCTTGCTGTAACCACTCGGTTAGGGGTGGCGGTTCTCACACCTGAGTTTCTGCAGTTCGTCGTTGGAACTCAATGATGCTTTCAGACGATTTCGGCTGAAGGTTTTTGTTGAAGGGTAAAGTTCTTTAAGTTTTTTTATTATTGCATCCAACAAGCCAAGCATATCCTTGGGAGTATCAAAATCATTTGAGAATATACCGCGCTTAATAAGATAGAACAACCTCCCTCCCTACCGAACCAACGCTCCCGGCGGCAACGGCTGATCCAACCCCAGCACCTCAAGACCTCCTTCATGAGAAGCCGCCAAAATCATCCCCTGAGAAGTTATCCCACGTAATTTAGCCGGCTTGAGATTGGCAACGAGAACAACAGACTTGCCAACAAGATCATCCGGTTCATAGTGCTGGGCAATTCCCGATACCACGGTACGTTCCTCATTTCCCAACAGGACGGTAAGCTTGAGAAGCTTATCGGTTTTGGGAACTCTTTCCGCGGAAAGAACTTTAACCACACGCAAATCCACCTTGGCGAAATCATCAATATCAATCTCCGGCTTCAAGGCTGCTACCTCGCCGGCAGATCCCTCAGCACCAACAGTAACCCCTCCGGCTGAACTATTCCCCTGAACTTTCGATCGAGTCCGATCCCCCGGCTCCCCGGCCCCCGTCGGCTCCCCGGCCCCCGTCGGCTCCCCGGCCCCCGTCAGCTCCCCGGCCCCCGTCGGCTCCCCGGCCTCCCGCTGGGCAAGCACCTGATCGAGATCAATTCGCGGAAAAAGCGGCTCCCCTTTGCGCACACGGGTACCCGGTGGAATTTGCCTCCATTTTTTCGCGTTCTCCCAAGACCCAAACACATCCGCACCTGCGCCGACTTCCCCAAAATCAAAAAGCTGCTTCACCTTAACAGGCACACCCGGCATAAAAGGCGCTGCAAGCACCCCAAGAATACGCACACACTCAACACAAGTATACAAAACCGTCTCCAACTCATCCCTTTTGTCAGGATCCTTCGCCAGAGTCCAGGGCGCCGACGAATCAACATAGCGATTACCCCAGCCCACAAGCTGCCAAAGAGCCTCCAAAGCCCCTGCCCCATCGCACGCGAACAGCTTTTCCTCAACAGCGTCAGCCGTCTCAGCCGCCAGATCACGCAACGCCTGTTGGGACGTCCCGTCAGACCTTGGCGCGGGCACAACCCCATCACAGTACCGCTCCACCATAGCCAACGTCCGCGAGAACAGATTGCCGAAATCATTGGCCAGATCACTGTTGATACGCTCCACCAAAGCCTCTTCACCGAAAGTCCCATCCTGACCAACAGGCATCTCTCTCAGTAAATAATACCGAACCGCATCCGCACCGTAACACCTGATCAACCCGAACGCATCCTGAACATTGCCAAGACTTTTGGCGATCTTGGCCCCTTCGCGATCCAGGTACCACCCGTGACCAAACACCTTCTTCGGTAAAGGCACCCCCGCCGCCATCAAGAGAATAGGCCAAATCACCGTATGAAACCGAATAATATCTTTACCCACAAGATGCACATCCGCCGGCCAATACTGATTGTACAAAGGCCCGTCAGGAAACCCAAGGGCCGAGATATAGTTAACCAACGCATCCATCCATACATATATCACATGTTTTTCGTCACCGGGCACCTTGATCCCCCAACTGATACTCGTTCTGGAAACGCTCAGATCCTCAAGGCCCCCCTCAAGGAACCTGATCATTTCGTTGCGGCGGGAAACAGGTTGGATGAAATCCGGGTTCTCCTCAATATAGCGCAACATCCGCTCTTGATACTTCGACATTCGGAAGAAATAGCTCTCCTCTGTCAACCAAGTCACCTCGCGGCCGCAATCCTCATTCGGACACCGACCATCCGCGAGTTTGGTCTCCGGCCAAAAAGTCTCACAAGGCGTACAATACCACCCCTTGTACTCCGACTTATAGATATCCCCTTGGGCCTGCAACCGGGCGAAAATATCTTTGACAACCTGATGATGACGGCCCTCGGTCGTCCGAATGAAATCATCATTCGAAATACAGAGTTCCCGCCAAAGCTTCTGGAAAGACGCCACAATGCGATCAACATACGCCTGAGGGCTCACACCCTCCGCATCAGCCATCCGGACAATCTTCTGAGAGTTCTCATCTGTCCCTGTCAAAAAATGAACGTGGTCCCCGTTCATACGCCGGATCCGAGCCATCGCGTCCGCCAAAATAGTCGTGTAAGCCGTCCCGATGTGGGGACTCGCGTTCGGATAATAGATTGGCGTTGATATATAATAGTTCATGTGGAAAATCCTTTCTGTACAAAAATATTGAGGATGACAAACCCCAACCCGAAAGATACGACACTGCCAAGAGAAAAAGCGCCGACCGTGTGTTAGCGCCTCGCACTCCCTGATACCAGAATCATACCAAAGCCTTGCACGAATTGCAACAAATCCCATCGGGACGCCCCTATTGTCCAACGGGTTGATTGTTCATTGAGAATATGGCAAAATTAAGAGGTCTGGAGGTATGATTCATGAATGACCCCACATCTATATCTTTACTGGGGATGGCTCTCAAAAAATTGCGTCAGATCGTCACAGTATTCAAACAAGATTGGCGACGTGTCCTCCCCTTCCTGCTCATCGTTACAGCCGGAATCATTGTCGTCGCAATGCTCTTTTCGGGAGGAATCGCCAAAGGTGACCGGATTTCTGAGTGGCCGGCCAAAGGCGGCCTCTTTAGTCTCGTCAACAACCTGTGGCCATACTTGGTGGTCACACAAGACCATTCCTTGGAAGTGTTTAAAGGACTCCAATTCTATCGCTTCTTTGGAACCGGCGAAACAGGCTCCGGTGAGACAGGAACCGCTTTTTTGGCGGCACCCCTCTACTTCATCTTCTGGGCTTTTTTGCTTTACCTGATCGCAAGAATCAGAACAGGACGATTGATCACCGGCGTGGTCAGACTTCCCGTTAGACTTGTCCGATCTTTAGCAATGAAGGAACAGGGCTCCCCAAGCTATGGCATAGCCCTCGCTTTATTGCTTAGTTTTCTGGTTCTCAACCCGATAACCATTATCCTTTTGGCGCTCTGGGCATACCTCTCCTTATCCAACCCACACGGCAGCGGTTTAATGTTTTTCTTCTCAGTCGCAAAAGCAGATTGGTATCGTCTGAGAGGCATCGGACACATGAAACCGCAAATCACAAGCTCCGTTGGCGGCTTCGTTACAGGAATGCTAATCGCTGTGGCCGCCGTCCTGTTCACCTGGTTTCTTTGCGATTATCGGATGTGGTCCCGTATCGTATTCCTGCTACTCCCGGCAGGGCTGCTCTTCCTGGGACCATTCATCACACATATAATCAAAAAAGACAGCTCCGCAAAAGACCCCGTAAAAGACGATCAACGAAATGAAGGTGCGGAAATATGAGGAAACGAACGATACTGGTTTTCGCCATTCTGACTTTGGTCATATTTGTCGTCTTAGCAGGATGCAACAACCCAAACAACTCCGGCAACGACGATCCAAACGACTTCGGGCTTGAAACCCCCAATACCGAACTGCCCCCGGCAACTGATCCCGCAAACTCAAACGAACTGCCCCCCGCAACCGATCCCGCTGACTCATCAAACGAACTGCCCCCGGCAGCCGATCCCACCGACTCATCAAATGACGGCAATTGGTGGTTCAACATCAAGAATTGGCTTGCCGGGGTAACCGTTGCTCTATGTTCCGTATTGGGCCTGATATTGGGAATGACTTTTTTGGCTGGGAAAACCAAGGACACCGCAAAGACCCCGGAATCAACCCTTCCTGTTTTTGGGGAACCCAACAAGAAAACGGACCCTCAAACGGTTGACGATCCCAACATGTCAAACCAAACCGTCCGAAACAACCAAAGCGAATTCCCGCCAAGCGGCAGCAATAACCACGAATAAGCCAGGTTTGTATTTACACATCCTCAACTTCTTTAATCATCACGACCTGGTAGACCTCCCTCTTTGGAACCCCCAACCGCCGAGCGACTTCCTTCACAGCCTCTTTCCCCTCCATGCCGGCTCCTGTAAGCGCCCCCCACATAGAACGCATGTCAGCCATCTCAAGATCAGTTACCTCGAAACCCGCCTGTTCGAAGGGTTTCTTACTGTTGCTCTTTACCACCGGCTGCCCAATAACCAGACAACACTCACCCCGGGGAGCCACCCCCTCAAACTCCCTCAACAGCTCGGTGAAAGTCCCCCGATGAATCTGCTGATGGATCTTTGTCAGCTCACGACAGACAGCACAGTTCCGCTCGCCCAGTACCTCCAGCAAATCCCACAACGTTTGTACCAACCTGTGAGGCGCCTCATAAAGCACCACCGTGCATAACAACCCCTCAAGATCAGCCAGAGCCTGTCTCCTCTTCTTGCCAACCGGTAGAAACCCTCCAAAAAAATATGTATCCCCCGTTGCCAGCCCTGACGCCACCAATGCCGTCACAACAGCGTTCGGCCCCGGAAGTACATCCACAGCGATTCCTCGTTCCCGACAGGCAGTTATAAGCACCCCCCCCGGATCAGAGATCCCAGGCATCCCCGCGTCCGAAACAAGCGCCACACTCTCCCCCCGGGCCAACCGCTCCAACAGATCAACTGTCTTGCTCTTCTCATTATGCTCATGATAGCTGACAACCGGCGTCTTAATCTCATAGCGCGATAACAGCTTACGGGAATGCCTTGTATCCTCAGCCGCCACCAGATCCACACCCCGCAAAACATCAAGAACCCGCAAAGTTATGTCAGCCATATTCCCGATTGGTGTCGCACATACATAAAGCGTCCCCGGCTCAATCTCGTTCATGCTGCAAAAACGCGTTGCAAAAGAGGCATACCCCCTCCAACGGCTCCCCAAAATAGATATGGCATACGTGAAACCCCTCCAAATATAGCTTATCCAAATTTTCTCGCGCCTGTTCCCGAATCAGATTGGTATTGTTTTGAACCCGGGTGGTCTCCGCATCCGACATAGCGCACAACTGCCGCTTCAGGCGCGTATTCTCATCTTCCAGTGAAACGATATAATGCCTGAGCCTCCCAATCTCTTCCAGAAGCTTAGCCAGATTCTCCTCAACCTCCGTCATCGCCTGAGAAAATTGTCCCACAGCCTCAAATCCCCCCTCGACAATTGGTTTGTCAACATTCACCTGTCAATCGTCAACCGTCAACTGTTCAATCAACGGCTCTCCCAAATCCTCAGCCTCATGATCATAGCTGCCGTTCTCATACTTCAGGCAACACATTAAACGACCGCAGATCCCGGAAATCTTCGTCGGATTCAACGAAAGATTCTGCCCCTTGGCCATTCGGATCGACACCGGCTCAAAGTCCCCTAAAAACGAAGAACAACACAGCTCGCGGCCACAACTGCCGCAGCCGCCCAACATCTTGGCCTCATCCCGCACGCCGATCTGCCTCAGCTCGATACGGGTACGGAACACCGACGCCAAATCCTTAACCAACTCCCGAAAATCCACCCGTCCCTCAGCCGTAAAAGAAAAAATCAACTTGCTGTTATCAAAAGTATATTCCACGTCAATAAGCTTCATCGGCATATTATGGGCGGCGATTTTTTTAAGACAGATCTGATAAGCCTCTTTCTCCTTCTCCCCATTCAAATCGTTCTGCCTCATATCCTCTTCTGTGGCTTTGCGAGTCACCATTTTCAGCGGAGAAACCAACTGTTCCTCCGGAATATCCCTTTGGGGCAGCACCACCAGCCCATACTCAGTCCCTCGCGATGTCTCAACAATAACCGGATCGTAAATATCAAGAGCCAAATTCCCCGGCAAAAAATAATAAATCTTGCCGGCTTTCTTGAAACGAACCCCGATCACTTTTGCCATGAATCAAGCCCCCCTCATATGTTTTAAAGCCAACACCTCGACAGTCAATCGCACGTCGGCCTGCCTCTGCAAAGCCCGAATAGCCTCGGAAATGTGAGCAACGATTCGGGCCCCGAATTGAGCTCCCAAGTGGGCATTCTCCCTCCCATCCAGCCTCTCATCCAGCATTCCATCCAGCCTCCCATCCAGCATCCTAGCAGCCATGACCTGTAACCAAACCAACGCAACCTCCCGTTCTATCGGAAACAGGTTGAACAACCGCAGAAAATCGTTGGCCATCACCGCTGTCTCATACTTATCTGTCAAATCCTGCAAAACCGTAACCCCGACCCGCGCCGCTTCCCGCGCCAACACCCCATTGCCACCGCATAACCGCAACGCTTCTCCCCAATCCGAACCCGCCTTTGAGCCGGTATCCTCGTCATCATGTCCCCAATCATCCTCAGGTGGGAAATAAACAATTCGAGCCCGGCTACGCAACGTCGGCAAAACAGCCACATCGCTGGAGCAACTCAGAATAAGGACAGTTTGGGCAGACGGTTCCTCCGTGGTTACCAACAACGCGTTTGCCGCCGGCAAAGATAGTTTTTCCGCCTCTTCAATCATATAGACCTGAAACAAACCCTCGTAGGGTTTACGAGAAACCTTCTTTTGCAGAGACACCACCTGATCTATGCCGATCGAAGACTTGGCCGGCCCGATAACCTCCACATCAGGATGGTGACCACTGAAAATTTTGCGGCACGCCGTACACTCCCCGCAGAACAAAGGTTCGGTTTGGCTCCTTCGCGTCACATCGATGTGCCGATCATCGGATAGACAGTTCAACGTGGCTGCCAAAGCAAGAGCCTGCTGCCGATGACGCCCCGTTTCCCCATAAAACAGATAAAAATGGGCAACCTGGCCCTTTCGAACCGCCTCCCAAAAATAACCGACTGCGTTACCCATCCCGCTCATAACGCCTCCTCAGAATCTCGTCAACTGTGGTCACGCACTCATTTTTCAGATCATAAAATCCTGTATGGACACCCTCCTCATACATCAAACTCACTTCCGTACCACAACCGGCGTCATAGATATCCAACATAGCCGGTGCCAGCGCTTTGATCTGACTTGCATCTAGAATAACGAAATTCTCCGGATCCTTCACGAACTCATCATCATCCTCACCCGAATAAAGATACCATCCGTTCAAACTGACAAACGGCGACTCTTCCCGAAACGCGAAACCAATAGGCTTACCATCCCTAACATTCTTTGTCGCAACAAACCCGCCATAATTTAATTCTTCCATGTTTCCTGCCTAACCCCACTTCCCAATAGATCGTAATCCAAACACCTTGCCCGTGTATCCCGTAACCTATCTTGTACCCTATCTTGTATCCTATCCTGTATCCTTTCTTGTATCCAATCCTGTACCCTATTATGAATCCTATCCCCTATCCTATCTATCCTATCCTATCCTGTATCCTATTCCATACATCCTACTCTGTATCCTTCTGCCATGTATCCGCAATCCTCGTCCCTAATTCATAATCACAAACATAGATGAACGATCCCGCAAGAGCGGATTCGACACGAGGACATTCATAACCTCCTCAGTTATCTCCTCCCCCGCGATAACAAGAGGGATCCCAGGCGGGTAAGTCACAACCGTCTCCGCAGCAATTTCTCCCAAACAATCCCGCAAAGCCAGTAACCGACGTGGGGCCAGCCATGCTTCCCGTGGCGTCAAGCGCATATTCGGGATCACCGTTGAAGAACCAGGTTCCGGTATTCGAAAGTTCGAGAACTCAAGACCAGAATTGACCCCATACTGCGATGTTGGCAGTAACCTCGAATCCCCGCGCCTCAAAACGGCCTGATCAGCCAATTTGCGTAACGCCCGTCGCAGCGTCACAACCTCCCCGGGCCTGTTTCCCACGCCCATCACAAACAAAATATTTGACTCATCCCAAAACTCAGGCTCGATTCCATACTCAAGGCGCAACATCTCGGCCACAACACCGGCAGAAACACCCAGAGGCCGTGTATTCACAAGAATTTTAGAACCATCCAAACCCGCAATACCATAAGACCCAATATCATTGTCTTCCAGAACACGATAAACCCCGGCAAGATCCTCCCTAAGCTCCTGAGCCTCCGCCAGCAATCCCTGCCAGGCATCCGCCGAATCCCCCTGAGCAACCGCCGAATCCAACGAAGCCATTAACAAATAACTGGGACTCGAAGATTGAACCATATACAAAGCCTGCGCTAAAACACTTCGATCAAGCCTAGACCCCTGAATATGCAACAACCCGCTTTGGGTAAGCCCTGCCAGGGTTTTATGCACACTATGCACAACCCCGTCCGCGCCAAGCTCCACAGCGTTTGGCGGAAAAAGCCCGCACCGCCAGTGAGCCCCATGAGCCTGATCAACCAAAACAGGTGTCTTCGCTCCCAGCTTATCCCGCAGCGACAACAACCTCCTCATATCCAAAGCCGATCCATAGTAGGTTGGACAAGTCACATGAACAGCCGCTGGCACGGCTTCATCTAACCCGCTCCAATAATCCTCAACCTGAGAACCAAGAGGCAATTGAAAATCCGGATGCATTATCGGCATAACAAAGCGAGGAGTCAACCCGGACAGCACAAGTGCTGACATAACCGAACGATGGGCAGATCTGTCTAGATAAACATATCTTCCCGACTGGTACGTTATCCCGCACAGGTCACCATCTTCCCGCCTTCCCCCCAGAGGGGGACCATGCGTTCCCGTTCCCGTTCCTGTTCCTGTTCCCGCCACCGCCAACAACAGCGCCAAATTTCCAGCCGTCGCTCCATTAACAAGATAAAATGTCTCCTCCGCACCATAAGCCAGCGCTGCCCGCCGTTGCGCCTGCGCCAAAATCCCTGTTGGCATAGACAAACAATCAAGCTCAGGGAGTTCTGTCAAGTCACAATGAGGAAACCTTAATCCATCAAAATACTCAGCCCTGCCCTTATGTCCGGGTGTATGAAAAGAAATTCTCCCGTGCGTTACATAATCCGATAGCTTATCCTTCATGGATGCCGCCATAGCATCCCCCTTCTCGATTGTATCTTCTCTTTTGTACGAAGCTTGATAACAGTGATTATAGCACAGGGTGGCCTACGGCCACAACCAAAGAGGAGTCAGGAGTCAGGAGTCAGAATGGAGAATTCAAGAATCAGACTTTAGAAGACTTCAAACATCTTTGCAGGTTCCCTCATGCTTAAGCTCCTGACAAATGGTCGAGATCATCA
>WRJI01000029.1 GCA_009778595.1 Peptococcaceae bacterium | reverse complement strand
ATCTATGAAAAACTCATTGACAATGCGGTGATGTATTCCGAAAAGCGTGTTATGATACCGGAACCAGAATTCTACGTGCTGTATAACGGTGTGAAGCCCTTCCCAGAACAAACCGTCTATCGCCTGTCAGATTCATACAACCGGCGAAACGTCAGTGAGACAGCCCTAGACTTAACCGTAACCGTCTATAACGTCAACAAAGGACACAACGAAGACATTGTCAGGCGCAGCGAAAGTTTGTACGGATACATTCTTCTTGTCGCCAAAGCGCGGGAATACGAACAGAACGGTTTGGAACGGGCCAAAGCCGTAGAGAGAGCCATAAAAGAATGCATAGAACAAGAGATATTGACAGAATATCTAAGAAATAATGGTTCGGAGGTGTCAAATATGTTGTTACAAGAGTGGAAGATAGAAGACGCCAAAGCCGTATGGCAGAGAGAGGCTGAAGAACGATCTGACCGCAAGTGGCAATCGGTGATCCTGCAAAAGGATGCTATTCTTGCCGACAAGGATGCCGTTCTTGCCGACAAGGACGCTGAAATCGCAAAACTGAGGGCACTGTTGGATCGAAAGTAAGGTCAGGATGCTCATCACATCCTCCCCACAACTGACGCCAGGATAAAACTGAAAAGACTCAATCCAGAAATAATCGAGTGAATTCAGTGTGGCGGAGTACAAGGGCCTCGATGTGCTGTGTTCTTATGCTTTCTGTATACCCCTGAATGGCAGGTTTTTGGGAGAGGGACAGAGAAATCACACGGGTTCTTTACAATCCCAAGGCAGCACTATGTTATGGCTGGCTGAACCGGTGCCCCCCTTCCCCGAAGCCCAATCATGCATCGGGACTGTTACCGAGCCTACGATTGCACCCTCTCCTGAACCGAAGCTCAATCATGCATCGGGCCTCATTTTCTGGCATCGTTCGCGCCTTTTGTGTGTCTCTGAATTGAGTTTTTGGGAAGATTCTTGATGCCGATGAGGGCTTTTCATCCCAATGTTGATTGGTCCTGACTGTCTGTTCTGTTATCGTTTCGTATAATCTACCCAGATCCATGCTGGCTCGTCGGTTCTTGGGTGTGGTGAGCGGGAGTGATATCCCATCCCATATATATTGTCAATACTTATAAATAAATCAGATTTAGGCATTCGAATAAATTGGGAATTGACCATAACCTGTTCCAATCCGTTACCGGTTCTGAAAGAACCTCCTATATCAACAAACATATCGATATAATTGATCGCAGGAATGAGTGAACCGGTTTCCAAGTTGATCCCGGTGGGGTCACCAGGCCCTGTAATGTCAACACTGAAGGTTCGACGATAGACAGGCTTGCCGTTAAACATCGCTCCTGTTGCCGTCTCGGTAGACGTATAATGCGCCAGCGGCCCTGTAGGACCGGTTATCCCGTCGATGCCAACTAGGCCGGTGGGACCTGTGACACCAACAACCCCCGCCAAGCCTGTTGGACCGGTGGCTTCGGTGCCGGTAAGACCGATGGGGCCGGAGGGACCTTCCGAGCCTGTGGTACCGGTGGGGCCGACGGGGCCGATACCGGTGGGACCGGTGGGGCCGACTATTCCCGGCTCCCCTTGGGGCCCCTGTTCTCCTTGGGATCCCTGTTCCCCGTCGGTACCTTGGCATCCCGGACCGCCTTCCGGGCCTATGGGCCCTTCCGGCCCTGCCGGGCCTTCCGGGCCAACGGGACCTTGGGATCCAACAGTGCCTGCTGAACCGGCCGGACCTTCCGGACCCACCGGGCCCCGTGGTCCTAGGGAACCCAAGTCGCCTTTGGCACCAATGGGGCCCATGGCGCCTGTAGGTCCTTGAGGGCCGGGATTGCCTCTCGTCCCTTGAGGACCTTGACATCCTGAGCCTCCTTGGGGGCCGACATCCCCGCGAACCCCCTGGGCCCCCCGGGCACCTTGGGATCCTATCGGACCTATAGACCCGTAGGAACCGGGGCAGCCGGGATCGCCTTTGCTGCCCTTCTCACCCCTGGGGCCCATGGGGCCCCGGGGTCCCGTGGGCCCGGTGGGACCTTGGACCCCTATCGGCCCTTGGCTCCCCGGTTCGCCTTTGGGGTATAAAGTGCAATTTTCATTTGACATGGTATTTCTCCTTATGGTGGTCTGATTGTTTTGCGAGCAAAACACCGGCCAGCTAGATTTTCGTATAATCTACCCAAATCACTGCGGGCGCGTTTGTTCTTATATAGTTCGAACGAGTACTATAGCTTAAAATATTGTTACTATCTAAATAGACCCTAAAAAATAACTGACCGCTAGTTACGGCGTTGATCCCAGCTTTCCTCACACTACCACTATCACAATGAAATGCACCGCCAACATTAATAATCGACTCGAAATAATTGGCTGTAGCGATGACGATCCCGTTGGATTCTCCACCGTCGGCGGTGATACTGAGGGAGAAGACTTGCCGGTACACAGGCTTGCCGTTAAATATGGCTCCGGTGGCCGTCTCAGTGGTGGGATACGCGTTGAAGGGTACAGGACCGGTGGGGCCTGCGGGACCGATGGGACCGGTGGCACCGGTGGGACCGGTGGGACCGGGGATACCGGTGGCACCGGTTGGGCCTGTGTCTCCGGCTGCTCCGCGAGGACCGGTAGGGCCGGTGGCTCCTTGGGCTCCTGTGGGACCCGTGGGGCCGGTGTATCCGATTCCTATGGGACCGGTGGGACCGATGATGCCCCGGATCCCTTGGGGGCCTGTGTCCCCTTGAGGGCCTTGATCTCCTTGGGGACCCTGGCAGCCCAAGGAACCTTCCGGGCCCATGGGGCCTTCTGTCCCGGCGGGGCCTTCCGGGCCCATGGGGCCTGGGGGACCTACGGATCCACTGGGGCCGGTGACTCCTTCAGGGCCGGCCGGGCCTTGGGGTCCCACGGAGCCCGGATCCCCTTTGGGCCCTATGGGGCCCATGGGTCCTGCCGGGCCTATGGGGCCGGGGTCTCCTTTCATGCCTTGGATTCCCAGATGTCCCGGGTCCCCTTGAGGCCCAATATCGCCCCGGACCCCTTGGGGTCCCCGGGCACCCTGAGGGCCCACCGGACCTCTGGGTCCAATGGGACCGGGGTTGCCCGGATCTCCTTTGTCTCCTTTCTCCCCTTGGGGTCCCGCGGGGCCGCGGGGGCCTTGGGGGCCTGCCGGTCCTTCTGTCCCGGCGGGGCCGGGGTCTCCGGGATCGCCTTGGGCATATAAATAATAGCAATCGTTCGACAATATAGTTCATCTCCTTGTAGAATCATAACGATTTTTAATGATTTTGCGAGTATAGTCTAATATATTCATGTCTGTATAGCTTGGTTACAACTTTTGTACATGCACAAAAAAAAGTTGGATAATCATAGGAACCACCTGCTTGAAAAGCCTAAGGATACCCCATATAATATGGGTATGAGTGTGCGTAACGGGGAAACGAAATCAATGGTGATCGAAGAACTCATTGTGGTGGAAGGCATTAATGACGCTCACGCTCTCAGGCGGGCTCTTGGCGATGTCGATGTTATCTGGACACATGGTTTCGGCGTCACAAGGGAACAGATCCTCTATCTGCGCCGTGCGGCTCAGGAGCGGGGTGTTTTGGTCTGCACGGATCCCGACCGGCCGGGACAACTGATCCGCGACAGGATTGATAAACAGGTCCCGGGTGTACGCCATATCTACCTTTCCAAGGAGACGGCGCTCAACAAAAATCGCGCCGCCGTCGGCGTCGAGTACGCATCACCTGAAATCATCCGGGAAGCCTTCGCTCAAGCCAGGCCCTCACCCAAACATCCTGGGTGTTCAAACCGGTGGCGCATTCAGGACCTGACAGATCTCGGTCTGAACGGACACCCCCAAGCGGCTCTTCTCCGCAGAGAATTGGGGAAACGCCTTCACCTGGGCGATGCCAACGCCAAGCAATTCGTACATAGACTGAACGTTTTGCGGATTCCCCGGGAAGAGCTTTTGCAACAAATGGCTTTGTGTTCTACGGAACCGCCAACCACGCCGGAACCGCCGACTACATCGCCGGAACCACCGGCCACTCAGCCAGAAAGGTAACCATACCATGCTCATAGAGTCAGCCGAAACCTATACAACCCGCCTGCTCAGAAAGTCTCCACGAATCCGCAAATCCCTCGGCCAGAACTTCCTCATCGACGACACTGTCATCACAGATATCGTTGACCAGGTTCCTCCCGAGGCCCCTCTACTGGAAATAGGCGCGGGGTTGGGTGTCATGACCAGGTATTTCATTTGCCGCAATCAAGAGTTTTGGGCTATCGAGCTCGATAGGGATAAAGCAACCCTTCTGGAGACCGAATATGGGGATTCCCCTGTGACTCTGCTTACCGGCAACGCTTTGGATACCGATCTCGCCCGTCTGTGGCCAAAGCGCCGGGGTTGGATCGTCGGCAATCTGCCATACTACATCACCAACCCCTTGGTTATGCATTTCCTCGCTCAAAAAAACCTTCTGCAAGCTATGACCATTATGGTTCAAAAAGAAGTCGCAACCCGCATCTGCGCCGTTCCCGGAGGCAAAGACTACGGCATTCTTTCCATTGCCGTCCAGGCGTCGGCACATCCGGAACCCCTGTTTGACGTCCCTCCAACAGCTTTTATCCCCGCACCCAAAGTGGTATCCACCGTCTTGACACTTCACATACGCCCCCACCCGGATTTGATGGGAACCGATGAAGAGAGCTTTTTCCGCGTGGTTAAAGCTGCTTTCTCAACACGCCGCAAAATCATCGCCAACACCTTGGCTTCGGGGTTATCCCTGGACAAGTCCTATGTACTCGACGTTCTCCGGCAAACCGGCATTGAGGCAACCCGCCGACCTGAAACCTTGAGCATCGCCGAGTTCTGCCGTCTTACCCAGAGTATCCGGCGTTGCTGAGGAACGACCCCTCTGCGTATTCCTATATCATTTATGTTGCATCTCGACTTTTTCAACATAATATATATCGGTACCTAAAACACGGTTAGCCCATAAATACAAGGATTCCTCCCAGCATTAATTCTTGCGGGGTGAAATGCATGGTGAAAAAGGGGGATATAGTCGCTCGTCGTTCCTATAACGAGGATATATTCATGAAAGTGATCGATGTTACCGTTTCGCGAGGAGAAAAAATCGCTCTTCTTTCAGGGGTGATTTATCGGTTATTTGCGGATGCAGGCGTCGAGGATCTCGCTGTCAAAACCAAGCAACAGATCCTGCACTATCATCTGTCCGATTCTCAGGACACTTATCAAAAACTCCATAAGATTGTGTTCGCGCGAAACTTTCAAAAAAAAGAAGAGTATTTCGAAATTCCACCTCATGTGCTTCATCTGGACGGTGATGAAGAATACTTAGATCAATGTCTGTTGGCTTACCGCCGACTCGGCTTAAAAGCATCGGGGCTTTGTTATCCGGAACATCAACATGCCGCGGCGTTGGAAAAGGTTTCGAGCAAACAACAAATCGACATCCTTGTCCTCACAGGCCACGATTCTTACAAAAGAAAAAACGGTGACCGTGAAGACATTGATTCTTATCGTAGTTCCCGGCATTTTGTCGATGCGGTTAAAACAGCGAGGCAAATCCAGCCACATAAAGATCAGCTGGTGATTTTTGCCGGAGGATGCCAGTCGCACTTTGAGGCGATTATTGAAGCGGGGGCGAATTTTGCCTCGTCGCCGAAACGAATGCTCATTCATGCCCTTGATCCTGTCTTCATTGTTGAGAGCATTTCCCAAACGCCTATGGACACCGTTGTGTCACTGAAAGAAATTATTGAGCATACCGTTACGGGAACCGATGGTGTGGGTGGGATAGAGACCATGGGGAAACTTCGGAGGGGATACCCTAATACGGAATACAAATACTAATGCGGGCTACGCCCGCAAGTATTCAGTATTCAGGATTCAGGATTCAGAATGTGGATTTTCTTGTTTTTTTTTGATGTTGTTGCAACCTAAGCGACTAACGCGGTCTACGCCTCCATCAGCTTCTCCAAGGCGGCAATCTTGACCGCCAGACAGAAAACCTCCATGGCTTTCTGCAATTCCGAAACAGAAGGGTAGGTGGGGGCAATCCGAATATTGCGGTCGCGGGGGTCTTTGCCATAGGGATAAGTCGCTCCCGCGCCGGTCATAACAACGCCGGCTTCTTTGCACAACGCCACCGTGCGCTTGGCGCAACCGTCGAGGATGTTGAAACTGATGAAATAGCCACCCTCCGGTTTATTCCATTCGGCAATGCCAAGGCCCTCCAATTCATCCGCCAATTTGTCCAACACCGTCGCGAACTTGGGACGGAGGATCTCTGCCATCTTGCCCATATGCTTCATAACACCTTCATAATTCTTGAAGAATCGCACATGGCGCAACTGGCTGAGTTTATCCGGACCGATGGTTTGCACGAAGAAGCGTTGACGGATGTATTCGCAGTTAGACAGGGAACCGGCCATAGCCGCCACCCCTGCCCCCGCCAAGCTGACTTTGGAAAAAGACGCGAAAATAAGCGGCATATGAGGATTACCGGCCTTCTCACACTCCCGCAGGATATTGGGAACAACAGGCTGCCGGCCGTTGAAGTGATGAATGCAATAGGCGTTATCCCAATATAATCTGAAATCCTCGGCAGCCGGTTTCAAGGCGGCGAGTCGGCGCACCGTTTCATCTGAATAGACAATACCTTCTGGGTTAGAGAAGACAGGGACACACCACATGCCTTTGATCATAGGGTCCGATGCCAGCAGATTCTCCACGATATCCATGTCCGGCCCGGTCGGCGTCATCGGCACCGGAATCATATGGATATGGAAGTATTCACAAATGGTAAAGTGTCTGTCATATCCCGGAGAGGGGCAAAGGAATTTCACTTTTCCCTGGGTCAGCCAAGGTTCTCCATCCCGCACGCCGTGGGTCATGTTAACGGCCACATTGTCGAACATCATCGCCAGACTGGAGTTCCCGCCAACAATGACTTCTTCCGGCGAAATATCCAAGATGTCGGCGAAAAGAGCCTTCATTTCCGGAATACCTTCCAACCCGCCGTAGTTGCGGCAGTCGATACCGCCGGGGCTCGTGAAGTCGTCTTCACACAAAATCGTGAGCATGTCGTTGGACAGAGCCAGTTGATCTTCCCCGGGCTTACCCCGGGACATATCGAGCTTCAGGTTCATAGAGACATAGGTATCATAGGATTCTCTCAAATCTGCCAACATCATTTCCATGGCGGATTGTGACATTTCAGTGTAGTTCACAACAACTTCTCCTCGATTCAGTTATTTACTTCATTCAATGCCTTTTTCATAAAACAATTCTATAATTTGGAGACCTTCAGTCTCGATTGAGTTTCGATTCAGTCTCGATTCAGCGCCCTCTCGAGCTTCGTCAATTCATCCGCAAGCTCTTGGGGTAGCTTGTCGCCATAACTGATATAGTTTTCTCGAATAGACGCGATTTCACCCAACCACCCGTCTCGATCGACCTTGAGCATCTCCGCCAGATCGTCGGCCTTCACATTAAGTCCGTTCAGATCAATATCTTCGGGAGCAGGCATATTGCCGATTGGCGTCGTCACGGCCCCGGCGGTTCCCCCAATCCGTTCAACGATCCATTTCAACACCCGGCTGTTATCCCCGAAGCCGGGCCACATGAACTTGCCTTCTGCGTTTTTCCGAAACCAGTTGACATAGTAGATCCTGGGAAGCTTCGCCGGATCGGCCTTCTTTCCAATATTAAGCCAGTGTTGCAGGTAATCCCCTCCGTGATACCCCATGAAAGGCAGCATAGCGAAAGGATCTCGTCTGACCTGACCCACGTTGTCTGTGATGGCGGCGGTGGTGATTTCCGAACCCATGATCGACCCTAAAAATATTCCGTGATTCCAGTCCAGGCTTTCGTTGACCAACGGAACGACGCTGCCTCGGCGGCCGCCCACCAGTATGGCTGAGACGGGCACTCCCGCCGGGTTTTCCCATTCGGAGGCGATGACCGGACATTGGCTTGCCGGGGCTGTGAAACGGGCGTTGGGATGAGCCGCGTTTCTGCCGCAATCCGGGGTCCAATCATTGCCCTGCCAATCGATCAGGTGGGCCGGTGCCTCAGTGCCGATACCTTCCCACCAGACATCCCCGTCGTCGGTGAGACCGACATTGGTAAAGATTGTGTTCTGCCGGATGGTTTTCATGGCGTTGGGATTCGAACTCATGGATGTCCCCGGAGCCACGCCGAAGAACCCCGCCTCCGGATTGATGGCGTACAGCCGACCATCCGCCCCGAATTTCATCCATGAGATATCGTCACCGACGGTTTCGACTTTCCAGCCTGGAACCGTGGGTTCCAACATCGCCAGGTTGGTTTTGCCGCAAGCGCTGGGGAACGCCCCGCAGACATAGCGGGCATTCCCTTGGGGATCTGTAAGCTTAAGAATGAGCATATGCTCCGCCAGCCACCCCTCATCCCGGGCTTGGACAGCGGCAATCCGAAGGGCAAAACACTTTTTACCTAAGAGGGCGTTGCCGCCGTAACCGGATCCGTAGGACCAGATTGTTCTTTCTTCGGGAAAATGGCTAATGTATTTTTGATCAATTGAGGGGGCACAGGGCCACGATACATCTTCTTCTCCCGGCGCCAGAGGTTTGCCAACCGAATGCAGGCATTTAACGAATTCCCCGTTCCCGAGAACATCAAGAACAGCTGTGCCGATTCTGGTCATGATTCTCATGTTGATAACCACGTAGGGACTGTCGGTGATTTCTACCCCGATTTTGGAGATGGGCGACCCGATCGGTCCCATGGAGAAGGGGATGACATAGAGCGTTCTCCCGGTCATACAACCATCATAGAGAGCTGTCATGGTAGCTTTGAGTTCGTCAGGATCAATCCAATTGTTTGTCGGACCCGCGTCCACCTGTTTTTTGGAAGCTATGAATGTTCTGTTCTCAACCCGAGCGACGTCGGAGGGATGGCTTCTGAAGAGGTAACAGCCGGGGCGTTTGACCGGGTTCAACGGGATCGCCATACCTGCGGTGACCATCTCTTGAATGAGATCGTCATATTCCTGCTGGCTGCCGTCGCACCAGTGGACTCTGTCCGGTTTGCACAGAGCGGTTAGTTCTTCTACCCAAGTTAAGAGTTCTTGGTTCTTTGTCATTGTGAATCCTCCCAATCTTTTTTAAAGTGACTCTGATTAACCATGATTCAGCTTGTTTTTTAAATCTTGTATGGTTTCCGGCGGAAGTTCTGTCCATTCAGCGATACGTTCTATTGTTTCGCCACTCAACAGCATTTTTTCAGCCGTTTCAATCTTGCCTTCAATCCTGCCTTCAATCTTGCCTTCAATCTTGCCTTCTCTTTTGCCTTCAATCTTGCCTTCAATCTTGCCTTCGATCTTGCCTTCTGTCCTGGCTTCTACTGCAGCCTGTTCCGCAATATGCTTCTTGAGATCTTCAAGATAACCTTTTGCGTCTGCGGCTTCCCATAAGAGTTCCAAGGCTGTACTCATGTTTATGACCTCCTCTATAAGTCCTTTGTTCGCTTCGATAATCCTGTTCAAATAAGCGTTTTTCTCATTAAGGAGCTTCTGTTCTTTATAGATACGAAGCGTTTTCAGTATATCCTCAACACTCAGATGACTACCCAGATTCTTCAGAAAGATATTTTCGTCGTGAGACAGTTTGCTACGTTCTAGGAGCTGAACCGGAACAATGTCGCCTTTGATATCATAGAGCCCATTTTTCTTGTCTTCAACAGTTAAGCGACGTTCACTTTCCAAATACTTGATCACTTCTCGCGGATGTTTGGTTACGGCAAAGGATATGGTTATCTCGCTTATGGGGATCCGTTCAAATGCGGAATACAGCAGCGCATAGCCAAGAACCTTGTGATAATCCGAAACGGACAGCGAGTCTGTTTCGGATTTATACTCGAAAACGTTATAAGTCCTGAAGATCTGGCCGATATTCTTCTCAATACGGACGTTTTTGACTTTCTTGATGATGAGGACGTCCATTTTCAGGGCTTCTTTGCTTAATTGACGCTCGCTTTCAAATGTCAGGATGTCACTGTAGTCGTGCAGTTCCAGCTGCAGGGC
The DNA here is from genome assembly GCA_009778595.1 of Peptococcaceae bacterium. Lineage (GTDB taxonomy): Bacteria > Bacillota > Desulfitobacteriia > Desulfitobacteriales > Syntrophobotulaceae > WRJI01. The sequence continues at coordinate 19,669 of WRJI01000029.1, read as the reverse complement.
TTCATAAAAGGCTTCATGCCAATAGATTTTTTCTTGTTTGATATTGGTCACTGTCTATTTTTCTCCTGTCTTTTCTCTTCTTAATTATAGCGTAACTTCGGTTGTTTCACAATAACGAATCTCAATAGCGAATCTCAATAGTACGAATCTAAATAGCATCTGATGGCAATCTCGACAATATTCAGCACGGGTTAGGTTGTGTTGCCTATTTTGCCCTGATATTTTTCAAGGCATGAAATTGCATGATTTTGCATAATTCTGAAACATTTTGGTCGGGGTTTGTGTTATGATCAGTGACAATAGCAAAATCCGGTAAAGGGGGATCGCGATGAACGAAGCCGCCATGATTCATGGCCTAAAAAAACAAAAATCCGAGATCCTCGGAGCCCTTATGGATCACTATATTGGTTATGTGTCCGCGATCGTCAGAGGAATTATCGGGACTTCTATGTCCAACGAAGATGTTGAAGAAGTTGTTTCAGATGTCTTTCTGGCGGTTTGGAACAATTCCGACAAGCTCCAAAAGGGAAAGGTCAAAGCCTATATCGGCGCAATTGCGCGCAACCGTGCCAAGAATAAATTGCGTGAACTCTGTTCAGATCTGGCTTTGGAGGAGGATGTGCTTACGATTTCTATAGAAGGACCTGAGGAGAACTTGGATATGATAGAATTGTCTTCGATTCTCAAAGAAGCCATTGGATCCCTATCACACGGCGATCAAGAGATATTTTGGAGGTATTATTACTATTCTCAGAAAACGGCGCAGATTGCACAAGCCACAATGATGAGTGATGCTACTATTCGAACCAAGCTGGCCCGTGGCCGGAGAAAAATAGGTGAGTTCATTACGGAAAGGGGTTATTATTGTGAAAGTGAAAATAACGGATCTCATGGACAATTTGATGGACAGCTTGCCAAATGACGTGATCGTTGCCGAACAGGATCAGATTGCGGCGGCGCGGATAAAGAAGATGACTCTGGAAAAAATCGAGCGATCACGCAAGCGAAAGACATCTGGAAAAGGTGTGAAGTACTTCACCTTTGGATCCGTTGCTGCGGCTTGCCTGCTGGTTCTGACTTTCGTTGGGGTTGCGTTTATTTCCAACAACGATCAGAAAAGAACCGCTTTTGTGGATGAGGGATCTGTCCAAGGCGTGCCTATCCCCGAATGGTATGTGTCTCAGAGATTAAATGTTACAACGGTTACGTATGATCTTAGAATCAATAAGATTGATGATATGGTCTGTGCCTCTCCTCATAACAGTTTTGTGTTTCATGTTGCGTCAACGGCTGTGTTGAGCCCTGTAAACACATCGAACGATGAGAACAATGTGAGTGAAGCGATGATGGGCAGTGCGGGCTTAGAGAGAGCAAGCAGATCGGATAAAGATACAAGTGATACAGAGGCAGCAACGGGAAAGGAGGCTTTGGACACGATGGCTGCCGGTTCGGGCACGGTGGCCGGCGGTTCGGGCACGGTGGCCGACAGTTCGGACACGATGGCCGACAGTTCGGGCACGACGACAACAAAGAACATCAAGAGAGGGTCTCCCGAAAGCGGAACAGTCTTTAATCAAATAACGCATGAGGTGTTTGATCCCAAATCATTGATTCGAGAAAAACTGTCTTTGAGCGATAAGTTTATCATAACTGTTTGTGACCATTCTCCGGGGTGGGAATATATCTATTTCGATATTTTTCAAGACAATTATCCATTTTCAAACTATGTTGGTGAGAAATCAGATTATCGAGCCTACCTGATGCAAGTGAGTACAGGCGCTTACAAACAATTGCCTTCTGAGATTCAATGGGATAGGGCAGCAGTCCGGATTTCAGATAACGGCAGGTACCTGTCTGCGGATGTTTCCCGTGAGAAGCCATATGGGAGGCAGCTCTACATCGTCGATTCTAAGGATATGAGTGTGAGATTGCTTGCGGATATTTATCAGATTCCCCATAAAGGCTCCTTGATGGATGCGGAGTTTTCAAGTGACAATGAGGTTCTCTTTTATACAACAACAGATCCCGTCACCGGGGCTGATCCTCAAACAGGACACTTCTATCATGTGAAGACGGGTGTGGATGTTTCCTGCCCCATTGGGAAAGACAACAGAGACTTCTACTATGTAACGGAGCATGACTATGAGGCTGATTACTTGGATGCTGACAGCAAGTACAATCCCGAGGGTCTTTTGAATCGCGTTGGGAGGTCCGGAAAGTATCGTTGGGATGGTTTCTGCGATGGCAGTCGTTACTATATGGGGGTTTCCACCAAAGACAATATGACCCCGATGATTGTTGATACAAGAACCGGTGAGCAAGTCGATGTTTCTGTGCTGGAAGATACGGTGTGGCGCTATAGGGTTGAACACATGATGTCAAACGTTAGAGATGGGAATCTGTATCGATTTGACCTCCTGGACGAAGAGCAAGCCATCATTGTGGAAGGCGCTGAAGGGTCGGAACGTAAGGATGTTTACTACACCGTCAGTAAGGATGGGCAGTATGCTTATTGTTTCATGAGTGGAGATGACTTCGTGAAATGCATTAATGTCATGACATTACAAAGTTTCGACGTTCCTCTCAACAAAGCCTTTACCGATCAGATAGAAGAGTTCAGGTTATTGGATTTGCAGGAGATCGATGGATGGCATTGGGATCTTTCCCTTCATGTCTCAGAGGATAACACGGATCTTGTTATCAAAGTTGACCTATCAGAGTGGATCAAAGGTATCGTGATCCATAATAATCAAATAATCATCGATGAAAGTATCCTAACTGAAAATCTGTTGAAATAGTTTCTCCTGAAAGAGTTGCTCCGGAAAGAGTTGCTCCGGCTCATAAGGCGGGTGTTGCCCGCCTTATTTCACGTCTCTTCTGACAAACCCGTCCCAAGCCGTTATCCAGAAGACGAGGACATAAACCGCGATCACCATGAGCGCGAAAGAAACCGTCTGTCCCAAGAAGGGTGTTGTCCTGGTCATAATACTGTTCAAGTTGGTGTTGGCAAAAATGAGATAGCGCGCCCAATCGATTTTGAAGGATTCTCCTAAAAACAGGGTGGCGCCTTTGCCGGATAACGTCAAAAACACACCGAGACCGATGGATAGAGCAGAACTTCGGGTTAGGGAGGATATGGCAAAAGCGAGTGTCGCCATAGTCAGCAGGTCAATACTGCCCAATAGGTATTTCCAGGCGACGAAGACGAAGCTGGACGTGCTTTGAATTGTATCACCTGATACATAGAGATGAGGGGCGCCAATGTCCCCGAAGCCGAAGAACAGCCCGGTTAACAGCGCGTTGAACACGTAGAAGACCAACAACATCAGCAGAGCGACACTTAGCACAGAAATGTATTTGGCTACAAGGATCTTCCAGCGTTTCACCGGGTTGATCAACAAAAACTTAACGGTACCGCCGGAGAATTCCGAGGCGATGGCGCTGCCGGCGACAATGATTATCAAGACACTCACAAAAGAAATGGCGCGGGCGGATGTGGTAAAAATTGACCAGAAACTGTTGTTGGCAAAAGTGGCCCCCATTTGATCAATTTCCGGGTTGTCCGGTTGTGTCGCCACGGGAATATCGTTCACCAGCCGGTGTTTGTCAATCAGGACGGCTTCATTAAGGGCGGCAACTTTTTTGTGATCGCGATCGGCGTAAGGAAGACGCAACTCGCTGTTGAGCATCGAAACGCAGTTTTCCAACCGGAAGAGGGTTTTGTTCTGCCAATTGTCTCTGGGTTTGTCGTCTTGTGAGTAGAGGAGATAATCCGGTCTGATGTCGTGAGAGATCCTGTATTGGATGATCCAGGATTTGAGATCCTTTTCTTCCTGGGTCATATCCTCATCCGCGTTCATCTGAGCGATCTGATAGTTTAGATAACCTTTCCAGTCGTCGTTTTTCACCGCGGTTATGATGGTGTCAAAACCTGCCTGAGCCTCGGTTCGTTCTTTCGCGCCGGGTGCGCCGTCGGGGTCGGTTCCGTCGGGGGTACCCGTTTCGTCGGGGGTATCGGTTCCGTCGGAGGCATCCGTTCCGCCGGGGGCATCCGTTCCGTCAGGGGTATCCGTTCCGTCGGGGGTATCCGTTCCGTCGGGGGTATCTGTTCCGTCGGGGGCATCCGTTCCGTCGGGGGTATCGGTTTCCTCTGGTGTGTCGATCGATGGCGCGTTGGCGATCTCTTTCAAAGCATAAGCTTCATAGACGGCCCCTCCGCGCCAATCGTTGTCAGTGAATGTGTTATCAAGTAAAAATGTATACATTTCGATTCTGGTCTCCCACCCCGGCTGTTTGTTCTGCTGTTCAAACTGGATTTGCTCTCTGTAGTAATCGGTGGGCTCATAGAAAGAGTTATACACCGTAGCTTGACCTGACAGATACATCAATCCGTTATACCCCACCGCCAAACCAATAATGGCGATCAGCATAATGATGGTGGAGATTCTTGAAAAGATTTTGATGTATTCATTAGTGATGAGGCCCCACATCTTACGCAATTTGATTCCCTCCTCCGCCGGTGATTTCGATGAAGACGTCTTCCAAGGAACGTTCTATGGGGGCGGCCCCCAGAAGAATGATGCCGGCGTTAATGAGCCGGGCGTTAATTGTACCGACCATGGTGTCGTCAGCCACTGCCAGATCGAAGTTTTCCGGTGTGATGTTTGTCACTGTCAGTTCCATATCTGACAGCAAGGCGACGGCCCTGTTGGGATCGTTGACGGTAAATCGGAAGGTTTTCCGGCCTCCGCTGGCTTGTTCCATCAATTCTTTCGTCGATTTGACGCCGATGATGCGGCCGTTAGAGATGATGCCGACCCGATCACACATCAGCTCCATTTCCGATAACAGATGGCTGGATACCAACACGGCAATTCCCTCTTCATGGGCCAATCGTTTCAAGATATCCCGCAATTCGCGTATGCCGGCTGGATCAAGGCCGTTGGTGGGCTCGTCCAAGACCAACAGTTTTGGATTATGCATGATCGCCTGAGCCAGACCCAGCCGTTGCCTCATACCCAAAGAGTATTTTTTGACCTTTTCGTGAATGCGGTTTTCCAGGCCGACGATGTTGACGACCTCCCGGATGCGATTTTTGGTCACGCCGGAGCGCATTCGTTTGTATTGCAGCAGGTTTTGCATACCGCTAAGGTAGGGATAGGTTTCCGGATTCTCTACGATTCCTCCGGCTTGAGCCATGGCTTTTTCAAACCGTTTGGCAACATTGAAGCCGCAGATCTCTACGTTTCCGGCATCTATGGCCAAGAGTCCAAGAATCATTTTAATGGTCGTGGTTTTGCCGGCACCATTGGGACCCAGGAAACCGAACACTTCACCGCTGTAAGTCTCAAAGGATATGTTGTCAATGATCAGGCGTTTGCCCATCATTTTGGAAACTTGGCTAACCTGTAGAATCGTTTCGCTCATGGATGGATTCCCCCTTATCGGTACCAGTAGCCGCCGTTCGTTTCGGCGACTTTCCAGGTCCCGTTCGTTTTTTTGAAGTAGACTTCGAGAAAAGTGATTTCTTTGGAATAGGTGTGGGGTGTTGTGTCCACTTCCGAACCGATCCCCGGTTTGTTGTTAAAAAAGATACCGTTATTCATATCCGCCGGGATCTGCATAAACATCAACAGGTAAGTGGGCCGGCCGATCGTTTGGATGTTGGCGCGAACGGTGACGTCGCCGATGGCAAGGTCTGTGGTGATTTTTCGGAGCTTGCTCACATTGGTGACATCGAATTTGCACTCTGTGACATAAGCACAGAGGTCGTTGTTTTCTTTAAGGGCGTATTCCAGGGAGGTTTGGGCGTTCAGGTAAGCCGAACCGTTCCAGGATACGCTGTCGGTCAGATATTTTTCCATGATGGGTTTGGTCTGTTCCATCTTCTTTTCGATAGTGCTCATCGGAGCCTTTTTCCCGGGTTGGCGGACGTCTTCCGGGAGAACAGACATGGTTTCGGCTTCTTGGGCGTAGGCGGCCAGCATATCTCTGATAGCTGTTTTTTCAGAGGCAAAAGCCACCCCGTCAACAATGAGGTACCCGGTCAAGGCAATTGCGACAATTATAGCAAGCACAATTCCGCGGTTTATTTGTCGGAAAAATTTACGCACTCTCAAAATGTTACCCTCCTCTTGGTGTTGATTTGTGTTCAGGAGCATTATACCACAACTTTCGCGCAAAAGAATTACGCGAAAGTTAAGAGTTTCTTAAAATTTTATTAAGTTAGGATTCCGTCAAGTCCAAATCACCGGAGTGGATTGCGGATCAAATGAGACCGCAGACCTTTAGCCACTCAACGAACTGGATGACCTGGGCCCGAAGGTTTTGTTCCTGCAGGGTTGCGTCATCATGCGCATAAAAAACAACGGCCGTACTGGGATCGTCGACTTCAATTAATTGATCCCGCAAAGCTGTCGCGGCTTCTTTGGGGTTCTCAGGCAGAGAAAAGATTTGTCTCTGGCTGAGTTCATCCGGGGTTTCCGCTTCGACTTGGGGCAGAAACTCTGCGTAGACACGGTTATAGGCGCATTGTATCTCCAGATCAAACTCCCAATTGACATATTCCAAGGGTTTCGGGGACGCGGAGTCTTGCGGTTCTATCAGAACCGGAACATGCCTGTTTGTGGGTGTTCCGCTTAATCCCAATCTCTCCAGCTCACTTTGAATGATGGCAAAGGCCATATCATCTGTGAGTGGTGTTGCGTCTCCCTGTCCTGTGATGGTTTTCGGATGCTGTGATAGCGAATCCGGTTGGATTTCAAAGATTGGCGCCATATTCATTTTTCGGATATCCATGACGATATCACCATCAATAGGTCCGATGCCACCGCCAGAGGTGCATCCCGTGAGCCCGGTGGAGGCCAGAGCGCCGACCAAAAGCATGGTTGTGAGTGTCGGGGTTTTTGTGATGGATTTCCAGCGGTTGGGTTTATAGGTAAGCAGCAACTCGTTCAGGTTAACCTGGCTACGGTGGGGATAGTGGGTTTTGTGGTTTTTTACCGGTTTGAGTTCCATGATCAGACCTCCGGATTCATATTTTGTGTTTTCTTATCTTCGTACCGGGTCGTCTCTCCGGCATCCTCGATTAGGGATACCAAGGGGTACAGTTCGTTGTAATGTTTCTGAATGAACATGCCGCTTCGCTTCTTGTAGAGCCTGGCGGCGACATTGTCCACGATAGGAATCAGCATGCGCTCAACGGCACAGAGGACCGGGGATGGCTCGGTGATGTGACCGGTGGTGTATTTGTTGACACAGGAACAGGTATGGAGGCATCTGTCCCGGAGGGCGCACTCCCGGCACTGGGGATGTTCAGCCCGGCTGAGGTCATAGATCTCTTGGCGTCGCTGCTGATCTATGCCGGCGGCGACATCTCCGATTTGATAATCCTTGTCGTCGACAAATTGGGTGCAGGGATATAAGGTGCCGTCCGTGCCGACGGATATTTGTTCGAAACCCAGTTTGCAGCGTTCGGCGCAATACTCTTCGCGGTTAACGTGGCTGTCTATTTTGCCGTCAAAGGGGCTGAAGAAGAATTTTTTCTCCGATAGGGTGAATTCGTAATAGGTGTCCGCCAGTTTCCTGTAGTTTTTGTTAAGGGTTGCGAGATCGTTTTCTGTCCAGGGGGCGCTGTAGTCTAATGTGCAGATGATGTTGACAAAGCCTTGGGCGTAGATGCTACGGACAGAATCCGCAAGGAAAGTCGTCGTGTTCGGGGCTACCGTCATAAGGGCGGCGGTGTAGGGGTTGTGATTCAGCAGCTTGGGCAGTATGGGGAGAATGGCGTCGTAACTGCCTTGCCCGGCGTGGGTCTGGCGGTTGGTGTCGTGGGCTTCTTTGTGTCCGTCAAGGGAAATTGAGATGAGGATTCCTTCCCGGCGGGCATAGTTGAGGAAGGTATCGTCAAGCAAAAGTCCGTTGGTGGTAAGCCTGTAGGAGATTTTTTTGGCAGCGGGCGCGTTGGCATTTGTGTAAGCAACGATGTCGGTGATAAGATCTTTGCAGAGAAGAGGTTCCCCGCCAAAAAAGCCGATCCCAATGGACGAATCCGGGTCGGCTAAGGCGAGATCAACGGCTTGATGAGCGGTTTCACGGCTCATGGAAATAGGCGGTTTTTTTCGACCGCAATAGGCGCAGGAAAGGTTGCAGGCATCGGTTACGTGGAGGGAATAGTGCATGGTTTCAACTCTCCGATCGCACGATGGCGATCCGTCCTGTTCGCACCAGTTCGAGTATCCCGAAGGGTTTCATAGCGCGGATAAAAGCATCAATCTTTTCTTCGTCTCCCGTAACTTCGATGCTCAAAGAATTGCGGCCCAAATCAACAACCCGACCCCGGAAGATATCAACGATCTGCAACACTTCCATGCGGGTTTCGGCACGAACCTTAACCCGGATCAAAGCCAACTCCCGATCAACGATAGATTCGTTACTCAGGTTGGTCACCTTATGCACAACCACAAGCTTGTGCAGTTGTTTCATGACCTGTTGGATGACTTGGGTGTCCCCTTCGACGACAATAGTCATCAGGGATAGGTCCGGATTCTCAGTCTGGCAGACCGTCAGGCTATAGATATTGTAGGCACGGCGGGCAAAAAGCCCCGATACCCGGGCGAGAACACCGGGATTGTTTTCGACCAGAACAGCAAGGGTGTGTAACATGTTTCATCCCCCTAATAGCATCTCGTGAATGGCTTTGCCGGGCGGGACCATGGGAAGAACAACTTCGTCAGGTGAAATGAGGCAGTCAATGAGAACCGGTCCCTCTTCGGCGAGAGCCGCGGTGATGGCAGGGCCCATCTCTGCCGGTTTCTCCACCCGAATGCCTTTGATACCGTAAGCTTCGGCAACTTTGACGAAATCGGGGTTAGCCTGAAGTTGAATTTGATTAAACCGTTCGTCGTTCAGATATTTTTGCAATTGTCTTACCATACCCAGAACACCGTTGTTCATCAGGACGATTTTGATAGGCAGGTTGTTCTGGCGCGTCGTGGCCAGTTCCTGGATGGTCATCTGCAGGGAGCCGTCTCCCGTAACAAGAAAAACGGTCTTCTCCGGGCAAGCCAATTGCGCTCCGATAGCAGCCGGCAGTCCGAACCCCATGGTTCCGAGGCCGGCACTGGTAATGAAATGACGCGGATGGCGAATGCGGCAGAACTGGGCGGCCCACATCTGATGTTGCCCCACGTCTGTGGTGACGATGGCGTCGGGGCCGCCGATTCTGACCATGGTTTCCAACACATGTTGGGGGTTCAGTCTCTCTGAAGGTTCGTAGCGAAGAGGATGCTCTTGCTGCCAGGCGCGGATGGTCTCCCACCAAGTTTGTTCCCGGTTCCCGGTTTGTGACGGGAGTCCGGATAATATGTCTTCCAGAATCAGGCGCGCGTCGCCGACGATAGGGATGTCGGGGATAATGACTTTGCCGATCTCGGCCGGGTCAATGTCGATGTGGATTATGGTGGCGTTGGCAGCGAAACGATGGTGGAGACCGCTGGTGACGCGGTCGTCGAAGCGGACCCCTACGGCTAAGAGGAGGTCGCAGTCCGTTACGGCGAAATTGGCTGTGGCGGTGCCGTGCATGCCCACCATGCCCAAAGAGTTGGGATGGCCCGTGTCGATGCTGCCGATACCCATGAGGGTTGTGACAATGGGAAGGTTAAGGGTGTCGACAAGTTGGGTGAGCACCGTGCCGGCACCGGAGGTGATGATGCCTCCGCCGGCGTAAACGACGGGTTTGCGGCAGGCCTTGAGGGCTTTGACGGCTTCGTCGATCTGGCCGGCGTTGCCTTTGCCGAAATATCGGTAGCTTTTGATATGGATTCGTTGGTTTTTGTCGGCGGGTTCCGGTTGCGGTAACAAAGCGGCTTGAATATCTCTGGGGATGTCGATAAGAACCGGGCCGGGTCGGCCGGTGCCGGCGATATGAAAAGCCTCCCGGATAATTCGCGGAATATCGTTAACGTTTTTGACAAGATAGGCGTGTTTGGTCACGGGCATGGTGATGCCGGTGATGTCGACTTCCTGGAAACAGTCGCTGCCCAACAGATTGGTTGTGACCTGGCCGGTGATGGCCACCAAGGGGACGGAGTCCATGTAGGCGTTAGCGATGCCTGTAACAAGATTGGCGGCGCCGGGTCCCGAGGTGGCCAGACAGACCCCTACCCTGCCGCCGGCTCGGGCATAAGCATCGGCGGCGTGAACGCCCCCTTGTTCATGACGCGGTAAGACATGGCGGATTGAGCTGTCCCGCAGGGCATCGTAAAGAGGCAACACCGCGCCGCCGGGATAACCGAAAATGATTTCAACCCCCTGCTCTTCCAGCATCTGCAGAACACATTTGGCACCGTTGTATTTCCCGTCTTGGGCAAGTGTGAAAGACTCAGCCGTCACAGATTGTTTTGTGCTGAGCTTGCGAGAATTGTCATATTCATCAAGGATTTGTTCGTCTGTGTTGTTCTCTTGCATCAAGTTTTCCTTTCTGTCAGTTGATGGCCCCACGGAAGGCCGCGCCTTTGTCCGCCGACTGAACGTAATCAGCGTAGCGGCCTAAATACCCTGTGCTGCCCGCGATGCGTCCGGCTTTGGCCAATCCTTTTTCGGGATCAAAAGATTCCCGACGGCTTGCTTTTTCCTCTTCGGAAACCAGCCATTCCAAAGTGCGCCGGTTTAAGTCGACACGGATGCGGTCGCCGTCGTTGACGAAAGCGATATCTCCGCCCAAGGCGGCTTCCGGAGAGATATGCCCGATAGACAATCCCCTGCTGCCGCCGGAAAACCGTCCGTCGGTGAGAAGGGCCACAGAGTCGTCAAGACCCATACCGGCTAAAGTGGCCGTGGGACCTAGCATCTCCCGCATACCCGGCCCGCCTCGGGGGCCCTCATAGCGGATCACAACGGCATCTCCGGCGACGACACCGCCGCTGCGGATGGCGTCGGCTGCCGCGTCTTCACTGTCGAAAACCTTGGCCCGTCCCTCGAAGACCATAGCCGGATCTTTCAAAGCCCCGACTTTAATAACAGCGCCTTTGGGCGCCAGATCACCGAAGAGGATGCTGAGTCCGCCTCGGGAGGAATAAGGGGCACTGAGGGGACGGATGACATTCTGATCCTTGACCCGGGCGTCTTTGATTCTGTCAGCCAGAACCCCTGTAACCGTTTGCACCGTACCGTCAAGAAGTCCTTCGTCCAGCAGAACCTTCATGACGGCGCTGACGCCGCCGGCTTCGCCGAGGTCAATGAGATAGTGTCCTCCCGGGGCCGGCGAAAGCTTACAGATTTGTGGCACTTTATCACTGATGGTATTGATCTCAGCCAAATCAAAATGCAGCCGACCTTCGTTGGCCACAGCGGGCAAATGTAAAACGGTATTGGTGGAACAACCGAGAGCCATATCGACAGCGACGGCGTTATGCAAGGCCGTTGTCGTCACGATATCCCGGGGACGCAGATCATAATTGAGAACATCCATAACCAGGCGACCGGCTTCTTTGGCCAAAACCAGGCGTTGGGAATAAACGGCGGGAATGGTGCCGTTGCCGGGCAAAGCGAGCCCGAGGGCTTCTGTCAGACAATTCATGGAATTGGCTGTAAACATGCCGGCGCAGGAACCACAGGTGGGACAGGCGTTTTCCTCATAATCTCGCAGCCACGCCTGGTCTTTTTGGCCGCTGTGAACTTTTCCGACGGCTTCGAAGACCGTGATGAGGTCGGCATTTTCCCCCTCAAACCGGCCCGGCAGCATTGGCCCGCCGCTGACAAAAACACAAGGCAGATTCAACCTGAGGGCAGCCATCAGCATGCCCGGGACAATTTTATCGCAGTTTGGGATGAATACCAGGGCGTCCAAGGCGTGAGCTCTGGCCATAATCTCCACAGAATCGGCAATCAGTTCCCGGCCGGCCAAAGAAAAATGCATGCCCTCGTGTCCCATGGCTATACCGTCGCAAACCCCTATCGTTGAAAACTCGCGTGGCGTTCCGCCTGCCGAGCTCACCCCTGTTTTCACGGCTTCGGCGATCTGCCGCAGATGCATGTGTCCGGGCACAAACTCGTTATAGGAATTCACAATCCCAATTAAAGGCTGAGCCATCTCGCGGTCAGTCAGCCCCAAAGCCCGTAACAAAGACCGATGAGGGGCTCTGTCGACGCCCAGCGTTATTCTATCACTAAGTTTCTCCGACATAAAAAACAACTCCTCTGCGTTCATCTCCCGGATCCATTCGTTGGCTCATTATAACAATTTGGAGGCGGTGAGGCAAGGTGTTGGCGTTTTTGTTAAATTTGACAGATACCATAAATGGTTGCATAATGTGAAGATAGAGAATAAAATTGTCGATATAATAGGTTCGGGCTCTTGTCGTGAAGAGATAACGCGGGCTCTGCCCGCAAGTATCCAGTATTCAGTATTCAGAATGTGGATTTTCTTATTTTTTATTGACGCTTTGCGTCTATAAGTTACTAGAGTGGTTTGGCAAAGAAGGAGGGTTGACGTGAAAAGGTTGTGGATGGGTGTTCTTATAGCTATAATGATAGTTTCTCTTATAGGATGTTCGAGTCAAATCAATTCTGATATTATTGGAGATCTGAATGTAGAATATTCGACCAAGTGGTTTCGTTTCACAGTTACTGATTTTCAGGAGACTTACGAATACGGCGATCGGAAAATCGGAGACGGCTACAAGTTCGTCGTCACTAAAGTGAGTATTACAAGCACGTTTGCGGATCCTATCCCAATGAGTGTTGGGGATTTCAAAATCAAAGGAACCGGCATTATCTCATCAGATGAGTTGCCGTTATCACCTTTCGAGGGCGTTGATGCCATGATGCCGGATAGTTTCAGACTGGCCAAAGGTCAATCGGTGACTTATGATATTGTGTTTGAGATCCCTGAGGATATTAAGGATATTGGATTTGTGTATCTGGAGATCAGTGAGAATAAGAAGTTCGGCAGAACTTTTACGATTAAGCATATGTTGTAGAAAACTAGGAGGAGCAAAAGAGATGAAAAGAATCTGGATGATCGGGTTGGTGATGGTGTTGGTGTTTTCTCTGGCCGGATGCTCGCGGGATTCGGACGCGACACTGGGCTCGGCAATCAAGTCTTTTATCAAGGGCGACGTCACCGGGGAGCTGAACAAAACCTATTCGACGAAGTGGTTTGATTTCAATGTGAAAAGCATTCGTTCGGCAGACGAGTATGGGGGAAAGGAAACTGTTGACGGATACAGGTTCGTTGTGGTCAGGGTGACTGAGACAAATACTTTCAAAGAACCTATTCCGATGTTCAGCAGCGATTTCTACCTCAAAGCGGCAGGACTTTCGGATGAAGACATGTATCCCCTTGATGCTTTTGAGGATGTCGATACCATGATGCCCGATGAGTTCAATCTTGAAGTGAATCAAACGAAAGAATATGATGTTGTGTTCGCGATACCGGATGATATCGAAGAGGTTAGTTTTGTGTATGTCGAAATTGACATAAACGAAAGCGTTGGAGCGACATTCACCATCAAGCATAAGTTTTAGGACTACGTGAGTTTTAGGACTACGTGAGTCTGAGGCGAGTACGATAACGGTTCCGGAACTCCGGCGGTTAAATGAGGCCGCCGGTGTTTTTATTCCGGGGGAGCGGCTTTTTTCTAAATCTTGTTTCAATTTAGGAAGACTGATATAATAAGCACAATATGCAGGGATCCGGCATCTCTATATTGTATAGAGGAGTATAGGGGATTGTATAGAGGAGTATAGAGGAAAATGATATTGGGGAGGTCTAACAGCATGAAAACGCTCAATCTCGGTCTGCTGGGATTAGGAACCGTGGGGGGCGGTGTCGCCACAATTGTCGGTAACAACGGGTTTGATATTGACATACGTTCCGGAATGAATATCCGTGTCAAAAAAGCTCTGGTTCGGGAGTCCGATAAGGTTCAGGCTTGCGCGGAGTTCGAGAAGATATTTGTGGAGACAATTACGACAGATGTGGAGGATATCTTGAATGATCCGGATATTGACATAGTGGTTGAGGTTATGGGCGGTATCGATTTGGCGCGTCAGTATGTAACCCGGGCGCTGAACAGCGGCAAACATGTGGTGACGGCGAATAAGGATCTTCTGGCGGTTCATGGCGCGGAACTCTTTGCTCTGGCAGCCGAAAAAGGGCTGGATCTTGGATTTGAGGCCAGTGTGGGCGGCGGGATTCCGATTATCGCGGCGATACAGCAGAATTTGGCAGCGAACCGTATTGAGTCGGTGCTGGGGATTATCAACGGCACAACGAACTATATTCTGTCGGAGATGACAAGCCAGAGGCGGGATTTCCAGGATGTTTTGGCTGAGGCTCAGCAGCTTGGTTTCGCGGAAGCCGATCCCACCTCGGATGTAGGAGGTCTTGACGCGGCCCGTAAACTAGCGATTCTGTCTTCGTTGGCATTCAACTGCCCTGTGGCCCTTGAGGATGTCTATGTGGAGGGGATCACGAGAATCACTTCAGAGGATATTGCTTACGCCGCTGAGTTGAATTGTGTGATTAAACTGTTGGCTATTGCCAATCGGGCGCCTTCGGTTGACGGGTTGCCTGAGGGGGTTGCGGTTAAGGTCCATCCGACGTTGATTCCTGTGGGGCATCCTTTGGCCAGTGTGGACGGGGTTTTTAACGCGGTTTATGTTGTGGGGGACGCTGTGGGGGAAACGATGTTCTATGGACGGGGTGCAGGGTCGATGCCCACAGGTAGCGCTATTGTCGCTGATATTGTGCAGATTGCCCGTCGCATGGCGACGTCTTCCACAGGGAAGATGTTTCCTCAGTATTATCACGATACCCCTGTTCTGCCTCTGGATGAGCAGAAGACCGGCTTCTATATCCGCTTGAAAGTCATCGATGAACCGAGGGTGTTCGCGACGTTGGCGTTGTTTTTTGCGGAAGCGGATATCAGTTTTGCTTCGATTATTCAGAAGCCGCGGAGAAATAATCGGGCTGAGGTGGTCTTTATCACCCATCCCTGTTTGGAAGCACAGATGCGTAAGGCACTTACAGCTTTGGAATCATATCCGAAGTTGGAGAAGATCTACAATCTTATTCGGATTGAGAATCATTGATGATTAGCGGGCTACGCCCGTTTCTGAGGAGGTTTCATGGTCACTGTGCGCGTTCCGGCTACATCGGCGAATCTGGGACCGGGTTTCGATTGTATGGGGATGGCGCTGACCGTGTACAATACCTTTTCGGCTGAACCCGCAGAGACATTGCGGGTGGCGTTGTCAGGCGAGTATACGGATCAGATTCCCCTTTCAGCGGATAATCTTGTTTGGAATTCCATGTGCCGGTTCTGGCAGGAAATCGGAGAATCGGAACAGAGGGTTTCTTTGGGATTGCATAATATGATTCCGCCCACCCGGGGGTTGGGAAGCTCGTCCACAGCTGTGGTCGGCGGTTTGCTGCTGGCGAACGCTTTGTCGGGCAATCCTATGTCCCGGGAGGATTTATTGCGGTTGGCCTGTTTGATTGAGGGGCACCCGGATAATGTGACCCCGGCTTTTTTTGGTGGGGTGACCTTAACGGTTCAGGACAGGGACACCATTCTGCCGCGGGTTCTGGATTCCCGGCCCGCCTTCAAGGTGGTGGCAGTGATTCCGGAAATTATGGTGGAAACGGAGAAAGCGCGGGCGATTCTGCCGCCTCGGCTGTCTCGTGAGGATTTGACGTTCAATACATCCAGGGTTGGGCTGCTGGTTTACGCTATCGTGAGCCGGGATTACGGGTTGCTGGCGACGGCGACAGAAGATCGGGTTCATCAGAGGTTTCGAGCTGATCTTGTCCCCGGGATGAATCCGGCGTTGGCCGTCGCGCGGACAAAGGGTGCTTATGGAGCCGTGCTGAGCGGGTCGGGGCCGGCGTTGTTGGCGCTGTGCCCGGAGGAGCACACAGAAGAGTGCGCGCGGGCCATGAAAGCGGCCCTGTTGGAGGCGGGGTTGGTTGCGGGGTCTATGGTGGTTGATGTGGACGGTTTGGGTGCGGTTGTGATGGATGCCGGAAGTAAGGGGGCAACACAATGGCTGTAACAAACAGCGGCACGACAGCCGATATCGGCTTTGAACAGCAAATCTGGGCGGCGGCGGATATCCTCCGTGGGAATATGGATGCCGCCGAATACAAGCATGTTGTCCTGGGGCTTATATTCCTGAAATACATCTCTGACAAGTTCGAGGGGCGGTATCAGGAACTGCTCGCCGAAAACGATGATGTGGAAGACAAGGACGCCTATGCCGAGGTGAACATTTTTTTCGTGCCGTCGGAGGCGCGGTGGAGCGTTATAGCAGGCGCCGCTCACGCCGAAGAAATCGGGACAATTATTGACGACGCCATGCGGTCGATTGAGAAGGAGAATAAGCGGTTGAAGGATATCCTTCCCAAGACTTATGGACGCACCGAACTGGACAAGCGTCGTCTTGGGAATGTGGTTGATCTCTTTACCAATATTCAGATGATAGAACACGGGACGGATAAGGACATCCTTGGTCGCACTTACGAATATTGTCTCTCAAAATTTGCCGAGCAGGAAGGCAAGCGGGCCGGGGAATTCTACACACCGTCCTGTGTGGTACGGACCCTTGTCGAAGTCTTGCAGCCCTTCAAGGGGCGCGTCTATGACCCCTGCTGCGGATCCGGCGGTATGTTCGTACAATCCACGGACTTCGTCAAAAACCATGCGGGCAACATCGGCAACCTGTCTGTCTACGGGCAGGACGCCAACCCGACCACCCGCAAGATGGCTTTGATGAACCTTGCCATTCGCGGGATTGAGGCCGACTTGGGCGGTTATAACGCTGACACGTTCCATAAAGATTTGCACAAGACGCTGAAAGCGGACTTCATTATGGCCAATCCGCCTTTCAACCTGTCAGACTGGAATGACGGCTCACTGAATGACGACCAGAGGTGGAAATATGGTTTGCCGCCTGCCGGAAACGCCAACTTTGCGTGGCTTCAGCACATGATTTTCCACCTTGCTCCCAACGGCAAAATCGGCATGGTGCTGGCCAACGGTTCCCTGTCCTCCCAAAGCGGCGGTGAAGGCGAAATCCGCAAGAAAATTGTTCAGGATGACCTTGTGGAAGGCATCATTGCCATGCCAACGCAATTGTTCTATACCACGCAGATTCCTGTTTCCCTGTGGTTCATCAGCCGCAACAAGAAGCAGACAGGCAAGACGCTGTTTATTGACGCCCGCAAGATGGGATCCATGGTTAACCGGCGGCTGCGCGAAATGACCGCCGGAGATATCGCCAGGATTGCCAAGACCTTCGAGGCTTTTGACGACGGCACTCTCGAAGACGTGAAGGGCTACTGCGTAGCTGTGACCACAGAGGATATCGCCAAGCAGGATTATATCCTCACGCCGGGGCGGTATGTCGGCATTGAGGAGCAGGAGGACGACGGCGAACCCTTTGAGGAGAAGATGGCACGGCTGACAGGCGAACTCTCTGAGATGTTCAAGCGGTCACGCGAGTTGGAAGAAGCAATTCGCAAAAGACTGGGGGCGATAGGGTTTGAAATTTGATATGAATAATTGCCCCAAAGTACCGCTGCCAGAGTTGCTATCATTTGTTGTAGATAATCGAGGCAAAACCGTTCCAACAGCAGAAAACGGTCATGTCTTGATAGCAACAAACTGTATAAAGAATGAAAACCTATACCCTGCTTTTGAAAAGATACGCTATTTATCCGATGAAACATATAGAACTTGGTTTCGCGCTCATCCGCAGCCCGGTGATGTGATATTTGTCAATAAAGGAACCCCTGGTAGGGTTTGCATGGTTCCTGATCCTGTGAATTTTTGTATAGCGCAAGATATGATTGCCTTTCGTGCTGACAAGAATAAACTATACAACAAGTATCTTTTTGCATTTCTGCGTAGCAAAGAAATGCAAACGCAAATACATAACTATAATGTAGGAGATGTAATTCCACACTTCAAAAAGAGTTTTTTAGATAAACTTTTGATACCGCTACCACCTATGGAGATTCAACGGCAAATTGGAGATATTTATTTCGATTTATCGGCAAAAATAGACCTCAACACAAAGATAAATCATCATTTAGAGCAGATGGCACAGGCGATTTTCAAAAGCTGGTTTGTGGACTTCGAGCCGTTCGCAGACAGTGACTTCATCGACAGCGAACTTGGCGAAATCCCTTCTGGGTGGAGTGTACACACTATTGAGTACCTTGCTGATAAAGTCGCTATGGGGCCCTTTGGCTCGAATATCAAGGTCGAGACCTTTGTGGAGAGCGGAGTTCCCATTATCAGCGGAAACCATCTTCGCGGGCTTTACCTTGACGAACTGGGCTACAATTTCATTACTGAAGAACACGCCGGCCGTTTGTCGAATTCGCTTGTCCGTGCAGGTGACATCATTTTCACCCACGCTGGCAACATTGGGCAAGTGGCATTGATTCCCGACGACTGCGACTACCCTTACTACGTCATATCGCAACGGCAGTTTTACCTTCGCTGTGATAAAACAAAGGCTCTGCCGGAATACATTAACTACTTCTTCCATAGCCGTGAGGGGCAAGGGAAACTGCTCGCTAATGCTTCTCAAACTGGTGTCCCCTCCATTGCCCGTCCGTCATCGCATTTAAAAGGTATTGTCGCAGTTCTGCCGCCCATTGAGGTGCAGTTGAAGTGGTTTGAAGCGATGCAAGCCATGTTCCAAACCCTCAATAGCAACAATAAGGAGAGTAAACGGCTCGCTGAATTACGCGACTCTCTTTTACCTCGCCTAATGTCCGGCGTACTATAGTTATTGAGGTGGTTTTTTTACAAGGGCATTGGCTGTTGTTTGCGGCTATCCTTGATTCTGACGACAATGCGAAATTGGCGTTCAGGGTGGGCTTGGGGGTCGCAGCTGTTTATTTTGGCTTCAATAATGTTGCCGTAACCGAAATAGAGGAGATTGCTAATCAGAGAATTTTTGGTATGGGGAATGTATCCGAGTTTGATTTCCTTGAAGTAGACAGCAATCGCTTCAGGATCATAGGGGTTATCCGATTCTGATACGAGAGTCACATATGTTCCGTGTTTTAGGGATTCGACAACATCCAAGCCGTCATAATAGTTGAATCCCGAGATGTGACAATCCAACAAATTACGGCTTCTCTCATACATTACACATCACTCCTAACGCGGGCTCTGCCCGCAAGTATCCAGTATTCAGAATTCAGTATTCAGAATGTGGATTTTCATGTTCTTTATTGATGTTGTTGCAACCTAAGCGACTAAGGGGTATTTGACTGTCGATACTTCTATAATACCAGATAAGGTGTCCAGGAGTCCGGACTTTGAATTGTGTCCTAGCTAATGCGGGCTACGCCCGCAAGTATTCAGTATTCAGGATTCAGTATTCAGAATGTGGATTTTCTTGTTCTTTTTTGATGCTTCGCGTCCGTAAGGGACTAACAAACCTCCACATCCGGGTCATAAAACCGGAAGAGATTGTCATGCAGCCCCGTCTTCGCATCAAACCACTTTCAATTACACTCAACCGATGAGCCGGTGGTTCGCATCCCACTTGAAGTCTCTGGTGACGTGCTTGCCGGACTTCTTCGTCACATTATCCCTATTGACAACAGACTGTGATATCCCTTAGAATTTCAGTAACAGCAGTA